>JAKAQW010000080.1 GCA_021819525.1 Actinomycetes bacterium
CCTGCCGGTCCTGCCGGTGCGGGTGGTCCTGCCGGTCCTGCCGGTGCGGGTGGTCCTGCCGGTCCTGCCGGTCCTGCCGGTGCGGGTGGTCCTGCCGGTCCTGCCGGTGCGGGTCAGCTGGACGGCATCCCTTCGCGGTCGCGCAGCGGTGTTACGGAGCTGATCGGCGCCCAGCCGGCCGGGGCGCCGGCGATGCTGCGCTCTGTCGCGGCGGGGCACCCCGTCACCGTGGACATCACCGACGACTTCGTGGACGGCGCGGTGGTTGGCACCCCCGGTGCGCTGGCGGTGTCCGTCGTCTCTGCGCTGGTCGACGAGCTGGTGGTGGTGGACGAGGGGGCGGTGTGCACCGAGATGCTCGCGCTGTACCAGCACGACGGCATCATCGCCGAGCCGGCCGGTGCCCTGGCCCTCGCAGCGCTCCCCCAGCTGACGGCGCGGGTCGCCGGGCGGAGCGTCGTGTGCATGGTGAGTGGCGGCAACAACGACGTCGCCCGATACGGCGAGATCGTGGAGCGAAGCCTGGTCCACTTGGGCCTGAAGCACTACTTCATCGTCGATTTCCCCCAGCGTCCCGGCGCCCTGCGCCGGTTCCTCGACGACTGCCTTGGTCCCACTGACGACATCGTGTTGTTCGAGTACACGAAGAAGAACAACCGTGAGCTCGGACCGGCGCTGGTCGGGGTGGAGCTGGCCGCCGCCGGCGACCTGGCACCCTTGGTGGCTCGGATCGAGCGCTCGGGGCTCTCCGCTCGGATCCTGCCTCCCGACAGCGCAGTGTTCCGACTGCTCATCTGACCGGAGCCGGACCTCGAGGCGGTACCATGGGTGCACCGACTGTTTCGCCGTGCCAGGTGGCGCGCCCAGAACCGGTCGGTGCCGTGCGGCGCTGCCGACCGCCGCCTGATCGCAGGTTCGGCACCACTCCCATGATCGCCGCGACCTCCCTCACGATCCACATCGGTGCCCGCACCCTGCTTCGCGATGCCTCGTTCCTTGTCAACCCGGGTGACAAGGTGGGGCTCGTGGGTCGCAACGGCACCGGTAAGTCATCGCTCATCTCGGTGCTCGTCGGCGAGCCGGCCGACCAGGTCCGCTCGAGCGGCGAGAGCCGGATCATCGGCAACCTCGGCTACCTCCCCCAGGTACCGGTACCCAGGGGGCTCGGAAGCGATCCGAGCGGGTTCTCCCACGTGCTCTCGGCGCGGGGGCTCGACGTCCTCGACGCCGAGCTCAGTCGGGCCCGCCAGGCCATGGCCGACGAACCCAGCAGCGAGAACATCGAGCAGTTCAGCGAGGTGGAGGAGCAGTTCCGCCACCGCGGCGGCTACGAGGCCGAGGCGGTCATGGCCCGGCTGGCCGACGGCCTGGGCTTGCGCCAGGAGCTGTTGCTGGACGACATCGCCGGGCTGTCCGGCGGTCAGCGGCGCCGGGTGGACCTCGTGCGGGTGCTGTTCCAGGAGCCCGAGGTCATGGTCCTCGACGAGCCCACCAACCATCTCGACGTGGCCGCCAAGCGGTGGCTCATGGACGAGCTCGAGCGGTTCCGGGGGGCGCTGCTGGTCGTGAGCCACGACCTCCGTCTCCTCGACCGCTCCATCACCAAGGTGCTGCACCTCGCCGACGCGCAGCTCCACGAGTTCAAGGGCACTTACAGCGCCTATCAGGGGGCGCTCGAGGAGCGCCTCGGTGCCGAGGAGAAGGCCGCTGCCGCCCAGGCCAAGGAGGTGACCCGGCTCACCACCTTGGCCGACTCCATGCGAGGCAGCACGGCGCGGCGAGCCCGGGTGGCCAAGTCGCTCGACAAGCGGGTCGAGCGCCTGGAGCGCTCTGCGGTCACCGTCACCAAGCGGGAGCGGGCCAGTCGGTTCCGGCTGCCGGTCCCACCGCGATCCGGGGAGACCCCACTGGCGGTGACCGGCCTATCGGTCGCCTACGGCGACACCAAGATCCTGCTCGACGTGACCATGGCCCTGCGCCGTGGGGACCGGGCGGTGGTGGTGGGCCGCAACGGCGCCGGCAAGTCGAGCTTGCTGCGCTGCCTGGCCGGGGTGCAAGAACCCTCCGACGGCCGGATCCTGCTCGGTCACCACGTGACGCCCGGCTACTTCGCCCAGGAGCACGAGCAGGTCGACCTGGAGCGGTCCGCCCTCGAGAACGTCGACGACTCGGTGCTGGTCACCGAGACCGAACGCCGGTCGTTGCTCGGGTCCTTCGGTCTGCCCGGCGACCTGGCCTCGCAGCCCGCCGGCACCTTGTCGGGTGGCGAACGGGCCAAGCTGGGACTGGCCATGCTCGCTGCCGGGCTCACGAACCTCCTCATCCTCGACGAGCCCACGAACAACCTGGACCCCTCGTCGATCCTGGCGGTAGGCGACATGTTGAGCCGCTGGCCGGGCACCATCGTGGTGGTCAGCCACGACCGCGCCTTCGTGGAGGCCTTGCACCCGACCCACTGCCTGCTGTTGCCCGACGAGCGCTTCTCGCACTGGCGCGACGACTACCTCGACCAGGTGGAGATGCGGTGAGCGCGCCCGGAGCCGAGCCGCCTATCGTGGCAGCGGCGGGACCATCGCCGCAGGCTGGTGCCGATCGCGAGCCCTCCTCCTCGTCCGGAGCGTCTCCGATGCCGGCGCCTTCGCCGGTGACCCGCCTCGGGCTCGTGCCACCGGCTTCGCCGGCGCTGCAGAGGGCGCCCGGCTTGGTGAACCCGCCGATCCTGGTCGACACCGCCCGCTCGCTCGCCGACCTGTGTGTGGTCCTGGCTGGCGCGGATCGCTACGGCGTCGACACCGAATTCCACTTGGAGCGGACGTACTTCCCCCACGCAGCGCTCATCCAGGTGGCGTGGGCCGACCAGACGGCGTTGATCGATCCGCTGGGGCTGGATCTCGCTCCGCTGGCCGAGGTGCTGCGCGGCCCCGGGCTGGCTGTGCTCCACGCTGCCGACCAGGATCTCTCCGTCTTGGACCAGGCGTGTGGGGCGGTACCGGCCCGGATGTTCGACACCCAGATCGCCGCCGGGTTCCTGGGCATGTCCACGCCGTCGCTCGCCCGTCTGGTGGAGCGGTTGCTCGGGATCTCCCTGCTCAAAGCGGACCGGCTCACCGACTGGACGCGCCGGCCGCTCACCGGCGAGCAAGTGACCTATGCGGCCGGCGACGTGGCCCATCTCCTGGCCTTGCACACGATCATGGTCGACCTGCTGCAGGCCCAGGGTCGCCTGGACTGGGCTGAAGCAGAATGCGCTGCCACGCTGGCCGTCCCCAGGCGGGTGGTGGTGCCCGAGCAAGCCTGGTGGAAGATGCGCGACCATCGCCAGCTGCGCGGCGCTGCCCGGGGCGTGGCCCAGGAGGTGGCTGCCTGGCGCGAGCGTCGGGCGGCAGAACGCGACGTCCCCCGGCGCGTCGTGCTGGCCGATCTGGCCCTGTCGGCCATCGCGCAGCACCCCCCGATGACTCGGCAGCAGCTCCAGGAGATCCGTGGCATGGGCGGCCGCCACCTGAGCACCGAGACGACCGACGAGATCCTCCAAGCGGTGCGTCGCGGGCGCCGCCTGGCCGCCGGTGCCCTGTGCTTGCCCCCTGACGTCCGTGAGGAGCGTGCGAACCCGGCAGTGGTGGCCCTGGCTGTCGGGGTGGTCCGCCAGATGGCCGGGGAGCAAGGGTTCGACACCACCTTGCTGGCCACCCGAGCGGACGTGGCCGACCTGGTGGCCGGCGTCCCCGGACGGCTCGACCGGGGATGGCGGCGAGAGCTGGTGGGTGATCCGCTCAGGCGCCTGCTCGGCGGTGAGCTGGCACTGGCCGTCGGTCCCGGCGGAGGCCTGGTGCTCGAGGAGCGCTCGCATCGCCGGGTGCACCCGAGCGAAGAGGCTGGGGCGTAGAGGGGCCGGCGGGCGACGACATGCGACTGGTCCAAGGCGACCGGCTATCGCGCGGTCGCCGGGCACGTGAGCGTCGAGGCGGCTTCCATCAGCTGCCTCGACCGTCGCTGGCCGCGGTGCTCTCGGTCCAGTGGGACCCGTCCCACCAGCGCAGCAGCCCCGAACCGGCGGGATCTGCGTACCAGCCAGGGACGGTTCCTCCCGGGTGCTGCCATGGCTGAGGAGGATATCCCAGCCCCTGGTGGGCCGTCGGCGGCTCGAGGTAGGGAGGGTTGGTGCGCAGGGCCATGGCCAAGGCCACTGCCCAGCCGATAAGGGTCCACCCGAGCAGCAGGTTGACGGCGAAGACACTGCCGATGTGCACGACGTGGCGGGCCGAGCCGACGATGGTTGGCAGGAAATAGAGGCCGACGACCACGAAGACGGCGACGAGCGAGGCGACGATCATCACAGCGGCACGACCTGGTGGTGAGGCAGTTCGTGGAGGTCGCTCTCGGGGACCGCGGCGCGCTGCGGCGCTGTGGCGGGGTCGCTGTGCCCGAACGGAGCGGATCTCACAGGAGCGGATCTCACAGGAGCGGATCTCACAGGCAGCCTCCTCACCCTCTCACGCCGATCTGCCTCCATTCTGCCACCGCGTAGAGTGGCACGTTCGTCCTGCGACGGCAGGCTCGCTCCGCTGTCACCTGCCCTGCCATCGCGGACCATCGAGGAGATGCGCACCGTGACCGACCCCGACCCCGACCCCGACCCCGAGCTCACCTTTGCCGAGCTGGGTTTGCGCGCCGAGCTGCTGGAGGTGCTCTCCTCCTTGGGCTACGAAGAGCCGACGCCGATCCAGCGGGCCGCCATCCCGGTGTTGCTCGAGGGTCAGGACGTGGTGGGCCAGGCGGCCACCGGTACCGGGAAGACCGCAGCTTTCGCGCTGCCCATCTTGGAGCACCTCGAGCCGGGCCGCCGTGGTGTCGAGCCTGCAGCGTTGGTCCTGGTGCCCACTCGTGAGCTCGCCATGCAGGTCTCCGAAGCCATCCACCGCTACGGCCGCCCGCTGCGGGTCCGGGTCCTGCCGATCTACGGCGGCCAGCCCATCGTCCGCCAGCTGCGGTCTTTGCAGGGGGGGGTCGACGTGGTGGTAGCCACACCGGGCCGGGCCGTCGACCATCTTGGCCGCCAGACATTGCGCCTCGGCTCGCTGCGCACGTTGGTGCTCGACGAGGCCGACGAGATGCTCGACATGGGCTTCGCCGACGATCTGGACACCATCTTCGACAGCGCGCCGGCCGATCGCCAGACGGTGCTGTTCTCTGCCACCATGCCCGGTCGGATCGACGCCATCGCTCGCCGGCACCTGCGTGACGCTGTCCGGATCCGGATCGCTGAGCCGCCGACCCTGGAGCACGAGACCCCCCGGGTGCGCCACATCGCCTACATGGTGCAGCGGGCCCACAAGGCAGTGGCGCTGGGGCGGGTACTGGACATGGAAGCTCCCGCCGCCGCGTTGGTGTTCTGCCGGACTCGCGACGTCGTCGACAGCCTGACCGACACCTTGAACGGGCGGGGATATCGGGCCGAGGCGTTGCACGGCGGCATGAGCCAGGAGCAGCGGGACCGGGTGATGGGCCGGCTGCGAGGCGGGCTGGCGGAGCTCCTCGTCGCCACCGACGTGGCTGCTCGTGGGCTGGACGTCGAGCAGCTCTCCCATGTGGTGAACTACGACGTGCCGTCCTCGGTCGACTCGTACGTGCACCGGATCGGCCGGGTCGGTCGGGCCGGTCGCGAGGGGGTGGCGATCACCCTGACCGAGCCCCGCGAGCATCGGATGCTGAAGTCGATCGAGCGGGTCACCAAGCGGCGGATCGCGCTGCAGACGGTCCCTACCATCGCCGACCTGCGGGCTCGCCGGCTGGACCTCACCAGCGCCGCGCTCCGTGAGCTGCTCGTGGAAGACGACCTCGACGGTTTCCGGGTGGTGGTCGAGTCGCTCTCCGACGAGTTCGACCTGATGGCAGTGGCCCTGGCGGCGGTCCAGCTGGCCCACCGGGCAGTGAGCGGTTCCGGCGACGGGGAGGTGGACATTCCGGCCGTGGTCGCCCCCGCGTCCGAGCACCCCCGCAGCGATCGCAGCCACGCCGCATCTCGTCCCGGGAGCCAGCGGCGAGCCCCGAGCACGTCACCCGCCCGGGGGGAAGGCATGGCCCGAGCTTGGCGGGAAGGGGGGCGGGCAGGGGGGTGGGCAGGTCGAAGTGCGAGCGGCCCGGTGGATCGGGAGGGCGGGCGAGCAGGGCGAAGTGCGAGCGGCTCGACGGATCGGGAGGGCCGTGGATCGCAGCGTGGAGGTGCGAGCGGCCCGGTGGATCGGGCAGGGGAGTGGGCAGGGCGAAGTGCGAGCGGCCCGGTGGATCGGGCAGGCCGTGGATCGCAGGGCCGAGCGCCGAGCCGAGCATCTGCCCGCTTGTACGTCGGCGCCGGGCGTGATGACGGTCTGCGGCCTCAGGATCTGGTGGGCGCCATCACCGGCGAGACCAGGCTCGACGGCAGGGACATCGGCGCCATCGAGGTGGCCGCCCGCTTCTCGCTCGTCGAGGTCCCCGAGGGCGCCATGTCCGAGGTGATCGGCGCCCTCCAGCGCGCCAAGATCCGGGGCCGGCGGGTCACCGTGCGCCGAGACCGGTTCTGAGCAACGGTGATGTCCTACGCTGAGCGTCGATGACCAGGGCGCGCGAGCTGGGTACGCTTCGGCATCTGGTGGGCCGCTTCGTCGGGGCCCTATGGCCAGGCGGCCCGTCGGTTGGGGAGGAGACATGGGCGCTCGACTTCCTGCTCCCTGGAGAGCGGGCGCTGTGGCGCCGGATGTCCGGCCCTGATCGTCGGCACGCGATAGGTGTGGCGCGAGACGCCCTGGTACTGCTCGAGCAGGGCGTGCCCGCGTACCGCTGCGCTGGGCAGGCGGCCAATGTCGGCGGGCGTGGAGCGGTGGCGGGCGGGCGGGCGCGTGGTCCCGGCGACCCCGGAGGTGGTGGGGCTGTCAGTCCCACGAAAGGCGTTGGCGGGGGAAGCAACGACCACGTCAGCGGATCGGGAGGCATGGTCGTCGAGCAAGCAGGCGTCTCGGCTCGGGCGGTGGTGGCCGGCGCCCTGCTCCACGACGTGGGCAAGGTGGAGTCGGGGTTTGGGACGCTGGCCCGGGCGGTGGTCACCGGCCTGGCATTGGTGGTCGGCAGGGAGCGGATCGGTGGTCCTGACGAAGCGGTTGCCCGATGGCCAGGGTGGCGTGGTCGGGTCCAGCGCTACTTCCACCACGATCGGATCGGTGGCGAGCTCCTGCGCCGAGCTGGCAGTGACCCACTCACCGTGGCGTGGGCAGAGCAGCACCACCTGCCTGCCGACCGGTGGACCGTGGACAGGCGGGTCGCTGAGGCGCTGAAAGCGGCAGACGGCGACTGAACGGTCCGCGAGGATCCTCCACGTCGGGCGCTGGTGGGGTCGGGGTCCGCGAGGGTCCTCCACGTCGGGCGCTGGTGGGGTCGGGGCTCCGCGAGGATCCTCCACGTCGGGTGCTGGGGGGTCGGGGCTCCGCGAGGATCCTCCACGTCGGGTGCTGGGGGGTCGGGGTCCGCGAGCGTCGCTGCGCAGGAGAGAAGTCCTCCCGCAAGTCCGTGGCCCAGCCCACGTTCTCACAGGTGACCGCCTCGATCGCTCGGGACGTCTGCTCGAGCTTGGCCGGCTTGGCGAGCCTCGAACCTGCTCGAGTCGAGACAGGCTGCGACTCGGGTCGAGGGGGCTCAGTAGCCGGGGAGCGAGGAGGAGCGACGGACGGTGCCGTCGCTCGCGATGGATCGTCCGAGGAGGAAGTGGTCGCATGGAGAAGTTCGTCGCGCGTCTTCGTGCGCGGTTCCTGGCGGCGGTGCTCGCGCTGACGCTCGTGGCGTCTGCGGTGTCGGTGGGCGTGGGTGCGCCGGCCGCGTATGCGTCGTCGAGCCCGCAGCTGCCCTCGCGCGACGCCTTCTACCGTTACTCGGGACCGCTGGCGAGCATCGCGCCGGGAACCGTGCTCAGGAGCAGGACCGTGACCATCCCCTGGGGTGGCCTCGACACGCCGGTCACCGCCACGCAGCTGCTCTACCGTACGACGACCGAGCTCGGAGCGCCGACGGTCACGGTGACGACCGTCCTGCGCCCGGACCTGGTACTGCCAGTGGGCATCTTGCCGGTGAAGATCGTGTCGTGGCAGATGTTCTACGACGCGCTGGGACCTCAGTGCGACCCCTCGTACACCTTGCGAGGGGGGAACTCCAGCTACGGCGACGCGCAGGAAGAGGAAGCGCTCATGACCCCGTACCTCGCTGCGGGCGACGTCCTCGTCGTCTCGGACTACGAAGGGGAGAACCTGGCCTGGGGTGCAGGCCAGCAGTCCGGGTACGAGACGCTCGACGGCATCAGGGCGGCAGAGCATTGGCTCCAGGTGCCTGCCACGACCACTCCGGTCGCCATGATCGGATACTCGGGAGGCTCGATCGCGACCCAGTGGGCGGCGGAGATGGCTCCGGCCTACGCGCCGCACCTGGACATCGTGGGGGCGGCCGCCGGCGGTGTGCCTGTGGACTACGCCCATAACCTCACCTACATAAACGGCAGCGCCGACTGGTCGGGGGTGATCCCGGCCATCTTGCTCGGGGTCAGCCGAGCGTTCGGCGTCGACCTCGGCCAGTACCTGTCGGCCTACGGGCGCAAGGTCGTGAGCCAGGTGAGCGGCGGCTGCATCAACACCTTCGTCGGCAACTACCCGGGGCTCACCATCCAGAAGCTGCTCGCGCCCAAGTACCAGGACTTCTTGAAAGTGCCGGTGTTCGCCAGCATCCTGAACGAGCTCACCATGGGCAGCGACGGGACACCGCGGGTGCCGCTGCTGTTCGCCAACGGGAACGCCGATGGCACCGGTGACGGCGTGATGGTCGCCGCCGACGTGGAGGGGTTGGCGCACCTGTACTGCACTCGTGGGCTGTCGGTCCGCTTCGACGAGTACAAGGGTCTCGACCACGACGAGGCCGCCGTGCCCTTCGAGGTCACGGCGTTCCCCGTGATAAGCGGTTGGCTGGCCGGGGCGGATGCTCCGAGCGGCTGCGGCGCCATCGGGACCGGCAACGCGCTCACCCCGCTCGGCGCAGGTACGGCCCCGCCTGCCGCGCCGCCCTCGGCGGCATCCTCGGCCACGGTCACCTCGGTGGAGCCATCAGGTGCCGCCAGTGTCGTCGACGGTGCGGCAAGCGTGACGCTCCACGGCGCAGGTGCGGCGACGCTGGCCGTGTTCCGGGCGTACCACGACCCTGTCGGCTGGCCGACCTTCGACGCCACGGGTCACTACCTCGACGTGGGGGTGGCGCCGCGTAGCGAGCTCACGTCGCTCGTGCTCTCGGACTGCCACGTAGGTCGAGGCAACGCCATGGAGTGGTGGGACCCGGCGGCGCACCAGGGTGCCGGAGCCTGGCAGCCGGTGCGATCGGCCGGGGCGAAGCATGCCGGCGGAGCTGGCTGCTCGAGTGTCACGTTGTCGCGGTCGTCGAGCCCCACGCTGTCGCAGCTGACCGGCACGGTCTTCGCCATCGCCCACGACACCTGACGCGTTCGATCCCCACTGCTTCGGCACCCATGCGCCGCTAGCGGCGTCGGCACCCGTGCGCTCGCCTTCGGCAAGTTGATGGTCGAGCTGGGCCGTAAGCGCATCCAGTGGCGGGCTTCACCGTCATGGCGGCGGCTTTCGTGCTCATCTCGCTGCTACCCGACGGGGCGACCGCAGTCGAGGTGCGCCTCCCTCCTCGACCGCTCCTGCTTGCTGGCGCTCGGCAGCCCCGGGACACACATGGTGCAGGTCGCAGCGCAACCCCGGGCGCAGAGGTTCGCCGGCGTGCGGCAAGGCGGAGCGCCCGTGCTCGTCAGGGTGGTGATGCTGCTAGCATTATCGTTGTTCGTCGAACACCGATAGATTGGGAGGCTGCTGGAGTGACGAGAGGAGAGGTGCTCGATCCGCCGATGCGCTCCTCGACGCAGCCAGCGGCCGTCAGCGCGAAGCCGGCGGCACCTCGTGGAACGGTACCATTCTTGATGACCTCGAGGCACCGCTGGAGCGGCCGATGGATCTGAGCTGCGTCTCCATGCCGGTGGTCAGCGTCCCCGAGGTGACCCGGGTTCGAGCAGCTGCAGCGGCGCAGGGCGCCCTGCGCCGGGTCAGGAAGGAGAGCGCCGCCTGGGCCGTGGGCGGGCGTCTCGCCGCCACGGCGATGACCGACGTGCTGTTCGCGTCACCAGTCGCCGCCGGTCCCCGCGTCCCTGCCGCTGATCCGCGCGTCTCGTAACACGCCTGTGTCCCACCAGCATCCCGGTACCGCAGATGGGCTACGGCCATGGTGACCCTTACCGGTACCAGCCTGACGGCGGTCGCCGTGGCGATCTTCGCCGTCACCTTGACCCTGGTGATCGCCCAGCCCAGGGGCCTCTCCATCGGCTGGTCCGCGGCGGGAGGCGCGGTTGTCGCCCTGCTCCTCGGGGTCGTGGACCTCGCGAACGTGGCTCGGGTGTGGGACATCGTGTGGAACGCCACGTTCACCTTCGTCGCGGTGATCGTCATCTCCCTCGTGCTCGATCGCATCGGCTTCTTCGAATGGGCGGCGCTGCACATGCTGGCTCGGGCCAGGGGCAACGCCAAGCGGGCACTGCTTTACCTGCTCGGTCTCGGAGCTGTCGTCGCTGCGTTCTTCGCCAACGACGGTGCTGCGCTCATCCTCACCCCGATCGTCTACCAGCAGATGCGCGCGCTGGGCTTCGAGCGGCGCCAGGCGCTGCCCTTCGTGATGGCCGCCGGGTTCATCGCGGACACCACGAGCCTGCCGCTGGTGGTGTCGAACCTCGTGAACATCGTGAGCGCCAACTTCTTCCACGTCGGCTTCGTCACCTACGCCGCCACCATGACCCCGGTCGACCTCGTGTCTTTCGCCGCGAGCGTGGCCGTGCTCTTCGTCTTCTACCACCGTGCGATCCCCGCCCGCTTCGACGCCCAAGAGCTCCCCTCCCCGGCCGCCGCCATCAGAGACCAAAGCCTGTTTCGCGTCGGCTGGGTGGTCCTCGGGGTGCTGCTTGCGGCCTACCTCGCGTCGGAGCCGCTGCACTTCCCCGTCGCCATCCCCGCGTCGATCGCCGCGGTCGTGTTCCTCGCGCTCGCGAGCAAGTCTCCCGTGCTCTCGAGCGCCGCTGTGGTCCGCGAAGCACCGTGGCGGATCGTGGTGTTCTCCATCGGGATGTACCTCGTCGTCTACGGCCTCTACAACGCCGGGCTCACCGTCTACCTCTCGGATCTCATGCGTTCTGCCGCGCATAGCGGGGTGGTGCCTGCCACGCTGGTCGCCGGCTTCGCCACCGCGGCGCTCTCCGCGGTGATGAACAACATGCCCACCACCCTCATCGCCGCTTTGTCGGTCCACGGGGCGTCCGTGAGCGGGGCCACGCACCGGGCCCTCGTCTATGCAGACGTGGTCGGCGCCGACCTCGGCCCGAAGTTCACCCCGATCGGATCGCTCGCCACCCTGCTCTGGCTGCACGTCCTCGACACCAAAGGGATCAAGATCACCTGGGGTCAGTACCTCCGCCAGGGCATCGTGCTCACCATCCCGGTCCTCGGCGTCACCTTGGTGGCGTTGGCGGGCTGGATCCTCGTCGTGCACTGACCAGGTGCTGGCAGCTCGCCGCTGCCAAGCAGCATGCAGCGTTGACCGTGACCATGCCCACAGGCTCGCAGCCGGACCAGATGGTGCTGTGGTGCCCGTTGGCGCCGGCGGCTGGGACGAAGGGCCGAACCCAGGCTCGCCGGTCGCTGCTCGCTTCTCGCCGGTCGCCGGTCGCCGGTCGCCGGTCGCCGGTCGCCGGTCGCTTCTCGCCAGTCGTATCGTGTAGAGATGGCCACCACTCGGAGTGCCTCGCGCACGGCGAGAGCAGAGGTGCGCTGCTCGAGCCCCGAGGATGTGGCGCCGAGCGGGCTCGCCGTCGACGACGAGAAGCTGGCGGTGATGGCCAAGGCGCTCGGGCACCCGACGCGGGTGAAGATCGTACGCCTTCTTGCCGCGCGCAGTGCCTGTGTGACCGGGGACCTCGTCGCCGAGCTGCCGCTCGCACAGTCGACGGTCTCCGAGCACCTGCGGATCCTGCGCGAAGCGGGGTTGATCCAAGGAGAGATCGAAGGGCCGCGCACCTCGTACTGCGTGAACCGGGAGGGCCTCGCTGCCTTGCAGCGGGCCGTCTCCTCGCTCTGAGCCAACCCGCTGGCGCGTCGGTCTTCGCTGGGGAGGGACGATGACCAGACGGGGGGCGACGATGGCGAGCCCGACGTGGAGGATCTCCGCTATGACGATCGGCGTTCGACGATACACCATGATCACCGATCGTCACGACGACGAGCTGGGTCTTCGATCCGCCGGTGTGCTGCGCGCCGGGGTGTGCGGGCGGGCTGTCGACCCGGCGTCGGCGACGTTCGTGGCGAACCTGGAGGAGGTCCCCGGCACCGCGCTCGGCGCCACGCCCACGCCGAACGCCGCTGTGCGATGGGCTGCGGATACCAAGACTGCGAAGCACGGACCAAGGAGGCGTCATGACAGCTGCAGGAGATCGTGTGGTCGTCGGGCTGGATGCCGGCGCGACAGCGAACAATGCGACTGTCCTGGAGGTGTCGGGGCGCTTTCTCGTCGATGACCTCGTCGAGACCCCGAGCGCGGTGCGCGACGGACCGACGGTCGCGGTCGCGGCGCTGGCGGCTGCGTTCGACCATGTGCTGGATCTGGTCGGGGTTCCCCGGAGCGCCGTGGCGGCGGTCGGGCTCGGCACTCCTGGGCCGGCCAGTGCCGACGGGGTCATATCGAGCAGGGGATCGACGAACTTCCCTGCGACGGCATGGCACGGCTTCGACGTGCGCAAAGCGACCGAAGATCGCCTCGGTCTCCCGGTGTTCTACACCAACGACGGGAACGCTGCTGCGTTGTACGCGCACCAGGTGCACTTCGGGGCCGAGGCGCCGAGGCGATCTTCGGTCGCAGCGATCGTGGGCACAGGGCTCGGCGGGGGCGTGATCGAGGCTGGACGTGTCGTGAGAGGAGCGACCGGGGCCGCAGGTGAGCTGGGCCACCTGCAGATTCCCATGGACGGCCTGCTCGGTGACGACCAGCAGGTGCCGGTGTGCAACTGCGGGCTTGCCGGGGACGTGGAAAGTGTCGCGTCGTTGACCGGCATCGAGCACAACCTCTTGCCGTACTGGCTTCAGCGGTATCCCGACCACGAGCTTGCCCACCGGGTTGGCGTCACGGCGAACGCTGCGGCCAAGCTCGTGCGTGGCTACGGGGAAGCCGGTGACGAGATGGCCTGCCAGATCTTCACCCAGCAGGCCATAGCGCTCGGACGCCTGTTCACCATCGCCGCGAACTTCGTCGACCCGAGCGCGTACTTCGTCGGCGGTGGGGTGGTAGAGGCCGAGCGGGTGTTCCGGGAGTGGTTCGTGGCCACGGTACGCGAGCACACCGTGCTTCGACCCGAACAGCAGGCGGTGGCGACCGTCGCCCTGGTCCCCGATCTCGACATGGCAGGTGCGCGCGGGGCGGCGTTGGCAGCCCTTGCGGGTCTTGGCCGCTTCGCGGTGCCAGTCGGGCGCGGCGAGTGAAGGAGTGAGGTTCCCGAGGTCTTGTGGCCACCTGACGGGCTGGCTCGTGGGTCGGCTGGAGGGATGTGCCTCAATGGGAATTACGAGACGGCAGTTCACGCTGCCCGACCCCTCGGTGTGCCGCAGGCCGGTCCCCGCCCGATGCGGCGTCAGCTGGGAGAGCGGCGACGAGGTGTGACCGACGCACCTGCCGAGCAGAGCGCCACCCCGGCTCGGGACTCACCTCGGTGAACAGCTCGCTGTGCGCGGGCGTTCGATCCCGAGTGTCATACAAGTCGCGATACAGTTCCGGTATGGCACGAGCGATATCAGTCAGGTTGGACGACGAGGCCGACAAGGCCCTGCGAACGCTCGGAGCCGCCGGCCTGACCCAGTCCGAGGCCATCCGGACCGCCCTTCTCGGCGAAGCTCGGCACCGCCGTCGCAGCCAGGAGCTCGCGGCCGAGGTGGCGGCTCTCGAGGCTGACGAAGCCGATCGTGACGAGATGCTGGCTGTTGCGAAGCTGATGGAAGCACTTCGTGCTTCGAGGTGATGTTCGCCGGTTTCGGCTGCCCAAGGGTGTAGGGCACGAACAGCACGGCGACCGCTTCGCCGTGGTAGTGCAAGCGGACGAGCTCCTCCCGAGGTCGGTCGTCATCGTCGCTCCCACCTCTAGAAGCGCCAGGCCAGCGTCGTTCCGACCGGAGGCGGAGATCGGCGGGCAGACCACCCGCGTCCTCGTCGAGCAGATCGGCGCCATGGACACCGGAAGGCTGGGCGAGCTGGTCGGGCGTCTCACGCACGAGGAGCTCTGGGGCGTCGACGAAGCGCTCTTGGCGGTTCTCGGCCTGCGCTAGCGCTTCCGGCATCCTGGGCGCGCTCGAGGGGGACGAGCGCCAGCCGAAAGCGCCGCGTTGTCCCGCTGACCCCCTGCCTGCTACCGCCGCCTGGAGACCGGCATCGCGACCCGAGCTCAGGCAGTGCCTGGTCAGTCGGCGGCGCCTCGCGAGACGATCCATTCATGGGGTTGACCGGTGATCTGAGCGACTAGTTCGTAGTCGCCGTCGTAGTGCAACACGGTCAGCCCACGCGCTTCGGCGGTCGCGGCAACGAGGGCATCGACGAGGGAGAGCGCCCGATGCTGGCTGTGGGCTGCAAGCGCAGCCTGAATTTCCAGCGCTCGTCGGTGATCAGCGTCGGTGGTGGGCACTGCAGGAAACGACTGCAGCCGGTCGGCTACCTCTCGGTAGTCATCGGGGCTCCGGGCGGCGTAGCCGATCTCGAATGCGACCGGGTGGCTCAGCGCTACCTGTCGTCCGGCAGCAAGTGGTGCAAACGCCGCGGCCACGGCAGGCTTGGTCAGCCGTGCGAAGACGCTGGTGTCGACCAGGTATCGGACGCTGGCCACCTACTTGTCGCAGCCCCACGCCCGTTCGGCGGCTGCGAAGTCGAAGCGGCTCTCTTGGCCGAGCAAGGCGACCAGCTCCAGCCGACGCCGGGCGTGGACGATCTCGCGCAGGGCAGCGTCGATCGTCGCCCGCAGGGTCGTCGTGCCGAGAATCTCAGCAGCCTGCTGTAGGATATCTGGATCAACATCAACAGATGTCTTTGTCACACTGTAATGATATCAGACGCAGTTGGAATTCACGTGAGGCTGCCTCGCTCCTGAGGCTCCAAGCGCGGCGGACCGACGAGCCCCGTCCACGTGACCGCCCGGTCCAGCCTGCGACCAGGGGCACGAGAGCTGCTGTGTCGTCGCTGTGCAGACCCGGGCGAGCTCCATGGTCGTCTGTCGGTCCTTGTCCCGCGAGACCGCTCGACGCGGGCCCCAGGGTGATATCATAATGTAAGCATGGCAAACGTGCTTGTTCGCGATCTCCCACCCGATGTCCACGCGGCGCTTCAGCGGCAGGCTGCGCGGCGCGGCCAGTCTCTCCAGCAGTATCTCACCGCCGAGCTGAAGCGCCTGGCCGAGAAGC
>JAKAQW010000002.1 GCA_021819525.1 Actinomycetes bacterium
ATACGCCGGCGGTCGACCGGCCAGTGCCCTGAGCCCGCCGGGCGCGGTGCAGTCGGGGGGCGCGGTGCAGTCGGGGGGCGCGGTGCAGTCGGGGGGCGCGGTGCAGTCCTCGGGCGCGGTGCAGTCCTCGGGCGCGGTGCAGTCCCCGGGCGCGGTGCAGTCGGGGGAGGCTGGGACCTCGACCGCCGCGATGCGATCCACCGCCTCGGCGCGATCGGTGAGCCCCGAGGGTGCGTCGGGCACGGTCGCTTCGGGGCCGTCGTCGGGACCGGCGGGCTCGGGCATCGGCGCCGTGGGCAGGACCTGCGCCGAGCTGATGGCGGTGTCGGGCCTCGACGAGGCAGCGGTGGCCGAGCTCGCCGCCTACGGCCTGGTGCGGGGCCGTACGGTGGGGGACACGATCTACTACGACGAGGACGAGGTGGCGGTGGCCACGGTCGTCGCGGGCTTCGCCCGGTTCGGTGTCGAGGTGCGCCACCTCCGGATGCACAAGAACGCGGCCGAGCGGGAAGCCGGCTTCATCGAGCAGATCGTGCTGCCGCTGGTCAAGCAGCGCAACCCCGAAGCTCGCCAACGTGCCGCCGACACGGTGACAGAGCTGGGCGACCTGGGCCGACGTCTGCGGGCGGCCCTGCTGAGCCGGCTGGTACGGGAGCGGTTCGGCTGATCTGCGTCGTCTTGCCCACCCGCGGTGTCCTACGCGCAGCGGCCGTCATCGCGCCCGCGCTGCTGTGAAGGCTCCTCGCGAGCGGTAAGTTGCACTCATGGTGGAGGTGCGTCTGGCTGCGGTGCAGGTCGACGTCCAGTCGAACACACCCGTGTTGCTCCTGACAGAGACGGGTGCCGGTGGGCGAACGCTTCCGATCTTCATCGGGGCACCAGAGGCCACCGCCATCGCCTTCGCCGTGCAAGGGGTCACGACCCCTCGGCCGATGACCCACGACCTGCTTCGGGACGTGCTGGAGGGCTTGCACGCTCGCATGGAGCGGGTGGTGATCACCGAGCTGCGATCGTCCACCTACTTCGCCGAGCTCCACCTGGTGCACGGGACCACGACCGTGCAGATATCGGCGCGACCCTCGGACGCGGTGGCCATGGCGGTGCGCACGGGGTGCCCGCTGTTCGTCTCCGACGAGCTGATGGACGCCGAGGCGGTGCTCCTCCCCGAACCGCAGACCGACGACGAGGTGAACCCCGACGAGCTGGTCGGGCAGTTCCGGCAGTTCTTGGACGAAGTCAGACCCGAAGACTTCTCCTCGTGACTCCCAAGCGCCCGGGCTCCGGCACCCGGCTGCGCCGAGCTCGACGACATGCCGGTTCACCTAGGAGGTCTGATGGTCCTGCACCGAGCCCGAACGATCGTGCGTGCCGTGGGGCTGCTCGTCCTCGCAGGCGTGCTGGCAGCAGCCTGCTCGTCGACGGTCAGCCATTCGAAGACCGCCAAAGGATCGGCGCCGAGCTCGTCGAACCGGCCGACGACCTCCGTGGCGACCCCGTCCTCGCCCACCTCCTCGTCGTCGCCCACCTCCTCGTCGCCCTCGAGCTCGGCACCGGCGACCGTCACGTCGTGCTCGGCCAGCGCACTGAGCGGATCGTTGGCCGGCACCGAGGGTGGCGCCGGTGTGCTCGAGACGACGATAGCGCTCCGAAACACCGGGACGGTGACCTGCACCCTCGACGGCTACCCGGGCTTGCTGCTGCTGGGTCCGGGTGGCGCACAGCTGACCACAGATGCACACGACGGGGGCTCGCTGGCCTTCGAGTCGGTGGCACCGTCGTCGGTGTCGCTCGCACCAGGGGGAGCTGCCTTCTTCAACATCGGGTACTCCGAGGTCCCCTCCGGGGGGGAGTCGACCTGCCCCGCTGCTACGGGCCTGCAGGTGACCCCCCCCGGTGCCACGTCGCACCTGGTGGTGACGGTGCACATCGCCCCATGTGGCGGAGGCCAGCTGCACGAGTCCGCCGTCTTCGGCCCAGGATCTGCCGGTGCGCAGACCGCGGTGCCGTCGGGCGCAAGTAGCTGACGCTGCTCCCCGCAGCCCGACGCGCCCTGCCCCGCTTGGCAGCACCGCCGGCTCGGTGGACGTCGCCGAGGGCACGAGGCAGGTCACCGAGGCCCACGATGCGTTCGTCGAACCGGCCGACGTCGGCAGGATGGAGATGCCGAAGTCGCATCGCCGGCCTATGGTGCCCATGAGCCGTCGTCGGGTGGTTGCCTACGGGCAGTGGCCGTCACCGGTCTCAGCTGCGGTAGTGGCCACCGGCCGGGTGTCCCTGTCCGGCCTGCAGGTGGCGGCTGGGCGGTGCTGGTGGAGCGAGTCCCGCCCAGGCGAGGGGGGGCGGCAGGTGGTGGTGTGTGCCGCGCTCGCGCCGTGGGGTGAGCCCGTGCTCGGGCCGGCAGGCGACGCAGCGGTGGGGGCGGTCGATGCAGTGCCGTCGACCATGGACCTGCGCAGCCGGGTCCACGAGTACGGCGGCGGGAGCTTCGCCGCCTTGGCCTCCGGGGATCTGGTGGTCGTCGATGCAGGCGACGGTGGGCTGTGGCTGGTTCCCACCGGCTTCGGCCCCGGCCCCAGCGCTGGCCCCGACTTCGACGCTGGCCCCGGCCCGGGCCCTGACTTCGACGCTGGCTCCGGCGCGGGCACCGGCTTCGGCCCCGGGGAGGGGCTGCGCCGGTTGACGCCGGTAGCACCGGCAGGGGAGCGGCATCGCTATGGCGATGTAGCCGCGGTAGGTGACGGCCGCTGGGTGGTAGCGCTCCGGGAGCGGTTCCTGCCAGAGGAGCCCGATCGACGCGCTGCGGGCTCGACTTCGAGCACACGCCACGGCGCGGGCACGACAAGCCCGGAGCGCTCGTCGCCGCGGGCGGTCGCGGCGCGCTGCGTTGCCGTCGACGAAATAGTCGCCGTGCCGCTATGGCGCGGTGGTGATCCGGTGGTGCTGGCAGCCGGGCACGACTTCTTCGCCTCCCCGCGGCCATCTCCCGACGGCCGGCAGCTGGCCTACGTCCGATGGGACCATCCGCAGATGCCTTGGGACGGCTCCGAGCTGGTCGTGGTAGGCCTCGACCTGCCGGCCGCGCCGGCACCGGGCGACGCACCGGCGCGGACTCCTGGGACCATCACGACATCCGGGACCGCCGGGGCTATCTCACCCGCCGGGACCGCCGGGACCGCCGGGGCTATCTCGCCCTCCGGGACCGCCGGGCCAACTGGGAACGCCGGGGCTATCGGAACGCCTCGGCCAGGAGGCTCGGGACAGCAGACGGAGGTGGAGGAGCGAGAGAGGACCCCGGAGGTGGTGGCGGGTGGACCCGAGGAGTCAGTGGGCCAGCCCCTGTGGGTCGGTCAAGACCTGTGGTTCATGTGCGACCGGGAGGACTTCTGGCAACCGTGGAGGCGTCGCGGTCGCGGCCCGGCAGCTCGGATGAGCGACGTCCCCGCCGACTGTCACACCCCGGACTGGGCGTTGGGCCAACGGACCATGGCGGCCCTCCCCGACGGGACGATGGTGCTCCGGCTGCGCCAAGAAGGCAGGGACCAGATCGCCGTCCTCGATCCGACATCGGGGGGACTGCGGCGGCTCGAGCAGCCGTGGGTGCAGATCAGCGCGCTGACTGCCAGCGGCGACACCATCGTGCTCATCGGGGCCACCGACGACCATCCGAGCGCCGTCGCCACGGTGGCCCTGGGAGGCGGATCCGAGTGGCTCCATCGACCGACGCAGGCGCCGCTGGATCGCCGCTCGGTGTCGGTCGCCACGCCGGTGAGGTTTCCCACACGGGCAGGGGTCGACGCCCAGATGCTGGTCTACCGTCCGACCTCGAGGCTCGTGGCAGGTCCGTCCGACAGCCGCCCGCCACTGCTGGTGCTGTGCCACGGCGGGCCGACCGGGGCGTGCGACCCCGGCCTCGATCCACAGATCCAGTTCTGGACGAGCCGGGGGTTCATGGTCGCAGCCGTGGACTACCGCGGCTCGAGCGGCTACGGGCGCGCCTTCCGCCAGATGCTCCGCGGCCGCTGGGGAGAAGCTGATGCGCAGGACGTCGCCAGCGCAGCTCGGTACCTGGTGTCGGCGGATGCCGTGGACCCCGGGCGCCTGGCGGTGCGAGGGAGCAGCTCGGGCGGGTTGACGGCGTTGCGAGCCGCCTCGACGGACGGGCCGTTCGCCGCGGCCATCGTGGCCTATGGGGTCACCGACCTGCGGACCCTGGCGACGGGGACCCACAAGTTCGAGGAGCGGTACCTCGACGCGCTGGTCGGCCCTTGGCCCGAAGCAGCCGACCGCTACATGGAGCGCTCACCGGCGCTGCACCCCGAAGACGTGGGGGCAGCAGTACTGCTGCTCCACGGCGACCAGGACTCGGTGGTCCCCCCCGAGCAGTCGGCCCAGATGGCCGAAGCGCTTCGTGGTGCGGGCACCTACGTCGTGCACCAGGTATTTCCTGGCGAGGGACACGGATTTCGCCGGGCCGAGACCATCGAGGCGGCAGTCGAGACCGAGCTGCGCTTCTTGACCGACGTGCTCGAGCTGCGCTGACAGGGGGAACGTGGGAGACGCCAGCTCGCAGGGCCGGGCGGGTACGCTACCGCCATGCCACGGGAGCTCGTGCGGCGCTTCGCGCAAGTAGTGGCCCGATGGAGCCCCGAAGAGCGCGACGCCGTGCTCTACGCCGGATGTGCCCTGTTCGCAGTGGTGGTGGCCCAGACATCGGGCATCGCGCTGTACCGGCAGTGGGGCGATCTTGCCGTCGGTCCGTACGCGGTGGGATCCATCGCTTCGGCGTGGCTGGCCTGGCGCCGGCGGCGGCCCGGTGCCGTCACGGCGGTCAAAGGCAGCGCCGAAAGTGCTGGCGCGAGATGGCATTGGACCCCCTCGCGGCTGCTGATCTTCCTTTTGGTCCTGGTGGGAGCTACCCTGGCGCCGTTGTCGCTCGAGGTGTGGTGGCGGAACGAGGGTGTCGTGACCAGCACCGCCCACGTGCAGCCCGAGGTCGAGGTCGTCGAGGCAGCCGGCAAACGAGTGGCGAACGGACAGGATCCCTACCGGCTGTTGAACGTGCACCATCTCCCGCCGGTTCCACCTGGGCAGCCTGCCTACGACGCCTTCAACCCGTACCTGCCGCTCATGTCGGTGTTCGGTTTGGCCCGGGCCACCGACGCGCCCCCGCGGTTGACCGACGCGCGTGTCGCCTTCTCGCTCATCACCATCGCCCTGGTGGTCGCCGCACTGGCGCTCTGCCGCGGCCCGACTGCACCTCGGGTCCTGACCTTGCAGGCTATGACGGTGCTGCCGACGGCGGCGCTGCCTCTGGCCACTGGTGGCGACGACGTGCCCATCGTCGCGCTCATGCTGCTCGGACTGGTCCTCCTGCAGCGTCGAAGACCGCTGCTGGCCGGGTTGGCGCTCGGCGTCGGCGCGTCGATGAAGCTGACTGCCTGGCCGCTGGCCGTGGTGGCCATCTTGGCGGTGCGCGGCCGGGACGGGCAGCGCACCGCCTCGGCGCGGTGGTGGTTGGCTGCGGGGATCCTCGGAGTCGTGGTGCCCAGCGTCGTGCCGTCGGTGGTGGCGAACGCGCCGGCTTTCGTGGAGAACGTGGTCCGGTTCCCCCTCGGGCTGGCGGGCGTCACCAGCCCAGCGGCCTCACCGTTGCTCGGTCATCTGCTGGTCACCGCATTCCCGCAGCTGCACCGGGTCATCACCGTGTCCATCGTGGTCGTGGGCGGCCTCGCCATGCTGTTCGTGTTGTTCTGGCGGACGCCGAGATCGCCGTGGGAGGTGGCGCGGCTGCTGGCCTGGGCCATGGCGGTGGCCATCGTGCTGGCCCCGGCGACCCGCGTCGGCTACGTGCTGTACCCGATCGACTTCTTCGTCTGGACCTGGCTGCTGCGTAGCGAGGAGGCGGCCGAGTGCTCCTCGCGAGACGTCGTGTCGGGAGCCGAGGCCGTGCTCGACGATCCGGTACCGAGCGAGGCCACGGCTTCACCGGGTCGGTGAGCGAGAGACGGGACGCTCCTCGCTGTCCGAAAGGGATCGAGGAGCCAGGTGGCTCACGGCGGTCGCGCGGCGGTCGAGGAGCACGCGGTCCGGCGCTCGGGACCCTCTCGTCCGAAGGTGCCCGCCGTCCGGTCGCAGCTCGGCTCCTGGAGGAGGCTGCCGAGAACGCAGGAGCAGACGGCCACAGCTGTTGCCCGTCGAGGGGGCGTCCGCCACCGAGGGGCGTCAGCCTTGTCAGCCTTGGGCGAGCGTCAGCCGTCGAGGGGGGCGTCAGCCGTCGAGGGGGGCGTCAGCCGTCGAGGGGGGCGTCAGCCGTCGAGGGGGGCGTCAGCCGTCGAGGGGGGCGTCAGCCGTCGAGGGGGGCGTCAGCCGTTGAGAGAGTAGATGTACAGCTCCACCGTGAACGGTGTCACGTCTCCGCCGGCCACCGTCGAGCTCGTGAACTGGGTGGCCGACACGACGACACCGACCTCCCACAGGTTGCCGTCGACGGCACCGTGCTGGCCCAGGATCTCGATCCCTGGCCCGTCGCTGCGCGGCCCGGAGCTGATCTGCTGCCAGCCGTCGGCCTTCAGCTCGTCGCGGAAGAAGGCCACCACGTCGGCTTGCGAAGCTGGGACCCGGAAGCCGAGCGAATAGTCGTAGAGCTCCACCCCGTGGTCCTCGAGCGACCCGGGCACCGAGGTGCTCCCCGCTGGCAGCGCCAGGGCGGCGAGGATGTCGCTGGGAGGCTGGCCGCCGAGGACCATCGGGTGCAGCTCACTGCTCGCCGGGATGGCACGCAACGGAGAGCCGGGCGCGCTGTGCACGGTGTTGGCGATGTGGAGCGGGACGGTGCTCGGTCCGAGAGCCAAGGCGACGAACCCGCCGACGAACACGACCAGCGTGATGCCCAGGACGAGCAGCGCGGCCTTGGTGCTCGGGCCGGCAGGGCGCACCGGCCTCGCTTCGTCACCTCCGACGTCACCGAGCGGTCCGCTACCGTCGTTCGACGGGGCGGAGAGCCTGGCGGGCGGTGCGGTGGGGTCCTCTTCGGGCATGGTCGCTGGTAGCCGGGTCGGGCAGGCTCGTCGAGTGCCCCACGGCGTCGATAGCCCAGCGTACCTGGCAGGCAGCCTTGGCCCGGCGCGACGGCGCGTCCCTCGGTGGTCGAGTCAGATCGGGCTCCGGGGTGCGTCGTGGACCCAAACCCGAT
The DNA here is from genome assembly GCA_021819525.1 of Actinomycetes bacterium. GTDB lineage: Bacteria > Actinomycetota > Acidimicrobiia > Acidimicrobiales > UBA8190 > JAKAQW01. Next base: position 7,193 of record JAKAQW010000002.1, read on the forward strand.
GGTCGACAGGTCCCCGGCCGTGGCCGAGGTGCCAGCTGGCAGCGGCGCGCAGGGCATCGCAGACGTAGGCCTTGGCCTGACGAGCCGAGCCCAGCGCGCTGAGGCCCTGTGCCAACCCGACGGCGAGCGCTGCGGAGAAGGTGCAGCCTGTGCCGTGGTCGTTCTGGGTGGCGACCCGTTCACCATCGATCACCATGACCACGTCGCCGGGGCCGACGACCACGTCCGGTGCCCTGGTTCCCCCCACATGGCCGCCGGTGACCATCGCTACGGTCGTGCCCAGGGCCACCAGGGCTCGGCCGGCGTCCACCATGGCATCGACGGCTCCTCCCTGGCGCGCTGCGGCGCCGATGGCGACACCGGTCAAAGCAGAGGCTTCTGCCACGTTGGGGGTCACCACTGCGGCATGGGGCAGGAGGTGACGGCGATAGGCATCCACCATGGCGGCCTGATCGGAGCACAGCTGGTCGCCCGAGGTGGACACGAGCACCGGATCGACCACCAGGTTCACCAGCCGTCCCCCGGCGGCTCGCTCTCCCACTCGAGCGACGGTGCCGGGCTGGCCGAGCATGCCGGTCTTCGAGGCGGTGACAGGCAGGTCGTCGAGGACCACGTCGATCTGGCTCGCGACCACGGCTGGGTCGACGAGGGTGATGCCGCGCACGGCCACGGTGTCCTGCGCGGTGAGAGCGGTGATGGCGGACGTCCCGAGCACGCCGAACGCGGCGAAGGTGGCCAGGTCTGCTTGGACACCGGCACCGCCGCCGCTGTCGGAGCCCGCGATGGTGAGCACCACCGCCGGTGGCGCGCTCACCGTGGTGAGGTGGGGTGCGGCACCCCGCTCGTGGTCACAGCAGGCGCGGTCAGTGCGCGGCCCCCTGCGGACGCGGTCTCTCCAGGTCGGGCCAGTGCGCGGCCCGCCACGGATGCGGGGCTCAACGCAGGTCGGCCAACCCCGCCGGTGGGCTCGAGGCCAGCGCCGACCAGCGTCGTGGGATGCGCCCGGCGCCCGCGGCGGCCCGGCCTGCCTCGACGGCCAGGCGCATGGCGGTGGCCATCCTCACCGGATCGTCGGCACGGGTGATGGCCGAGGCCACCAGCACCGCGTCGCAGCCGAGCTCCATCGCCACAGCAGCGTCCGAGGCGGTGCCGATACCGGCGTCGAGCACCACCGGAACGGTCGCCGACTCGACGATCATGGCGATGTTGTGGGGGTTGCGGATGCCGAGCCCGCTGCCGATGGGCGAGCCGAGCGGCATGACGGCTGCGCATCCCACCTGCTGCAGCCGCCTGGCCAGCACCGGGTCGTCGTTGGTGTAGGCCATGACCTCGAACCCGTCGTCGCACAGCTGCTCGGCCGCGTCGAGGAGCTCGAGTGGATCGGGGAGCAGCGTGCGCTCGTCTGCCACCACCTCCAGCTTCACCCAGTTGGTGTCGAGGGCGTCGCTCGCCAGCTTCGCGGTGAGCACGGCATCGGCTGCGGTGTAGCAGCCGGCGGTGTTGGGGAGCACCCGCAGCTGGTGCCGGCGCAAGACGTCGAGCACCGAGCCCGGCGCGCCGGGATCGATCCGGCGCATGGCCACGGTCGCCATGGCGCTGCCCGACGCTCGGACCACGGCGTCGAGGACGGACAAGCTGGTGATGCCGCCGGTGCCGAGCACCAGGCGTGACGAGACGGTGACCCCGGCGAGCTCGAGCGGGGCGTCGAGGTCGCTCCCGGTCATCCGCCGGCCACCGCGGTCAGGATCTCCACCCGGTCGCCGCTTCGGATGGGCGTCGTGCTCCAGGCGGATCTGGGCACGATCTCGCCGTTACAGGCGACTGCCACACCGGTCGGTGCCGGCGCGAACCCGGCGACGACGTCGGCGACGGTGGCCGGCACGGCCAGGTCGTGCTGCTGTCCGTTCACCGTCACTGTCATGCTCGCTGTCATGGTCCCTGTCGCTGTCGCTGTCGCGGTCCCTGTCGCGGTCCTTGTGGCCGTCGCGGTCCCTGTCGGCCTCGTGGTCGAATCCCTGCGCGGCGCCAGGCGGCCTGTCGCCTCCGGGTCGAGGGGTCGACTGCGGGCGGCCGGGTCTTCCGGCCCGGGCGTCGACCAAGTGTGACGGAGGCGACAGGCGTCGTCCAGCCGGGCCGGCCGGCGGGATCCGGGTATCGCACAGCAGCGCCGTCCACTCGGATGCTCGGCGGTCATGTGGAGGGCCTCGGCTCGGTCCGCGACGCTCCGGGTGCGCTCCCCCTGGCACCCCTCGAGCTGGCGCCGGCGAGGGTGGGGCCGCCCGGGCCCGAGCCAGCGGCGCCGGGACCACCTTCGGAGCCAGCGGCGCCGGGACCACCTGGGGTGCGCACGGCGCCGGCGGAGCCACTGTCACCGCGCGAGCGCTCCGCGGCGAAGCGCTCCGCGGCGAAGCGCTCCGCGGCGAAGGGGAGCACCTCGGGCACCGGCGGCTCGCCTTCTACGGCGGCGACGACGGCGTCGGCGGTGAGCGGCGCCAACAACAAGCCGTTGCGGTAGTGGCCCGTGGCGATGACGAGACCGTCGACGCCGAAGCCACCTGGCGCCGGGCCGATGAGCGGCGCATTGTCGGGAGAGCCAGGTCGCAGGCCGGCAGCCACCTCGGCCACCACCAGCTCTCGGAGCGCCGGCACGACCGCGAGCGCGTCGCGCAGCAGCTCGTGGACCCCACCGGCGGTGGGGGTGGTGTCGGGCCCCATCTCTTCCATGGTCGCGCCGACCACCACCTCACCGGTGGCCCGGGGCACCAGGTAGACGTGCGAGGAGGCGACGAAAGCCCGCACGGTGCGCTCGAGGACCACCGAGGAGCCGTCAGCCGGCACCAGGCGCAGGATCTGGCCCTTCACCGGGCGTACCGGTGGCGCCAGGCCCGCGGGCAGCCCCTCGATGGCGCCCGACTGCCAGCCGGCGCACAGCACCACGTGGGAGGCGCCGATGGCGGTACCGTCAGCAGTGGTCACGCCGCTCACCGCCCCTCCCGTCGCCTGCAGCGAGACCACGGCGTCGGCTCGTACTTCCACGCGCGCCTGCTCGACAGCCCGGCGCAGGGCCGCCAGGAGCTGGCGGTTGTCCACCTGGTGGTCCTCGGGGGCCCAGATGGCCCCGCTGAGCGCCGGCGCGAGCGCCGGCTCGAGCTGGCGAGCCTGGCGAGGGGTCAGCCACTCCACGGCCAGTCCGAGGCTACGCTGGAACCGGTGGAGGGCCTGCGCCCAGCGCCGGTCGTCCGCGTCGACCGCCACCAGGAGCGTGCCGGTGGGACGCCAGCCGACCGGTCCGCCGCTGGCCGACTCCAGCTCGTCGGCGAAGCTCGGCCACCGGCGAGCGGCAGCCAACGTCAAGCGCAGCAGCTCCTCCTCACCGTGCTGGACCTCGGTGACCGGAGCCAGCATGCCCGCAGCCACCCACGAGGCGCCCGCGGTCGGAGCCGGGTCGCACAGCGTCACCGAGCGTCCGCGGGCAGCCAGCCGCCACGCGCAGCACAGCCCGATGACCCCGCCGCCCACGACCACCACGTCAGGTGCACCTCGGGCGACGACCACAACGTGTATCCTAACGTGTACCCTAGAGGTTTGCCGCAGGGCCAGCGTCGTCCCGGGCCGCAGGCACGTCTGGCGTGCCGAGCACCGATATTCGATCTCCGACCCAGGGAGCGAACCCAGTGACGACGAGCAGCGCCCCGGACCGACGCGCCGGGCGAGGGTTGTACGACCCCGCCTTCGAGCACGACGCCTGCGGGGTGGCCATGGTTGCCGACCTGCACGGTCGGGCGAGCCATCGCCTGGTATGCCAGGCCTTGGCGGCCCTGGAGGCGCTCGCCCACCGTGGCGCCACCGGTGCAGAGGAGGCGACCGGCGACGGAGCAGGGATCCTGGTCCAGCAGCCCCACGAGCTGTGGCGGGCGGTCGTCGACGCGGATCTCCCCGAGCCGGGCGCGTACGCCACCGGCCTCGTGTTCCTGCCGTCGGCGGCAGCAGCGGCCGCCGACGCCCGGCGAAGGATCGAGGAGCTGGCTGCCGCCGAGGCCATGGTGGTCCTCGCGTGGCGCGACGTGCCGGTGGACCCCTCTGGCCTCGGTGCCAGCGCGCTGGGTGCCATGCCCCGCATCGCCCAGATCGTGCTCCGCCCCGACGGCCCCGGACTTCGGCGAGCAGACGGGTCGCCCGACGCGCTGGCCGTCGACCGTCTCGCGTACTGCCTGCGCAAGCGCATCGAGCACGACGTGGCCGGCGTGTACCTCCCGTCGCTGTCGGCGCGCACCATGGTCTACAAGGGAATGCTCACCCCGCAGCAGCTGACGCCGTTCTTCGGTGATCTCTCCGACGAGCGGCTCGCGTCAGGCCTCGCCGTGGTGCACTCGCGGTTCTCCACCAACACCTTCCCGTCGTGGCCGCTGGCCCACCCGTACCGCTACGTTGCCCACAACGGCGAGATCAACACGCTGCGCGGCAATCGGAACTGGATGCGGGCCCGTGAGGCGCTGCTGTCGAGCGACCTGTTCCCCGGCGACCTCGAGCGGATCTTCCCCATCTGCGACCCCGAGGGCTCTGACTCCGCGTCGTTCGACGAGGTCTTGGAGCTACTGCACCTGGGCGGTCGCACGTTGCCGCACGCGGTGCTCATGATGATCCCCGAGGCGTGGGAGAACCACACGTCGATGGACCCGGCCCGGCGGGCCTTCTACCAGTACCACGCCTCGCTGATGGAGCCGTGGGACGGTCCCGCCGCCGTGGTGTTCACCGACGGGACGCTCGCGGGAGCCGTGCTCGACCGCAACGGCTTGCGTCCTGCGCGGTACTGGGTCACCGACGACGGCCTGGTGGTCCTGGCCTCGGAGGTGGGGGTCCTGGAGCTCGACCCGAGCACGGTGGTCCGCAAAGGCCGCCTCCAGCCAGGGAGGATGTTCCTGGTCGACACGGCTCAGGGCCGGATCGTGGACGACGACGAGATCAAGGCGCAGCTCGCTGCCGAGCAGCCGTACCAGGAGTGGCTCGGCCAGCAGGTGCCGCTCGAGGATCTGCCGCCGCGGACGATGCTCACCCCGCAGCACGCGTCGGTGGTGACCCACCAGCAGCTCTTCGGCTACACCACCGAGGAGCTGCGGCTCCTGGTGAGCCCCATGGCCACCACCGGGGCGGAGCCGATCGGCTCGATGGGCCACGACGCTGCGCTGGCGGCGCTGTCGAAGCGTCCCCGGCTCCTCTACGACTACTTCACCCAGATGTTCGCCCAGGTGACCAACCCGCCGCTCGACGCCATCCGTGAGGAGCTGGTGACCGCCAGCCGCTCCAAGCTCGGCCCCGAGGGGAACCTCTTGCACCCGATGGCTGCCTCGTGCCACCAGATCATCCTGCCCGGTCCGGTCATCGACAACGACCAGCTGGCCAAGTTGCGCTACGTGAACGAGGAGGGCGAGACGCCGGGCTTCGAGGCCTTCGCCGTCGACGGCCTCTACCCGGTGGGCGGCGGCGCCCGGGCGCTGGCCCGCGCCATCGCCCACGTGCGCCGGCGGGTGAGCGAGGCCATCGCCGGCGGGGCGAACATCCTCATCCTGTCCGACCGCAACTCCGACGCCGAGCTGGCCCCTATCCCGTCACTGCTCCTGTGCGCAGCGGTCCACGAGCATCTGGTGCGGGAGAAGACCCGGACCAGGGTAGGGCTGGTGGTGGAGACCGGCGACGCCCGCGAGGTGCACCACATGGCCCTGCTGGTGGGCTTCGGCGCCTCGGCGGTCAACCCGTACCTGGTGTTCGAGACCATCGACGACCTGATCGCCACCGGCCAGCTCGACGGGGTGACCCCGCGCCAAGCCAGGCGCAACTTCGTGAAGGCGGCGTCGAAGGGCATCGTGAAGGTCATGTCCAAGATGGGGGTGTCGACGGTGGCGTCGTACACAGGAGCCCAGATCTTCGAGGCGGTCGGCCTCGGACGCGACCTGGTCGACGAGTACTTCACCGGAACCGTCAGCCGCATCGGCGGGGTCGGGCTCGACGTCCTCGCCGAGGAGGTGGCGGCCCGCCACCGCCTGGCGCACCTGGCGCGTCCGACGGAGCGCGCCCATCGCGAGATCGAGGTCGGCGGCGAGTACCAGTGGCGGCGCGAGGGCGAGCTGCACCTGTTCAATCCCCGCACGGTGTTCAAGCTCCAGCACGCCACCCGCTCCAAGCGCTACGACATCTTCAAGGAGTACACCGAGACGGTCGACGGCCTGTCTCGCCAGGGCGCGACGCTTCGCGGCCTGCTCGAGCTGCGCACCGGTGCACTGCCACCGGTGCCGATCAACGAGGTCGAGCCGGTGTCCGCGATCGTGGCCCGCTTCTCGACGGGGGCCATGTCGTACGGATCCATCTCCGCCGAGGCGCACGAGACGCTGGCGGTGGCCATGAACCGGCTGGGGGGGAAGTCGAACACCGGCGAAGGTGGCGAGGACGCCGAGCGCTTCAGCGCGGATCCGAACGGGGATCTCCGGCGCAGCGCCATCAAGCAGGTGGCCTCGGGGCGCTTCGGGGTGACCGGGGAGTACCTGGTGAACGCGGACGACATCCAGATCAAGATCGCGCAGGGGGCGAAGCCTGGCGAAGGCGGCCAGCTGCCGGGCCACAAGGTGTACCCGTGGATCGCGGCGACCCGGTTCTCCACCCCAGGCGTCGGGCTGATCTCGCCGCCGCCGCACCACGACATCTACTCGATCGAGGACATCGCCCAGCTGATCCACGACCTGAAGTCGGCCAACCCCCAGGCGCGGGTGCACGTGAAGCTCGTGGCCGAGGTGGGGGTGGGCACGGTGGCTGCCGGGGTGGCGAAAGCCAAGGCCGACGTGGTGCTCATCTCGGGGCACGACGGCGGCACCGGGGCCAGCCCGCTCACCTCGCTGAAGCACGCGGGGATCCCGTGGGAGATCGGCTTGGCCGAGACCCAGCAGACCCTCGTGCACAACGGCTTGCGGGACCGGATCGTGGTGCAGGTCGACGGCCAGATGAAGACCGGGCGCGACGTGGTGGTGGCCGCGCTCCTCGGCGCCGAGGAGTACGGGTTCGCCACCGCGCCGCTGGTGGTGTCGGGCTGCGTCATGATGCGGGTCTGCCATCTCGACACCTGCCCGGTGGGGATCGCCACCCAGAACCCCGAGCTCCGCAAGCGGTTCACCGGCCGCGCGGAGTTCGTCGAGAACTTCTTCGAGTTCATCGCGCAGGAGGTGCGCGAGCTGCTCGCCTCCCTGGGGCTCCGCTCGCTCGAAGAGGCCGTCGGTCGACGGGATCTGCTCGGCACCGCCGAGGCGCTCGACCACTGGAAGGCGTCGGGACTGGATCTCACCCCGGTGCTCGCGGAGCCCGAGCCCGGCCCGCCCACCGACCGGCGATGGCGCAAGACCCAGGACCACGGGCTCGACAAGGCTCTGGACCAGCAGTTCCTTCCGGCCTGCGCGCCCGCGCTCGAGCGCCGCGAGCCGGTGGCGCTGACCCTGCCGATCAGCAATGTCGATCGGACGGTGGGCACGTTGCTCGGGTCGGCCATCAGCCGGCGCTACGGCGCGGCCGGCCTCCCGGACGACACCATCACGCTGAGCTTCCTCGGCTCGGCCGGCCAGAGCTTCGGTGCGTTCCTGCCCCGGGGGGTCACCCTACGCCTGGTGGGAGACGCGAACGACTACCTGGCCAAGGGCCTCTCGGGCGGCAAGGTGGTGGTCTTGCCGCCAGAAGCGTCGCCGTTCGCCGCAGAAGAGCAGGTGATCGCCGGGAACGTGATCCTCTACGGGGCCACCGCCGGCGAGGTGTTCATCCGGGGGCAGGTCGGGGAGCGGTTCTGCGTCCGCAACTCCGGCGCGCTGGCCGTGGTGGAAGGAGTCGGCGACCATGCGTGTGAGTACATGACCGGTGGCCGGGTCGTGGTGCTCGGCCCGACCGGGCGAAACCTCGCTGCAGGGATGTCCGGTGGCATCGCGTACGTGCACGACCCGGGTGGGACCCTCGAGGGCAACACGAACCGTGAGATGGTCGACTTCGAGGTGCTCGAGGCCGCAGAGCGCGAGTGGCTCTTCGACGTGGTCGGGCGCCACCACCAGCTCACCGGCTCCGCAGTGGCCGAGCGGCTGCTCGACGTCTGGGAGCGAGCCGTCGAGCAGTTCGTGAAGATCATGCCGCGGGACTACCGGCGGGTCATCGAGGCCACCCGCCAGGCCCGCCAAGCTGGGATGGACGTCGACGAGGCGGTCATGGCCGCCGCCAAGGCCTGACCGCCTCACCGAGGAGAGGCAGATCGATGGGTAAGATCACCGGCTTTCTCGAGTACGAACGGGCGCTGCCCGCGCGGCGGCCGGTCGCGGGGCGTGTGCGCGACTGGCGGGAGGTCTACGAACCGTTCCCCGAAGAGCAGCTCCGCAAGCAGGCGGCGCGGTGCATGGACTGCGGCATCCCCTTCTGTCACGACGGCTGCCCGCTCGGCAACCTCATCCCCGAGTGGAACCACCTGGTGTACCGGGCCGACTGGTTCGACGCCTCGGAGCGGCTGCACGCCACGAACAACTTCCCTGAGCTCACCGGGCGGCTGTGCCCGGCGCCGTGCGAGGGTGCGTGCGTGCTCGGCATCAACGCCGATCCGGTCACCATCGAGCGCGTCGAGCGGGACATCGCCGAACGAGCCTGGAGCGAAGGGTGGGTCACCCCGCATGCCAGCAGCGTCCACACGGGCAAGTCGGTGGCGGTGGTCGGCTCGGGACCAGCAGGGCTCGCTGCTGCCCAGCAGCTGGTCAGAGGTGGGCACCGGGTCGTCGTCTACGAGCGGGCCGAGCGTCCCGGCGGCCTGCTGCGCTACGGGATCCCCGAGTTCAAGATGGAGAAGGCGGTCCTCGACCGTCGCTTGGGACAGCTCGAGGCGGAAGGGGTCGAATTCCGCTGCTCGACGTCGGTGGGCACCGGCAGCACCGCCGGCGCGGACGTGACTGCCGGCGCGTGCGCACCGGGAGCTACCGAGCTGCCGGCGACGGCGCTTCTCGCCGAGCACGACGCCGTGGTCCTCGCCGGCGGTTCCACCGTGCCCAGGCGCCTGGCCGTGCCCGGGCACGACCTGGCCGGCGTGCACGTAGCCATGGAGTACCTGAAGCCAGCCAACCTGGTGCGCGAAGGAAGGCTCGCCGAGCCGCCGGTGACGGCGGCCGGGAAGCACGTGGTCATCATCGGCGGCGGGGACACCGGAGCCGACTGCCTGGGCACGGCACACCGCCAAGGCGCCAGGTCGGTCCACCAGCTCGAGATCCTCGAGCAACCGCCGCTCGAGCGCACACCTGAGAACCCATGGCCTACGTGGCCGCTCATCTTGCGCACGTCGTCGGCGCACGAGGAAGGTGGGGAGCGGCTGTTCTCCGTCACCGCCTCGGAGCTGGTGGACGACGGCACAGGGGCGGTCCGGGCGCTGCGTGGCCATCAGGTTGCTGTCACCACGGTCGACGGACGGCCCCAGTTCGAGCCGCTACCTGGCTCGACGTTCGAGCTGCCCTGCGAGCTGGTGCTGCTGGCCATGGGCTTCAGCGGTGCCGAGCGCAGCGGTCCGGTCGGGGAGCTGGCTCTCGCCCTCGACTCCCGAGGCTCGGTGGCCGCAGGGGTCGACTGGTCCACCAGCTGTCCCGGGGTGTTCGTGTGCGGCGACATGACCCGGGGCCAGAGCCTCATCGTGTGGGCGATCGCCGAAGGTCGCTCGTGTGCAGCCAGCGTCGACCGCTACCTCATGGGGGAGACCGCCCTGCCCGCGCCGCTCGAGCCCGGTCAGCTGGCTTTGCGCTGACCGCCTGGGGCGCTCGGGGGTTCGGGCGCTCGGGGGTTCGGGCGCTCGGGGGTTCGGGGGTTCGGGGGTTCGGGGGTTCGGGGGTTCGGGGGTTCGGGAGGCCAAAGCTGCAGACGCTGTGCGCAGGGGACTCTCGCCGTCGAGATCTGCGAGGGCCATGGTCGTGATCGGGGCCATGGTCGTGATCGGGGCCATGGCATCAGTCGGTACCCTGCTGCTGGTGCAGTGGTCCGCGCCACCGAAGACGACCCGCGGCGTCCTCGAACGCGAATTCTCCCTGGAGGTCGATGGCCGGCGAGTCCCGGGGGTGCTGTGGACAGCAGCAGCGCCTGACACGCTGGTGGCGCAGGGCAGCGATCCGGCGTCTCGAAGTGCGCGGTCTCTCTGCGCCGCCGGCATGCCCGACGCCGGCGGCGACGCCCGAGCCCTTGTGGTACCAGACGCCCGAGGCGGGATCTCCGCGGCCTCAGGATCGACCACCGTGACCCGCCGGCCGGCTCCGTTGGTCGCGCTGGGTCACGGAGCGTCGAACCACAAGCGCCAGGATGCGGTGATGGCGCTGGCTCGCCGCCTGGTCCGTCACCACGGCTTCGCCGCGCTGGCCATCGACGGCCCGGTCCATGGCGACCGGCGAGCCGACGCCGGGCGCGACCCACGGCTGTCGTTCTTGGAGTTCGGCCAGCGCTGGTCGCTCGACGGGGACGCCATGACCGACGCCATGGTGGCGGACTGGAGAGCGGCCATCGACGCCGTTCAGGGCCTCGACGACGTCGGCGCGGGGCCGCTGGGCTGGTGGGGAGTGTCCATGGGCACGATCCTGGGCCTCCCGGTGGTGGCGGCCGTGGGAACGATGGCGGGCTGCGTGCTCGGTCTGATGGGGCTGACCGGACCCACCAAGGCCCGCATCGCTGCCGACGCCGCTCGAGTCCGGTGCCCCCTGCTGTTCTTGATGCAGTGGGACGACGAGCTGTTCCCCCGGAGTGACTCCTGGGCACTGTTCGACGCCTTGGCCAGCACCGACAAGCGGCTGCACGCCCACGTCGGGGCGCATGGGGCGCTCCCCGCAGAGGCGCTCGACGCCAGCGAGGCGTTCCTGGCACGAGCGCTCGGCACGGCTGGCTCCGGATCGACCTGACCGAACCACCGGTTCGCTGCGGGGATGGCACTGGCGGGACCTACGACCCCCGGCGCGCCGGCGGGCTCACGGCCCTGGCGGTACCGGCGGGCTCACGGCCCCGGCGCCTTGGCGGGCTCGCGGCCCCGGGGGGTACCGGCGATCCCACGGCTCGGGGCACCGGCGAGCTCGGAAGCCATCGTGAGGACCTCGGAGACGTATGCCGCGCTGTGGTTGTAGTCCCAGACCGCGTTGCCGACGGTGGCGGGGTCACCGCCACCGTCGGCGCACAGCATGCGGTCCGCGGCGTAGACGGCATCCGCGGCGTCGTACGGGCTCGGTGGGCTCACCCCGCCGGGCGGGACCGGCTCGTCGTAGTGGGCGAAGGTGGCCGGCTCGAACTGCATGGGGCCCTCCGCCCCGGCTCGATTGGCACCGGCGTGCACGCCGGGAAGGGTGGAGGTGCCGTTGTCGGACTCGATCGTGCCGATCGCAGCGAGCACCGTCCACGACAGCCCAGGGCATCCGGCCGCCGCTGCAGCCCGGTACAGCCGGAGCATGGTGACGGGGATGGGCGCGCCGGGGATCCCGCCCACGGGCGCCGAGGCTGCGGGGGTGCCAGGCCCGAGCAGCTGGGTGCCCTCGGCGAGCATGGAACCGCTCGCAGCCGCGAGCACCACCACGCCGAGCACCAGGCTGCCGGTGGCAGCTGCCACGGAGATCAAGATCCGTCGTACGGCCCGCCTGGACCGAAGGGCGCTGCGGGCTGGGCTTGCCACGGGGCCTCCGGGCGCAGGACACGCTTCGCAGCCGGAGATCGGGTAAGCAGCGTCGGCGTGTGGGGAGATCGGAAGGCCGGACGTCTACAGGCGAGCTGGCGCTACTGCACCACGCTCGCCGACGGGTGTCAAGGGGGAGCTGCTGCGCCGCCGGGCGCAGGCGCGTGCCGAGGGGGCGCTGCCGGGACGCCGCGCGCTGACGGCTGTCCAAAGGGGCGTCGCTACGCCGCCGGGCGCAGGCGGGTGTCACGAGGCAGTCGCAGCGCCGCCGGGCGCCGGTGTGCCGCGCTCGTCCTCGGTATGCTCCAGCCATGCAGAGCACCATGCAAGACGGCCCGCTGACGGTGGGCGGCATCCTGCACCACGGGCTGGCCACCTACGGCGACTCGGTGGTCGTCACCCGCCGCCCCGACGGGTACCACGAAGCCAGCTTCGCCACCGTGGGCCGACGGGCCGGACAGCTCGCCGGCGCCTTACAGGCGCTGGGGGTGGGCGACGGTGACCGGGTCGGGACCTTCATGTGGAACGACCAGGAGCACCTCGAGGCGTACCTGGCGGTGCCGAGCATGGGCGCGGTGCTGCACACCTTGAACATCCGGCTCTTCCCCGAGCAGCTCGCCTACGTGGTCAACCACGCAGCAGACCAGGTGCTGCTGGTGGACGCCTCGGTGGCGCCGCTTCTGGCCCGGGTGCGCGGCCAGCTGCACAGTGTCCAGCACATCGTGGTGATCGGCGACGAGCCGGTCGACGGCCTGGGCGCGACGCTGGCCTACGAGGAGCTGCTGGCGGCACGCCAACCGGACTTCGCCTGGCCGGAGGTGGACGAACGCCAGGCGGCAGCCATGTGCTACACCAGCGGCACCACCGGGGATCCGAAAGGGGTCGTCTACAGCCACCGCTCCACCTGGCTGCATGCGTTTGCCTCGATGGCCGCGAACGTCACCGGCATCGGGCAGCACGATCGGGTGCTCGCGGTCGTGCCCATGTTCCACGCGAATGCCTGGGGGGTGCCCTACGCGGCGTTCTTCGCCGGCGCGGACCTGATCATGCCGGAGCGGTTCTTGCAGGCCGAGCCCCTCGCCGAGATGTTCGCTACGAAGCGCCCCACCTTGTCGCTGGGCGTGCCCACGATCTGGAACGACCTGCTGCGCTACGGCGAGCACCACCAGCTGGATCTGTCGTCGGTCCGGCTGCTCATGGCGGGCGGCGCAGCCGTTCCCCGCTCCATGATGGAGGCGTTCGAGGAGCGCTACGGGGTCTTGCTGCTGCAAGGGTGGGGCATGACCGAGACCAGCCCGGTGTGCGCGGTGAGCTGGCCACCGCGCTCGGCGTCGAAGGACGACGAGCTCGCCTGGCGGTCACGCACCGGACGAGTGGTGCCCGGCGTGGAGCTGCGGATCGTGGCCGACGACGGCACGGTGCTGCCCGCAGACGGGAAGGCGGTGGGGGAGTTCGAGGTGCGTGGACCCTGGATCACCGGCTCGTACTACGGCGACGACAGCGGGGAGCGCTTCCACGACGGCTGGCTGCGCACCGGTGACGTCGGGTCGCTCGACGAGCATGACGTGATGAGCATCTCGGATCGGACCAAGGACGTCATCAAGTCCGGCGGGGAGTGGATCTCCTCGGTCGAGCTCGAGAACCAGGTGATGGCTCACCCCGATGTGTTCGAGGCGGCGGTGATCGGTGTGCCGGACCCGAAGTGGGACGAGCGGCCGCTGGTGGCGGTGGTGCCGGCCGACGGCGCCACAGCCGACCCCAGCGCCATCGTGGAGTTCCTGGCCGATCGGGTGTCGCGGTGGTGGCTGCCCGAGCGGTGGGCCGTGGTGGCCGAGATACCGAAGACGAGCGTCGGGAAGTTCGACAAGAAGCGGCTCCGGGCCCAGGTGGCCGCGGGTGAATTGGCCGTGACCACGCTGCCGGCCCCGGCGCGTCCCGCCGAGCGCTGAGCGCCGAGGGCCCGCGATGGCTCCCGGCGGACATCGTCGTGGCGTGGCAGGTGCCGGAACGCTCGTCGAGCGGCTGGCCGACATCGCCGACGAGTTGGCCGACCTGGCGATCGACCGGCTGCATCGGGCGGTAGACGACGCGGCGGGCACCGAACGAGCCGCGCTGGAAGCCGAGGAGCGACGGCTGTCGCAGGCTCGCCGGGCGGTGGTCCGGGCCATGGCGGCATTGGGCGGTGCCGATGACGCAGACGCAGCGCCGTAGGCTCGACGCCGACGACGGCACCGGCCGCCCGCGGGCGCTCGTCCCCCGCGGCGAGCAGCTCGGCACGAATCCGGGCCAGCATCTCGACGATGAAGCGGCCGCCTGCGTCGGTTCCACCGCCCGCGGCCAAGGCTCACGGGGTGCTGCCGCCGAAGACGATGTGCCCGATGTGCGCGCCCGGAGCGACCAGCTGCTCATGGGTCCAGACGGTTCAGGCGGTCGATGAGCTGGCGGAGCCTTCCGTAGCTGACCCGGTCGAAGCGCAACGCCAGGCGCGGCAGCTCGTGGTGGTCTTGACCGGCTCGCTCTGGGGGCAACGCCCGTGTCGAGCGGATCGATCCCGATACGACGATGTCGGAGAACTCGCGGTTGAGCTCCGCCAGCTGCTGGCGATCGGGCAGCCGTCGCAGCCGCAGGACCAGCAGATCCCCCACCCACCGCAGCGAGTGGTAGTTGCGGTAGAAGCCCAGGATCTCGTCCACCGCGTGGTCGATGTCGGCCGTCACCCGGTACAGCGCGTGGTCCTCCTCGTCGACGAGACCATGCCCGGCAACCTCTTCGGTGAGGAACCGCTGCCAGCCCCGCCAGTAGCTGCCGTCGGGCACGTCGAGCAGCACCAGCGGGGCCGGGAGCGCCTTGCCCGTCTGCAACAACGTGAGCAGCTCGAACGCCTCGTCGAGGGTGCCGAAGCCGCCAGGGAGCACGACATAGGCGTCGGACTCCTTGATGAGCATCAGCTTGCGGGTGAAGAAGTAGCGCATCTCCACCAGCTTGGGGTCGTGGGCGATGAACGGGTTTGCCCCCTGCTCGAAGGGGAGACGGATGTTCACGCCGAGTGACGCGTCACGGCCCGCCCCTTCCATGGCCGCGGCCATGATGCCGGGGCCCGCTCCGGTCACGATCATCCAGCGATGCTCGGCCAGGCGGGCTGCCAGGGCGCGGGCCCGGAGGTACAGCGGGTCGTCCGGGCGGGTTCGCGCCGAGCCGAAGAACGTCACCTTCGCCAGCCCGCGGTACGGACGGAACATCCGGAACGCTTCGGCCATCTCGGCCAGCGCGGCCTGGGCCACCTTCAGGTCCAAGATGTCGGTGTCGTCCTCGGCCAGCTCGACCACGGTGCGGACGATGGCCTGGTAGAGATCGGGTCGCCGTGCCTCGGGAAGCACCGATGCCATGGCCTGCACCCGGTCCTCGATGGTGGCCGCCGACACGTCGGGGCGGGCTCCACCCTCCGATGTCGTGCCCACCCAGCGCGCCAGGGCCGTGCCCTCGCCGCGGGCCGCGCTCGGGGACGCCGTGGGGCCGCCTCGCGGCGCGCCCCCGGACGGCATCTCGCCGGTCCTGTCGTCGCGCGCCAGGGGGTCGGTCCGGTCGGTGCTCACGCCGCGGTGGCGACTCTGTCGTACAAGGTAGTTCGCTGCACCAGCGTGCGGCCGAGCGGTGCCACCAGCGCACGGAAGTCCGCCTCGGTCATCTGCTGGCCGTGGCTCGCCCCGGCGGCGCGCGAGATGTTCTCGTCCATCAGCGTCCCACCGAGGTCGTTCGCGCCCGCCTGGAGGAGCTGGCGGACTCCGCCGGTCCCGAGCTTCACCCAGCTGGCCTGGACGTTGGGGATCGTGTGGCGATAGACGATCCGGCCCACCGCGTGCACCAGCAGCACCTCGCGGAACGTGGGGCCACGGCGGGATCGGCGCTGCAGGTAGATCGGTGAGCCCATGTGCACGAACGGCAGCGGCACGAGCTCGGTGAACCCGCCGGTCTCGCGCTGCAAGGCCCGGGTCCGCACGAGATGCCGTGCCCAGGATCGTGGGTGCTCCACGGCGCCGAACATGATGGTGACGTTCGACCGCAGACCCACCCTGTGGGCGCTGCGATGGGCATCGAGCCACTGCTCGGAGTCGATCTTGTCTGGGCACAAGATGGCTCGGACGTCGTCGTCGAGGATCTCGGCTGCCGTGCCGGGCAGGGTCCGCAGCCCGGCGTCTCGCAGGCGGGCCAGGTAGTGCTCGAGCGGCTCCCCCAGCCGGCGTGCTCCTTCGGTCACCTCGAGCGCGGTGAAGCCGTGGATGTGCATGGTCGGCGAGGCTGCCCGAACCGCTTCGACCACACCAATGTAGTAGTCGCCGTCGAAGCTCGGATGGATGCCGCCTTGCAGGCAGACTTCGGTGGCTCCGGCTGCCTCGGCTTGGCGGACCCGTTCGGTGATCTCGGCCAGATCCAGCAGGTAGGGGTCGCCGCGCAGGTTGAGCGACAGCGGTCCTTTGGAGAAGGCACAGAACCGGCACTTGAAGGTGCAGATGTTGGTGTAGTTGATGTTGCGATTTGCCACCCACGTCACGTCGTCGCCGACCATCTCCTGGCGGATGCGGTCGGCGGCGGCGGCCACGGCGGCCACCTCGGGTCCGCGAGCCGAGAAGAGCGTCACGATCTCGTCCTCTTCCACCTCGGCTCCCGACTCCACCGCCTGGAGCACGTCGCCTACCGCACTGCCGCCGCCGGGCATCGACGCCGGCACGATCTCGCGTGCTCGCACGGTCTTGTCAGCCGGCACGGTCCCACTCGCCGCCACCACCAGCGGTGCAGGACGGGATCCAGGCGCCGACCCTGGTGCAGTGCGCCCGATGCGCACCCTGGCGGGTATCGGGCGGACGATGCCAGGGGGGTCGACGGTGCCACCCGCCACCCAGGGGTGGTCGCGGGCCAGACCCTCGGCGTCGGAGGCGGCCAGCACCGCGAAGGCCATCGCCGGGTCCAGCCACCGCTCGGGGGCAAGTGCTCTCTCCGGGTAGATGGTGAGCCGGGGAGCGAGGACCGCACCGGCGGCCTCGGTGGCCCGGGCCAGCACGGGGATGTCGGGCCAGGCCCGCTCCGGGTTCACGTGGTCGACGGTGACAGGTGAGACGCCGCCCCAGTCGTCGATGCCTGCCTGGATCAGCGGGGCGAGGTCGTCGGAGAGGTTCGGCGGGGCCTGGAGATGGACGTCGGGCGGGAGGACCAACCGGGCAGCGGCGATGCTCCACAGCAGCTCCTCGGGCGGGCAGGGGGGATGGCGATGCATGGCGGTGCCCGGCTTGGGCAGGAAGTTCTGGACGATCACCTCTTGGACATGTCCGTGGGCGCGATGTGCCGCAGCGATCGCCGCCAGCGCCTCGATGCGCTGCCGGCGGGTCTCGCCGATGCCGACGAGGATGCCGGAGGTGAACGCGATATCGAGAGAGCCGGCGGCCGCCAGGGTGGCGAGACGCCGCGCGGGGACCTTGTCAGGCGCGCCGGCGTGGCAGTCCAGCTCGGCCAGGGTCTCGAGCATCATGCCCTGGCTGGCGGTGACCGGCCGGAGACGGGCCAGCTGCTTCGCATCGAGGGCGCCCGCGTTGGCATGGGGCAGGAGCCCGGTCTCGTCGCGCACCGCGGCGCACATGGCCGCCAGGTACGACAGCGTCGAGTCGTACCCGTGGTCCTCCAGCCAGGTCCGCGCCTGGGGGTAGCGGTCTTCTGGCGCTTCGCCGAGGGTGAAGAGGGCTTCGTGGCAGCCGGCCTGTGCTCCGGCCCGGGCGATGGCCAGCACCTCGTCAGGCTCGAGGTACGCGCTGCGTACTCGGGCGGGTGGTTGGGCGAAGGTGCAGTAGCCGCACCGGTCGCGACACAGCTGGGTGAGCGGGATGAAGACCTTGGGCGAGTAGGTGACCCGCCGGCCGTGATGGCGGTCACGCCGGGCTCCGGCTTCGGCGACCAGCTCCTCTACGGGGCGCTCGACCAGGTCGAACGGGCTGTCGAAGGGCGGGCTGCCGAAGGACGGGCGGTCGAAGGACATGGCGCCACCTTAGTGGTCTACGCCGGCGGCAGCGGGGTCTACCAGCCATCGGATGCCCTCGGCGCGCACCAGGGCGGCAGGCACCGGCACATGACGGCGCACCGCGGCGAAGGCGGCCGCTTTCTCGTGGCCGACCACGGTGAAGAGCACCTGGTGGGCTCGGGCGATGCCGGCGAAGGTGAGCGTCAGGCGAGGCCAGGGGTTCCTACCCGTCGGGTCGGTGCTCGTCACCACCAGCCGGTCCGGTGCCGACCACAGTGCGGGGCTCCCGGCGAACAGCGACGCGGTGTGCCCGTCGGGACCCAGGCCCAAGTGGACGACGTCGGGGCGTCGCCCGTCGGCCAGGCGCTGTTCGAAGGCCCTGGGCTCCGGGGCGTCGAGCATGGAGACGAAGTCCGAGACGGGTGGTACTCGCTCCAGCAGCGCCTGGCGCACGAGCAGCTCGTTGGCCTCGGGATCGTCGGGGCAGACGCGCCGCTCGTCCCCCATGGCCACCACCACACGGCTCCAGTCGATGGCGTCGGCCCGCCGAGCGAGCTCCTCGTAGCATCGACGAGCGGTCGGCCCGCCCGACAGCAGGAGGACGAACGGTGCGCTCGGTGCACCGGCACGGCTCTGGAAGGCGCTCACCACGGCGTCGGCAAAGGCCGCGGGCACGTCGGGCACGACCGTCACCGTGGCCCCGCCGGGCAGGGTGCCCTCAGGCGCTCCCGACGCCACTCGCCCGACGGGTCGGGTGCCCGCAGGTCGCGTGTCGCCAGCCGGCACGCTCAGCGTCCCGGGGCGAGCGCCGATGCCTTGTCGCGAAGGGTCCGCAGCAGGTGGTCGAAGGATCCCCCGAACGACGCCACCCCCTGGTCTTCGAGAACCCGAGCCACGTCGCCGAGGTCGATGCCGAGATCGGTGAGCCGGTCGAGGGCGCGCCGGGCACCGTCGGGGTCGGCGTCGACGGTGCGAGCCACGGTGCCGTGGTCGGCGAAGGCGTCGACGGTCTCGTCGGGCATGGTGTTCACCGTGTCGGGCCCGATGAGCGAGTCCACGTACAGCAGGTCGGAGTAGGCGGGGTTCTTGGTGGAGGTGGATGCCCACAGAGGTCGCTGGACCGTGGCACCGCGCTCGGCGAGGCGCTGCCAGCGCTCGCCTCGGAAGGGGTCGACGAAGCGCTGGTAGGCCACCTGGGCCTGGGCCACTGCCGCAGTGCCGCGGCTGTCGAGGAGGCCCTCGCGTCGGAGGCCGTCGCTCTGGTCGGCCAGGATCCCGAGGCGACGGTCGACCTCGGTGTCGACCCGGCTGACGAAGAACGACGCCACGCTGCGCACCGGCGACAGGTCCGTCGCACCGGCGGCGACCGCGTCCTCGAGGCCGCCGATGTAGGCCTCCATGACCGCGTCGTAGCGCTCCAGGCCGAAGATGAGGGTGACGTTCACCGAGCGCAGCTCGCCGATCATGGTGCGGATGGCGGGCACACCTTCTCCCGTGGCCGGGATCTTGACGAAGAGGTTGGGGCGGTCGATCCGCTGGTGCAGGTGCCGGGCGGCGTCCACCGTGCCGGCGGTGTCGTGGGCCAAGCCCGGTGCCACCTCCACCGAGACGTAGCCGTCGATACCGCCGGACCCGTCGTGCACCGGGCGCAAGATGTCACTCGCGTGCAGGATGTCGGTGATGACCAGCTCCCAGTACGCGTCGTCGACGCTGTGGTCCGCCAGCAGCCCGGCGAATTGCTCGTCGTAGTCGTCCTCGCCTTCGATCGCCTTCGCGAAGATCGTGGGGTTGGAGGTGACCCCTCGGATCCCCCGGCCGACGAGATCCGCCAGCGTGCCCTTGGTCAGGTAGTCCCGGCGAAGGTTGTCGAGCCAGGGGCTCTGTCCTTGGTGCTGGTAGAGGTCGTGGAGCTTGGTCATGGCTGCCTCCTGGGTGTCGAAGAGCGAACGGCGGACGTGGCGAGCAGCAGCTGGGCCCGCTCTGCGACGGCGCTGGCAGTGAAACCAAGGTGGGCAAGGACCTCTGGGCCCGGTGCGGAGGCCCCGAAGCGGTCGATGGCCACCACGTCGTCCGCGTAGCGCTCCCAGCCGAACGAGCTGGCCGCTTCCACCGCGAGGGTGGGGACCCCGGCGGGTAGCACCGACGCGCGGTACGCGTCGTCCTGGGCCCCGAAGAGATCCCACGAGGGCAGCGAGACCACGCGGACTTGGAGCCCAGGACCGTCGTCGGCCGCGAGGAGCTCGGCGGCGGCCGTACAGAGGTGCACTTCGCTGCCGGTGCCGACGAGCACCAAGTCGAGCTCGCGCGAGCCGGGTGGATCGACAAGGACGTAGGCGCCGCGCGCCACCGGTGCGCCGGCGGTGCCGGCCAGGACGGGGAGCCCCTGGCGGGACAGGACGAGCGCGGTGGGCCCGGGTTGCTCGACAGCGAGCCGCCAGGCTGCGGCGCACTCGTTCGCGTCCGCCGGGCGAAGCACTCGTAGCCCGGGCATGGCCCGCAACGACGCCAGGTGCTCGATCGGCTGGTGGGTGGGGCCGTCCTCGCCCAAGCCGACGGAGTCGTGGGTGAAGAAGTAGATCACGTGCGCTCGGGACAGCGCAGCGAGGCGGACGGAGGGGCGCATGTAGTCGCTGAACACGAAGAAGGTGCCCCCGACGGGCAGCACCCCACCGTGGAGGGCCATGCCGTTCATGGCACCGCCCATCGCGTGCTCTCGGATGCCGTAGTGGACCTGCGTCCCAGCGGGGTGAGCCGCGCTCTGGGCGGTGGCCCCCGCCAGCTCCACCCCGGTGTTCTCGGTGAGATCCGCCGATCCGAGCACGAGCCCGGGCACCGAGGTCGCGGTGGCGTCGACACACTGCTTGATGGCCCGCCTCGTCGCCAGCTCCTTCCCAGGTTCGAATTCGGGCAGGGAGCGCTCCCACCCGGCGAGCGGCCGTCCTGACCAGCACGACTCCCACTGGTCCTTGTCGCCGTCCCAGGCCTCGAAGCGCTCTTGCCACCGGCGGCGGGCCTCGGCGCCCCGCTCCGTGCTGGCCCGGTAGAACCCGAGCACGTCGTCGGGGACCCAGAACGTCTCGTCGGGAGGCAGGCCCAGGATCTCCTTCGTCTGGCGCACCACGTCTTCGCCGAGCGGCGAGCCGTGCGCCTCGGCGGTGTCGGTCTTGCCGGGCGCCGGCCAGCCGATATGGCTGCGCAGGATCAGCATGGACGGGCGGTCTTCGACCGCCATGGCTCCCCGCACAGCCTGCTCGAGCCCGACGACGTCGTTCGCCATCTCACCGAGCTGCTCGACGTGCCATCCGTACGCTGCGAAGCGTTCCGGCACGTCGTCGTCGTAGGCGAGCTCTGTCGAGCCGTCGATGGTGATGTGGTTGTCGTCGTAGATGTAGACGAGGCGCCCGAGGCCGAGGTGGCCGGCCAGCGAGGCGGCTTCGTGGCTGAGCCCCTCCATCAGGTCGCCGTCGGAGCAGATCACGAAGGTGTAGTGGTCCACCAGGTCGGGGCCGAAGCGGGCCCGGAGCCACCGTTCGGCCAGGCCGAGCCCGACGCCGTTCGCCACGCCCTGGCCCAACGGCCCGGTGGTCACCTCTACGCCGGTGGTGTGGTGGACCTCGGGATGCCCTGGGGTCTTGGACCCCCACTGGCGGAACTGGGTCAAGTCGTCGAGGGTGAGCCCGTAGCCAGTGAGGTAGAGCATGCTGTAGAGCAGGACTGAGGCATGGCCGCACGACAGCACGAACCGGTCTCGGTCGGGCCAGGCCGGGTCGGCCGGGTCGTGGCGCATGACCCGGGCGAACAGGGTGTGCGCCAGCGGGGCCAGAGCCATGGCGGTGCCGGGATGGCCCGAGTTGGCCCGCTGGGGGGCGTCCATGGCGAGGCCTCGGATGACGTCGATGCCACGCTGCTCGATGGCCTCGAGCGGCGCTGGGCTCTGCTGGGGGCTGGCGTCGGTGCTCACGAGCCCACCGTACCCTGCCGGGTCGGCCACGTACCGAAGGGCGCCGGGTCGGCCACGTCGCGCGGTGCGCCCGAAGGCGCTCGGAGCGCCCTCGCGGTGCGGTGGCCCCGGAGTCGCCCGGGGCTCCTACCAAGGGCTCACCGTCCGAGCCCATAGTGGCCCGCGACCAGGAGGCTCTGGCGTCGCTCGGGGGTACAGGCCGTGCTGCGACATCTGCCGGACCGGCTACGGTCGGCCCATGAGCCGGCGCATGCAGGTGCCGCCCAACTGCGACCTGACGCTGGGCATGGTCTGCGAGGACAAGTCCGAGCCCGGAAGGACCAGGTGGCGGATGCGCGCCGACGAGCGGTTCACCAACCCCGCCGGGGTGCTCCAGGGCGGGTTCATCGCCGCCTTCTGCGACTCGGCCATGGGGGCAGCCACGGTCACCTGGGCCCGGGGACGCAAGGTGCGCTCTGCCAACGTGGAGATGAAGGTCAGCTTCCTCGCCCCCGTGCGCCCGGGGAGCGACCTGTGGTGCACCGCAGAAGTGGTGGCAGGTGGCAGCCGCGCGGCGTTCGTCGAGGCTCGGGTGACCGACGGGCAGCGTCTGGTGGCTACGGCAAGCTCTACCTACCTGCTTGCTGCCCGTCCGGATCCGGATCCCGCGTCGGCCGACTGACCTGTGGCAGAGCCGGCGCCCCCTCGACTGGAGTGGGTTTCATGAGGCACGGCTTTGGCCTCCTAGCTGGGTGAGTGCGTTCCGTAGCACCCACGCTGCTCGAAGGGGGGAGCCGGCGCCGTGGCGAGCCGGCGCCGTGGCGAGACGGCGCCGTGGCGGTGCACCGAAGGCCTCGCGGCGGTGACCTGGCGGGCAGGGCGGACAGGTCGGTGCTCTGTAGGTTCTTGCAGGTGCGACGGCGACAGGGAAGGATGGGGCGGCGCCGGGGAGGGTCAGGGCGGCGCTTGGTGCATCAGCCCGGCACGGTGGCCAGGCGGTGGCGTGTGGACGAGGAGGACAGTGGGCGACGGACACAGGGGCGACGGGCACAGGGGCGACGGGCACAGGGGCGACGGACCGGGCCTGCTGCATCGGCTCGGCGGGCTGGGGGAGAACGGCAACGAGCTGGCCGGCCTGATCGTCGGCTACCTGAAGCAGGAGACCCTGGGGCCGCTACGAGGGCTCGCTCGCTTCGTGGTGTTCGGAGTGGCGGGGTCGGTCGCCCTGTCGGGCGGCACGACGCTCCTGCTGCTGGCCGTGTTGCGGGCATTGCAGGGTGAGACGGGGACGACCTTCTCCGGCGACCGGTCCTGGCTGCCCTATCTCATCACGGCCGTGG
The DNA here is from genome assembly GCA_021819525.1 of Actinomycetes bacterium. Taxonomy (GTDB): domain Bacteria; phylum Actinomycetota; class Acidimicrobiia; order Acidimicrobiales; family UBA8190; genus JAKAQW01. Next base: position 30,160 of record JAKAQW010000002.1, read on the forward strand.
TGGCACTGGCTGTGGTCGCGTTGGCCGTCTGGCGGACTGTGAGCGGTGCCAGCCGGCGCCGCGGGGCGCGGACAGCGGCTCCGACGGGGCGATGACGATGCCCCAGAGCGCTCGCATCACCCGCAGGGACATAGAGGAGAAGATCCGCAGCCTCACCAGCGAAGCGGCTGAGGAGGTGGCCACCGCCAAGCCCACCTTGATCGGCTCGGGGGTGGCCGTGGCTTTGGTGGTCGTCGCCCTGGCCTACCTGCTCGGGAGGCGCTCCGGACGCAAGCGGTCCGCAGTGGTCGAGATCCGTCGGCTCTGACGTGCGCCGGCTGGTCGACCTCGGGCTCGACGCGCTGGCCGCCCGTGCCCGCCGGCGTGCCGGGGACGGCGAACGGGTGTGGGTGGCGGTCATGGTGGCGTTGTGGCTGGTGCGACGGTCGCGCCACCGTCGCGGCACCACGGTGTGGCAGGGAGCGCTCCAAAGCGGCCAGCACCTGTCGGTGACGGTGCGGTCGCCGTCGGCGAGACGTCGCAGCCGGGCGCGCTGAGCATGCTCGAGGACGTCGGCCCCGGAGGCCTGTCGCTCGGCCGCAGTGCCCCGCAGGCTGGCGCCGGGCTCCTGCAGGCCGGCGACCGGGTCCTGCTCATCGACGCGAAGCGGCGGCGCTACCTCGTGCGGCTCCGGGCTGGCGCCTCGTTCCACACCCACGCGGGCATCGTCGCCCACGACGACGTGATCGGCATCCCGGAAGGATCCACGGTGACAGCGACCACCGGGCGCCGGTTCTTGGTGCTGCGTCCCAGCTTCGCCGATGTCGTGGTGAAGATGCCCCGAGGTGCCCAGGTGATCTACCCCAAGGATCTGGGCGCGATCGTGATCGCCGGAGACATCGCTCCTGGGTGCCGGGTGCTCGAGGCGGGCGTCGGCTCGGGTGCGCTGTCGATGGCCATGCTGCGGGCGGGCGCCACCGTCGTCGGCTACGAGCGCAGGGCAGACTTCGCCGAACGAGCCGAGCAGAACGTGGCTGAATGGGTCGGGGCGGAGGCTGCCTACACCGTGGAGCAGCGCGACGTCTACGACGGCATCGGACCAGGTCCGTGGGATCGCATCGTGCTCGACCTGCCTGAACCGTGGCGGGTGGTGGACCATGCCGTGTCGGCGTTGCGCCCGGGGGGGACCCTGCTTGCGTACCTGCCCACCATCAACCAGACCGCGCAGCTTCGCCAGGCGCTCGACCAGGCACCGTTCTCCCTGGCCGAGACGGTGGAGATCCTGCGCCGGACCTGGCACGTCGAGGAGCGCTCGGTGCGTCCCGACCACCGGATGGTCGCCCACACCGGGTTCATCACCACCGCCCGGCTGGTGGTGCCACCAACCGAGACGCTCTGAGCGCGTCACGTGGCGCGCCGGCAGGGTCGAACCGTCGACCGAGGTCGGGATCCGGTCCCGCTGGACAGTGAAGCCAGCCCACCAGCAACGAGCGAGGCGTCAGCGGGGAACGGTCGGCCCGCTGGGCGGGTCAGCCCCGCTCGATCGGGCGGGTCAGCCCTGCTCGATGAAGATGCACTCGCCGGGGCACTCTTCGGCCGCCTCGCCGACGGCGTCTTCGAGGTCGGAGGGCACCAGCGCCATGCCGCCTGATCCACCGGGGTCGTCCTTGACGGCATCGCCTTCCTTCACGTAGGCGAGACCGTCGTCGAGGAGGGTGAAGACGGCCGGGGCGATCTCTTCGCAGAGCCCGTCTCCGGTGCACAGATCCTGGTCGATCCAGACCTTCATCGTCCGTCTCCCTGTCCTCTCCTCGCTCGGCGCGAACGTCCGGCCGGTCCTGGTCGCCCGACGTCCACGTAGTCTAGCTACCGCTCACGGCTCCCGGCTCCCGGCTCCGGCGTGGCCCGCCGGAGAGGGCTCCTGGCGCCGGGAACGCGCTGGTCGCGCCCGGCGCTGTGGCCTCACCGAGCCCGGGGTCGGTGTAGGGTCCGAGAGAGGTTGTCTTCGAGCGCGAGGGAGGTGGTTCCGACGACCGAGTCGGACGATGTGCGGCTGCGCCCCCTGATCGCTGAGCTGCAGGAGATGGCGGAACGGGCCCGCAGTGCGGAGGAGGAGGTGGCGCTCCTGCGGCGGCGACTGTCGGAGGGCCCTGGACGTGTGCAGGGGCTCGAGGAGCGCCTGCTGGAGACCAACGGTCAGCTGGCTCACGCCATCTCCCAGAACGAGAAGCTGACCTTCACCTTGCAGCAGGCGAAGGAGCACATTGCCGCGCTGCGCGAGGAGGTCGACAAGCTCACCCAGCCACCGAGCGCGTACGGGACGTTCCTCGGGGCCAACGAGGACGACACGGTGGACGTGTTCTCGGGGGGGCGCAAGATGCGGGTGTCGGTGCACCCCGAGATCGACGTGGAGCAGCTCCAGCGAGGCCAAGAGGTGGTCCTGAACGAGTCGCTGAACGTGGTGCTGGCCCGCAGCGGTGACAGCTCCGGCGAGGTCGTCACCTTGAAGGAGATGCTCGAGGGCGGTCGGCGAGCCATCGTGTTCGGCCGGGCCGACGAGGAGCGGGTGGTCGAGCTGGCCGACTCGCTCTCGGGCGTGCACCTGCGAGCAGGAGATGCGGTGCTCATGGAGAGCCGGTCGCAGCTCCTGGTGGAGAAGCTGCCTCGCCCTGAGGTCGAGGAGCTGGTCCTCGAAGAGGTGCCGGACGTGACCTACGCCGACGTCGGCGGCCTCGACGAGCAGATCGAGGCCATCACCGACGCCGTCGAGCTGCCGTACCTGCACCGTGAGCTGTTCGGGCAGTACCGGCTGCCGGCTCCGAAGGGCATCTTGCTCTACGGCCCGCCGGGGTGCGGGAAGACGCTGATCGCCAAGGCAGTGGCCAACTCGCTGGCCAAGAAGGTGGCCGAGGTCACCGGTAACTCGGGCGTGCGCAGCTACTTCTTGAACATCAAAGGCCCCGAGCTGCTGAACAAGTACGTCGGGGAGACCGAGCGGCAGATCCGCCTGGTGTTCCAGCGCGCTCGGGAGAAGGCGGAGGAGGGGGTGCCTGTCATCGTCTTCTTCGACGAGATGGACTCGCTGTTCCGCACCCGGGGGACCGGTATCAGCTCGGACATGGAGTCCACCATCGTGCCCCAGCTCCTCGCAGAGATCGACGGGGTGGAGACGCTGCGCGACGTCATCGTCATCGGCGCCTCGAACCGCGAGGACCTCATCGACCCTGCCATCTTGCGGCCGGGTCGCCTCGACGTGAAGATCAAGATCGAGCGCCCGAACCAGGAGTCCGCCGCCCAGATCTTCAGCCGCTACCTGACCGTCGACCTGCCCATCGACGAGGGGGAGGTGGCTCGCCTCGGGGGAGGGGACCCGACCAAGGCAGTGCAGTCGATGATCGAGGCGACCGTCGCCGAGATGTACCGGGCCGACGACGAGAACCGCTTCTTGGAGGTCACCTACCAGAACGGGGACAAGGAGGTCTTGTACTTCCGGGACTTCGCGTCAGGCGCAATGATCGAGAACATCGTCCGACGGGCGAAGAAGCTGGCCATCAAGCGGGCCATCGCCGGCGACGGTGGTGGCATCCGCACCGAGGATCTGCTCGAGTCGATCCGGCGTGAGTACAAAGAGAACGAAGACCTGCCCAACACCACGAACCCAGACGACTGGGCGCGGATCTCGGGGAAGAAGGGTGAACGCATCGTCTACGTCCGCACCCTGCTCGCCGACCGGGACGAGACGCGCGGTGGGCGCTCCATCGAGCGCGTGGGGACCGGTCAGTATCTCTGAGCTGCCCCTCCGAGCTCGCTTTGCCGGCACTGCCCGGCGAGGCTTGCTTGGTGGACGGGGTGGCGCGTCGGGCGGACAATCGAGGCACTAGGGTCCAGTTCGTGGCCGTTTCCAAGGTGTGCGGCATCGAGACCGAGTACGGCATCCAGCACGTCGGTGGCGACGGCAACCCGGTCACGTCCTCTTCGTTGCTGGTCAATGCCTACGTCTCGGAGATCGCACGGGTGGGGTGGGACTTCGAGGACGAGTCCCCGGGTAACGACGCCCGGGGGTTCGCCCGCGACAGCGCCTTGGCGCCGGAGATCGAGACCCACCTGGTGAACGCGGTGTTGACCAACGGTGCTCGCTACTACGTCGACCACGCGCACCCTGAGTACTCCACCCCGGAGTGCGCCACCGCCGCCGAGCTGGTGATCTTCGACAAGGCCGGTGAGGAGATCCTGCGGCGCTCCATGACAGCTGCGGCCCGGGTCCTGCCGCCCTCGCAGTCCATCGTCGTCTACAAGAACAACTCCGACGGCAAGGGCAACTCGTACGGCACCCACGAGAACTACCTGATGGACCGCGCCGTTCCCTTCGCCCGGATCGCCCGGCAGGTGATGGCCCACTTCGTGACCCGGCAGATCTTCTGCGGGGCGGGCAAGGTCGGGACCGAGACGGCCAAGGCTCCCGCCGGCGTCGCCTACCAGATCTCCCAACGGGCCGAGTTCTTCGAGGAGCAGGTCGGTCTCGAGACGACCTTGAAGCGCCCGATCGTGAACACTCGCGACGAGCCCCACGCCGATCCGCGGAGGTTCCGCCGGCTGCACGTGATCGTGGGGGACGCCAACCTCGCCGAGGTGGCGACGTTCCTCAAGGTGGGCACGACGGCTTTCGTGCTGGCCATGATCGAGGACGACGCGTTCGGCGCCGATGACCTCGTCCCGGCCAACCCGGTGTCTGCCATCCGCCAGGTCGCCGCGGATCCGACGTTGTCGGCTTCCGTCGAGCTCAGTGGTGGTCGGCGGGCGACCGCGCTGTCCATCCAGTGGGAACTGCTCGAGCGGGCGCGCAAGTACGCCGAGACCCGTGGGTGTGAAGCGCTCGGAGGCGAAGATGCCGGGAACGGCGTGCTGGCCCGCTGGGAGTCGGTCCTCCACGGACTGGAGACCGATCCCCGCTCGCTGGCCGGCCAGGTGGACTGGGTGGCCAAGCTCCAGCTGCTCGAGGCCTACGCTGATCGCCACGGCCTGGCCTGGGACGATCGGCGGATGGCGGCAGTAGACCTCCAGTACCACGATCTACGCCCGGGCCGCTCCCTGTTCGGGCGGCTCGGCACCGAGCGCCTGGCGGACCCGGACGCGGTCGAGCGGGCGGTCACCGAGCCGCCGCGAAGCACCCGGGCCTACTTCCGCGGGCGCTGCCTGGCGCGATGGGCTGACGCGGTGACCAGCGCCAACTGGGACTCGTTGGTCTTCGACCTGGGCACCGACCCCTTGCGCCGCATCCCTATGATGGACCCGCTGCGGGGTACGGCCGAACACGTCGAGGAGTTGCTCGCGACGTGCGCATCACCGGCTGAGCTGGTCGCACGCCTGAGCGGCGGAGAGAAGGAGCCAACCGATGGCTGAACGTGAGCAGAAACGGAAGCAGGCGCCGAGCACGCGCGACGAGGCCGTGGTCGAGGAGACCCCCGTCGCCGGGCAGGGGGAAAAGCTCAAAGCCGAGCTCGACGACCTGCTCGACGAGATCGACGAGGTGCTCGAGGAGAACGCCGAGGAGTTCGTCCGCAACTACGTGCAAAAGGGCGGGCAGTAGTGGTGCTGCCGCTGTTCTCGAGTGCCGAGGATCCCGGCCCGAGCTTCGCCGCGCTGCTCGAGCGAGTCGGCGCCGGCGGGAGCCGGGGCGGGGCCGTCGGTGGTCGGGGGCTCGCCGACGGCGGGCCAGGCGTCGGAGGGCTCTACGAGGCCGCGCGAGCACCGGGGGCGGTGGCGCGCCACGGGACGACCGTGGTGGCCTTGCGCTTCGCCACAGGGGTGGTCATGGCCGGAGATCGGCGCGCCACCGAAGGGAACTTCATCGCCCACCGGGCCATGGAGAAGGTGTTCCCGGCTGATCGGCACTCGGCGGTGGCCATCGCCGGCGCGGCCGGGCCCGCAGTGGAGATGGTGCGGCTGTTCCAGACCCAGCTCGAGCACTACGAGAAGGTCGAGGGAGTGGCCCTCAGCCTCGAAGGCAAGGCGAACCAGCTCGGGCAGATGGTGCGCGAGCATCTGCCCATGGCCTTCCAGGGGATGGTGGTGGTGCCCCTGTTCGCCGGGTACGACCTGCGACGCCACACGGGGCGGATCTTCACCTACGACGTGACCGGCGGTCACTACGAGGAGACGGACCACGCCGCCACCGGCTCTGGTGGACGCGACGCCCGGACCACGATCAAATTGGGATGGCGGCCCGATCTGACCCTGGCCGACGCCGTAGAGCTGGCCGTGAGCGCCCTGTACAACGCGGCCGACGAGGATGCGGCGACCGGCGGGCCGGACGTGGTGCGTGGCATCTACCCCCTCGTGGCCACCGTCACGGAGGCGGGATATGCACCGGTGGACGAGAGCGAGGTAGCCGAGCGGTTCGCGGATCTGGTCGGCCGGGGGATCGGAGCGCAGCGCCGATGACCATGCCGTTCTACGTAGCGCCCGAGCAGGTCATGAAGGACCGGGCGGAGTACGCGCAGAAGGGGATCGCCCGGGGTCGCTCCCTCGTGGCGACCACCTACGACGACGGTATCCTCATCGTGGCCGAGAACCCGTCTCGCTCCTTGCACAAGGTGAGCGAGATCTACGACCGGATCGCCTTCGCCGGGGTGGGCAAGTACAACGAGTTCGATCAGCTGCGGGTGGCCGGTGTGCGTCACGCGGACACCAAGGGGTTCGCCTTCAGTCGGGAGGACGTCGACGCCCGCTCGCTCGCGAACCTCTACGCCCAGTTCCTCGGCAATGTCTTCACCCACGAGATGAAGCCGCTGGAGGTGGAGATCCTGGTGGCAGAGCTGGGCTGGGACGGCAGACCGGACCAGCTGTACCACGTGGCCTATGAAGGCACGATCACCGACGAGGAAGGCTTCGCCGTCCTCGGCGGCGACGCCGGCGCCATTGCCGAGCGCTTCGGCCAGGCCCACCAGCGCAGCTGGGCGCTGCGCGACGCACTGCGCGCTGCGGTGGCCTCCCTGGCAGGTACGGAGCGCGAGCTGGGTCCCGACGACCTGGAGGTGGCGGTCCTCGAGCGGGGCCCGGACCGCCGAGCCTTCCGCAGGATCCTCGGCAGCGAGCTCGGCGACCTCCTCGCCGCCTGAGGGTTCCGCCCGGCCCCCCCGTGTGATCCCGTGGTGGTTGAATCCCCGAAGATCCCGTAGGTTCCCCTGAGTCCGGTCGACTTTCCCTCTACGCAATCACACGGGGGGGCGCCCGGCACAGCACTCGGCCACCTGCACCCGCGCGCAGGGTGTGGGCGCGTGCGCACGTCGCACCGGGTCACGGACGCTACGGTGGCCGAGGTGGAGCGGCGCATCTTCGGTCTCGAGAACGAGTACGGGGTCACCTGTACCTTGCGTGGACAACGCAGGCTCAGCCCCGACGAGGTGGCCCGGTACCTGTTCCGGCGGGTGGTGAGCTGGGGGCGCTCCTCCAACGTCTTCTTGGACAACGGTGCTCGGCTGTACCTCGACGTGGGCAGCCACCCCGAGTACGCCACCCCGGAGTGCGACCGGATCGACGAGCTCGTGGCCCACGACAAGGCCGGTGAGCGCATCCTCGACCACTTGGTGGACGGAGCCGAGGCTCGGATGCGCGAAGAGGGCATCCGCGGGACCGTCTACCTCTTCAAGAACAACACCGACTCGGCCGGCAACTCCTACGGGTGCCACGAGAACTACCTCACCAGCCGGCGCGACGACTTCTCGCACTACACCGAAGTCCTGATCCCGTTCCTGGTCAGCCGGCAGATCTACGCCGGTGCCGGCAAGGTCCTCCAGACCGCCCGCGGCGCCACCTACTGCCTGTCGCAGCGTGCCGAGCACATCTGGGAGGGAGTCTCCTCGGCTACGACCCGGAGCCGGCCGATCATCAACACCCGCGACGAGCCTCACGCCGATGCCGAGCGGTTCCGGCGGCTGCACGTCATCGTCGGGGACTCGAACATGAGCGAGTACGCGACGTACCTGAAGATCGGCACCACCAGCATCCTCCTGCACATGCTGGAGGATCCCGGCACCGTGCTGCGAGATCTGACCTTGGAGAACCCGATCCGGGCCATCCGCGAGATCAGCCACGACCTGACCTGCCGCCGTAAGGTGCGCCTGGCGAACGGTCGTGAGCTGAGCGCGCTCGACATCCAAGGCGAGTACCTGCTGCGGGCGCAGCGCTTCCGTGACAGCCACGGCTTGGCCCCCCAAGAGGAGCGGGCTCTGGGGATGTGGGACCACTGCCTCCAGGCGTTGGCGAAGGACCCGATGCAGCTGGCGTCGCAGTGCGACTGGGTGGCCAAGCTCCAGCTCATCGAGTCCTACCGTGCCCGCCACGGGGTGTCCCTCGGGCACCCGAGCGTCGCCCTGCTCGACCTGCAGTACCACGACGTCAGCCGCAGTCGTGGCCTGTTCTACCGGATGCAGCAGCGCGGGGTGATGGAGCGGGTGGTGGACGACGCCGCCATCGAGACCGCCGTGACCGAGCCCCCGCAGACCACCCGGGCCCGCCTCCGTGGCGAGTTCATCCGCAGAGCCAAGGAGCGCCGCCGCGACTTCACCGTCGATTGGGTCCACCTGAAGCTGAACGACCAGGCCCAGCGCACTGTCCTGCTGAAAGATCCGTTCCGCTCCCACGACGAGCGAGTGGAGAAGCTGATCGCCGGGCTTTGAGCACCATCCCTCGCACCATCCCTCGGACGGCTTGCCCATGGACATGGGAGCTCGCCGGCGGGACCCTGCGAGCCAGCTGGGCCGCAAGGCGTCGATCGGAGGTCGCAGCCCGCGGGGGCGACCCGAGCGCGCCCGCTGAAGGGCGCAGGCGCTGCCGGATGACCACTGGCGGCGGCTGGCAGCGGCTAAGAACATGCGGAGCGTTCCCGGGACGCGAGGTGGCGCACCAGTCGGCGGGGTCCCGGCGCGGTGGTGTCGCACCAGTCGGCGGGGTCCGGGCGTGGTGGTGTCGAGCACAGGCAAGAGCAGACCAGGCCGAGGAGGGTGATGGACGGGGATCTGAAGGCGACGGACGCGGCACCGGCACCGAGCGGCGTCGGCACCCCCGACGGGCGCCGCCACCGAGGCCGGCGATGGCTGGTGGAGTGGGTGGTGGTGGTGGTGGCGGCGGTGGCGGTGGCCCTGGTGGTCCGCACGTTCGTCTTCGAGACCTACTACATCCCCTCGGGGTCGATGGAGCCGACGCTGGAGCCCGGCGACCGCATCGTGGTGGACAAGCTCAGCTTCCACATGCACCCCGTGGAGCGCGGTGACATCGTCGTGTTCCGCCGGCCGCCGGCCTGGCCCAAGCAGTACCCCGACTTGGTCAAGCGGGTGATCGGCTTGCCCGGGGAGACGATCGGAGCCCACGGGGGCAATGTGTACATCGACGGGCACCTGCTTCGCGAGCCGTGGCTCGCGAGGGGCGTCACCACCGGCGTGTGCGGGTCGGGGACCGGGAGCTTCGGACCCGTGCAGATCCCAGCGGGGGACTACTTCGTGATGGGGGACAATCGAGCCGACTCGGCCGACAGCCGCTGCTACGGTCCGGTGCCGGGCCGGGACATCGTCGGTGAGGTCATCTTCCGCTACTGGCCCCTCAGCCACATCGGGGTGCCCTGAGCTTTGCCGTCCCGGCGCATCGGCGGTCGTGGTCGACGCAGCGGTCCACGGCTCGGGGCTCGGCGGCCCGGGCTCGGGGCTCGGGGGCTGGTCCCGGAGGCTCGGGGCTCGGGACTCGGCGGCTCGGGGCTCGGCGGTGAGGCATGAGCGAGATCGTGGGCGGTGACGGGCCGGCTGCGAGGTGTCGTCGTGGCCGAGCCATCCGGCAACGGCCCGAGTCTCGTAGACTGGTCGCGTGCTTTCACTGGACCCCGCGAAGCTGCTCGTGGTGCTGTTGGTAGCCCTCGTCGTCCTGGGCCCCGACAAGCTGCCGCGCGCCGCTCGCCAGGCAGGGGCAGCGTGGAGCCAGCTCCGCCAGTGGCGGACTCGGCTCGAGGAGGAGGTGCGGGGCAGCTTTCCCGACCTGCCGTCGACGGACGTCATCACCCAGGCGGTCCGCTCCCCACTGAGCTTCTTGGACCACCTCGCCGACGGCCATGTCGCCGACGGCCATGTCGCCGGCGAGGATGCGGCCGCTGGCACGGCGCCGACCACTGCCGGCGCGCTGGGGGTTGCCGGTTCCACGGAACCACTCAGCTCGGCCGGCAGGGAAGCGGGTTCGACCGACCAGCCGGCGGGGGACGTCGCGGGGGCTGGTGCGGGGGAGACGCCCTGGGCACAGCCGGCGGGGGCTGGTGCGGGGGAGACGCCCTGGGCACAGCCGGCGGGGACTGGATCCGACGCCAGGTGGGCTGCGACCGACCACGACCGTGTCGACCAGGTCGGACTGCCGAACCCGCGGGTTCCTTACGACGCCCTTCGCGTCGGTGACCCGAGCATGAACTGAGAGCAGGAAGCACCGTGGCCCCCCGAGTCCTGGTCCGCCTCCGCCGGGAGAACAGGCCCAATCCGGACGCCATGACGCTCGCCGAGCACATCGGCGAGCTCCGCACCCGGGTGCTGGTCTCCGCGACGGCAGTGCTCATCGGTGGGGTCGTGGCCTTCTTCTCCTACCAGTCGATCCTGAGCTTCCTCCAGCACCCCTACTGCCAGGTGGCAGGTGCGCGCCACTGCGCCTTCTACGTGACCACCCCGCTGCAGGGGCTGAGCATCCGGATGAAGGTGGCGACTTACGGAGGGATCTTCCTGGCCTCGCCAGTGGTGCTTTGGGAGATGTGGCGTTTCGTCACGCCAGGCCTCGAACCGAAGGAGAAGCGGTACCTGGCCCCCTTTGTCGGGTTCTCGTTCCTCCTGTTTGCGTTCGGTGTTGCCTTGGCCTATTTCATCTTTCCCCATGCTCTTTCGTGGTTGGCCAGCATCGGCGGTCCGAGCCTGCGTGAGATCTACAGCCCCACCAGCTATCTGGGGCTCATCCTGGCGCTCATGGCACTGTTCGGCATCTCGTTCGAGTTCCCGCTGGTGCTGATAGGCCTGGAGCTGCTCGGTCTCGTCCGCCCGCAGACCCTGTCGAAGGGGCGACGGTGGGCGTTCGTGCTCATCGTGGCGGCCGCAGCGGTGTTCGTGCCCAGTGGCGATCCTTTCTCGATGCTGGCCATGGCCGTACCGCTGTACGTGTTCTACGAGCTGGCTATCGTCGCTGGCCGTATCCTGGCTCGGTGACGCTCTCGCGCCGCCCGGCCCCGAGCGGCCCGGCACGGTGATATCTCATCCATTCGCTCTCGACCCCTTCCAGCAAGAGGCAGTCGCCGCTCTGGAGCGAGGGGCGTCGGTGCTGGTCTCGGCCCCGACCGGGGCCGGCAAGACCGTGGTGGCGGAGCACGCGGTGGCCCAGGCCCTAGAGCGTGGCGCGAAGGCGTTCTACACGACGCCACTGAAGGCGCTGTCGAACCAGAAGTTCGGCGAGCTGCGCCGGCGCTACGGACAGCGCAACGTCGGGCTCCTGACCGGCGACGTGGCCGTGCAGGCTTACGCACCAGTGGTGGTCATGACCACCGAGGTCCTGCGCAACATGCTCTTCGCCGGCTCCCCGCAGCTGCACGGTCTCGGGGTGGTGGTCCTCGACGAGGTGCACTACTTGCAAGATCCCTACCGCGGATCGGTGTGGGAGGAGGTCATCGTCCTGACCCCAGCGGAAGTGGTGCTGGTCTGCCTGTCGGCCACGGTGTCGAACGCCCAGGAGCTTGGCGCGTGGCTGCGCTCCGTGCGCGGCCCGACCGAAGTGGTGGTCGAGACACGACGCCCGGTGTCCTTGCACAACCATCTCGCAGTGGCTGAACGAGGCAGTCACCGGATCGAGCTGGTGCCGGTGCTGCGAGACGGATCGTTGCACCCTGCCGCTGCCCGTCTCGACAGCCAGGTCGCCCGCATGGCGCGCCGGCCCGGTGGGCTCCGCCACGGCCGCTTCGTCACGCCGCGACGAACCGAGCTGGTCGAGGCCCTCGCAGAGCGCGATCTCCTGCCCGCCATCGTCTTCATCTTCAGCCGAGCTGCCTGCGACGACGCCGTGGCCCAGTGCCTGGCCGACGGGATCCGGTTGACCGGCGCAGGCCAACGGGCCGAGATCCGCCGCCGCTGTGAGCGCCATACCGAAGGCTTGCCCGACGACGAATTGCGTGCCCTTGGCTATGCGCGGTGGGCAGCCGGCTTGGAAGCCGGAGTGGCTTCCCATCACGCTGGTCTGATCCCGGCGTTCCGGGAGGCGGTCGAGTCGTGCTTCGCCGACGGGCTGATCGGCGTCGTCTACGCGACCGAGACCCTGTCGCTCGGCATCAACATGCCGGCGCGGACAGTGGTGGTCGAACGCTTGACCAAGGTTCGCGACAGCGGTCGATCGGCGCTCACGTCGGGGGAGTACGCCCAGCTCACCGGTCGGGCGGGCCGGCGAGGCCTGGACCAGTGGGGTCATGGCGTGGTCCTGTGGTCGCCGCACGTGAGCGCGGCGGACGTAGCGAGGCTTGCCACCCTGGCACCACCGGCGCTGCGATCGTCGTTCCGACCCACCTACAACCTGGCCGCCAACCTGGTGCGGCGGTACCCGCAGGATCAGGCTCGGACCATCGTCGACCGATCGTTCGCCCAGTTCCTCGGCGGGAAGCACCCCCGAGCGCTCTCCCAGCGCCTGGATCGGATGCTCACCTTGCTCCGGCGGTGGGGCTACGTCGAGACCGAGGCCTGGCAGCTGACGCGGCGTGGCCGGACGCTGGTACGGATCTACCACGAGTCGGACTTGCTGGTGGCCGAGGCGCTGGCCTCGGGCGTCTTCGACGACCTCGATCCGGACGAGCTGGCCGGCGTGGTCTCGGCGTGCACCTTCGAGGTTCGCACGCCACGGAGCCGGCCCCTCGCGATGCCACCGGGTCAGATGCCCGACCGCCTGCGGGCACTGCACGCGCTCGCCGACCAGCTGCGAGAAGACGAGGAGCGCAGCCATCTGGCTGCCACTCGGATCCCAGACGGCAGCTTCGCCGAGATGGCGTGGCGCTGGGCCAGGGGCCAGCACCTGCCGCGGGTGCTGCAGCGGGGCGAGCTCGCCCCCGGCGATTTCGTCCGCACCGCGCGCCAGCTGGTGGACCTGCTGCGCCAGCTGGCGGTGGTGGCCGCCGACCCGCAGACCGCCAGATCCGCTGCGACGGCGGCCGAGGCTCTCGACCGGGGCGTCGTGGCCAGCACCCCAGGAGCCTGGGAGACTGACGAAGCCGAGACAGCGCCGTCGGGGATCCCCGCCTCCAGCCCGCTGTCGCCGTAGTCTTGCCGCAGCATGCTTCCCTACGCCGAAGAACGGTTCACAGACGACGAGGCCGACGTGCTGCGCCGGTACGTCACCAACCTCGAAGGGCCGGTGTTCGCACTCGTGAACCTGCCCGAGGTGGTGAAAGGCGCGCTTTTCGCCCGGTACTCGCGCTCGTCGAAGAGCCTGCGGCGCCTGTTCCTCGACGAGTTCGTCGGCGACCTCGACGTGCGCGGTGACGCCGGCGTGGACGCCACTGTCGGCCTGAAGCGGGCCGAGGCGCTTTACGACCGGGTGTTCCTGGAGTACGGCGACGACTCCGTCGCCCAGCTCGGAGGGGTGCACCTGGCCTGTGAGCAGGCATCGAACGTGCTGACCAAGGTGCTCGAGCGGGGGCGGCTCATGGCCTACCTCGAGCAGTCGACCCGCTACATCGGCTACGACAGCCGGCTACCGACGGGTCACTACCGCTACCACCGCGATCCCGAGGTGCTCGCCTCGGCGCTCGGCGCCCGCTACGTCGGGGACATGGACCGCATGTTCGACACCTACGCCTCGTTGCTGCCCGCGCTCACCACCTGGCTCGGTCAGCGCTTCCCGCGGCACCCCGGAGAGGCCGAGATCCCCCATCGATCGGCCGTCCGGGCAAAGGCCCTCGACTTGCTGCGCGGCCTGCTACCGGCTGGCTCGCTGTCCAATGTCGGCGTCTACGGCTCGGCCCAGAGCTACGAGCGGCTGGTCATGCGCCTGCGGGCTCATCCGCTGCCCGAGGCCCGGAACTACGCCGAGCTGGTCCTCGACGAACTGCGCAAGGTCGTGCCGTCCTTCTTGAGCAGGCTCGACCGTCCCGAGCGCGGCGGTGCGTGGGTGGCGCACCTCCAGGCGACGGCGGGTGCCACTGAGGAGATCATCGGCCGGCTGTGGCCCGACGCCGTCGCTGGGACCCGCTCACGGCCACGCGCAGATGCGCGATCTGACGACGGCGCTGCTCCAGACGCCCGAGGTCCCGGATCCTGGCACGCGGGCGCGTCGGGGAACCCGGGACCACCCAGCGTGCAGCTCCTGGAGTGGGATCCAGACGGTGAGGCCAAGGTGCTCGCAGCTGCGTGCTACGAGCACAGCACGCTCTCCGGCTCCGAGCTGGCCCGGCGCGTCGCGGACCTCGGACCAGCCGAGCGCGACGAGCTGCTCTCGGCGTACGTGGGGGAGCGCACGAACCGCCGGCACCTGCCGGGACGGGCTTTCGAGCGGACGTCGTACCGCTTCGAGGTGATCTGCGACTACGGGGCGTTCCGGGATCTCCAGCGTCACCGTCTGCTCACCATCGAGTGGCAGCCGCTGACGCCGGCACTCGGTGCTGGCGTCCCTGAGCTGGTCGAGGAGGCCGGGTTCGCCGGGGACTACCGGGCCAGCTTGGATCGATCCCACGATCTGTACACCGCCATGGCGTCGCGCTGGCCGGCACAGGCGACCTATGCGGTGGCGCTCGGGTACAGGGTGCGGTTCTCCTTGCAGTTGAACGCCCGTGAGGCGATGCACCTGATCGAGCTGCGCTCGGGACGCCAAGGGCATCCGGCTTATCGCTCCGTGGCCCACCAGATGCACCGGCTCATCGCCGAGCAGGCCGGGCATCGGGCCTTGGCCAGGGCCATGGCCTTCGTCGACTACAGCGCCCCCGATCTCGAACGCATGGATGCCGAGACGCGGTCCCACCTCCGGCGCACCGTGCTGCCAGGGAGCACACCAGCAGCTGTGGTGCCCTCGGGTGCGGAGCCAGCAACCTCGGACCATGCCGGGGCCGAGGCGGCGGGCGCCGATCGGGCAGGGGCAGCGGTCAGCCCCTGAGCTCCCGCGCGGCCAGATCTCCGAGTGACCCACGAGCACGGGGGGTGCACCGCAGCAGATATGCTCCCCCGGCGTCACGACCTGGCGACGCAGCACTCCCGAAGGGCACGAATGGCCGACGATCTCGATGACCTGCCCGAACCAGACGAGCTCGACGAAGCGCTCGTCGACGACCTCGACGACGATCTCGACGACGAGGAAGTCGACGACGTCGTCCTCGACGACGTCCTCGACGACGAGACCGAACCAGAAGATGGAGCCGACGACGTGGAAGCCGACGACGACGTCGCCGTTGGAGTGCTGCCCGTCACCACCGCCGCCGGAGAAGAAGCAGACGATGACGACGACGACGACGGCGACGACGACGACGTCGAGGCCAGCCTCGACGAGATCTTGAAAGAGCGCCTCGTCGTCGAGGAAGATGAAGACGAAGACGACGACGTCCCCGACGTCGACGACCGCTCCGAGATCGCGGATCGGGTCCTACCCAAGCAACCAGACGAGTTCGTCTGCCGCTCGTGCTTCTTGGTCAAGCATCCGAGCCAGCTTGCCGACACCGAACGGGGACTGTGTCGAGACTGCGTATGACCGTGCTCGCATCGGCGCTGCGGGCGACGGCGTGGGGGCCGACCGGAGGCAACCGACCCAGATGGCGAGGAGGTCCGACATGACCGAACGAGCGAGCCCGTCGCAGCGAGCATTGGACCTTCTGGTGTACGCACCGACCGGCTTGCTGCTCACCGTGGCGGAAGAGCTGCCGCAGCTGGCGGCCAAGGGCCGGCGTCGTGTCGAAGGCCAGGTCACCACCGCCCGCGTGGTCGGCCAGTTCAGCGTGCAGCTCGCTCGTCGGCAGATCCGTGCTCGTCGGCGGCGACCAGCGCGGACGGAGAGCTCGGGCTCCGGAACACCGACAGCGGCGGCGTCAGACCCACGATCGACGAGCACGGCTACGTCGACGGGCTCCGCGTCGGGAGATTTGGCCGCTGCCCGAGGTGTCAGGCATCAGCCGTCGGGCTCACCGGTGACAGAGCGGCCGAGGGGCGCAGACGGTAGCCAGCCACTTCGCAGCGCTTCCCCGTCGGCTCGGGGCGCACGAGACGCCCCCACATCGCCGGCAGGCGACGTGTCGTCGCTCTCGGGAGGATCGTCGTCGGCAAGTCGACCACGATCCACGAGGGCTGCCGGGTCTGCGCAAGCCCGTCGAACTGCGAGGGGCACGGCATCTGGAGGTGCATCTCGCTCGTCGGGGTCGTCGCCCTCAGCTATAGAGGGTGCCACCGAGATGCTCGGCATCCCCGGGTACGACAGCTTGTCGGCTTCCCAGGTCGTCCAGCGGCTCCCCGGCCTGTCACCGGCCGATCTTCGTCGGGTGCACGACCACGAGGTGTCCCATCGCCATCGCCGCACCATCTTGAACCGAGCCGAGCAGCTCCTCGACGGTGCCGGCGAGCCCAACGATGCCAGTGCTCTCGGCGGCGTCGGCGAGCGAGATGGTGCCGGCACTCTCGACGACGCCTGACCCTGGCGTGGAAGGCGTCCGCTGGGCAGGACCCGACGACGAGGCGGTGTGCGCCGAGCTCTGCCGGAAAGGACTTACCGAAGCCCAGGAGCGTCGCGGGGGTGCCATCCTCGTCCGCAGGGAAGCCGACCTCGCCGGCACGGCGCTCTTGCGCCCGGGGGGTCTCCGGCGCCTGATGAGCGATCCCGGCCGCCTGGCGATCGTCGGGACCGTCGACGGCGTGGTGGTGGGGTTGCTGGTCGCGAGGCTCGACGACGTCCGCGGGACCGCTCTTGGGGTAGTGGAGCTGTGCTACGTCGAACCCGAGGCCCGAGGCGTCGGGGTCGGCCGAGCCCTTGTCGACGCGGCGGGGTCCTGGGCGACCGAGCGAGGGTGCCGTGGCTTGGACGTGCCGGCGTTGCCCGGGGACCGAGCAGCCAAGCAGCTGCTGGAGGCGGCCGGCTTCCAGGCCCGAGCGCTCGTCATGCACCGTCGCCTGCCATGAGCCGATCACGGACCGCTCACCGGCTGGGCATCGGCGTGCCGGGCTGCAGCTACCTGCCGGTCGCCGGCCACCTGCGAAGCGGCCGTCGGCGGATCACGAACCGTCCACGAGGCGGTCGTCGGCCGCTCGCCAGGCGGCTGTGAGCCGTCCGCGCCCCGAGCTCAGCGTCGGCGCGGTCGTGGTGTGCGACAGGCGCTTGCTGATGGTGCGGCGCGCGCACCCACCGGCTGTCGGGCGCTGGTCGCTGCCCGGCGGCCGAGTGGAGTGGGGGGAGACATTGGCCGTCGCCGTGGAGCGGGAGCTAGCCGAGGAGACCGGCTTGCACGGACGGTGTGCTGCGGTGGTGGGCTGGGTCGAGCGGATCACACCCGAGCACCACTTCTTCATCGTGGACCTGGCGGTGACCGTCGAGCAGGCCTCGGACCTACGGGCCGGGAGCGACGCCGCCGACGTGGCCTGGGTGCCGCTCACCGACCTCGAGCGCTGGCCGCTCGTAGACGGCCTGGCGGACTTCTTGGCGGACCACGGGGTCACGCCCCGCGGCCGCTCGTCCGGGCGGGGCAGGTAGCACGGCTCGCCACGGCGCTCCGCTCCGGCGCAGCGCTGGCAGCCGACCGGGAGCGGTTCAGATCCGGCGGGCGACGGGGGCCGGGCGCCGCGGTCCCGGTGGCGGCGGTATGCGCAAGCCTAGGAGCCTGGCCAGCTCCGGGACGAGGCCCGCGGCGCGATGGGCTGCAGAGCGCAGCTGGTCGTCGGCGTCCTTGGGCAGCGCGGCGGGCCGGACCGTCCGGCGCACCGGCGAGTCCACGACGGCTCGGAGCAACGCCAGCCACTGATCAGGGAACAGGTCTGCCACCATGGCGGCACCGGCTTGCTCGGCCAGGCGAACGGCCAGCTCGGCAGGTAGGCGGGCCGCGTGCTCTGGTGGCTTGCTCGAGATGCTGAGCGCGTCGAGGACCCGTCCGTCGTCGAGCGCTTTGGTGATCCGGGCCAACCAGGCGTCGCGCATGGCGGTGACCCGCTCCTGCAGGCTTTGGCGCAGCGTGGCAGCCAGGGCGCGACCTTCGTCGTCCAAGGTGACAGTGGTGGCCGAGGTGATGATCGAGCGCAGCTCGCGCAAGGGCGTCTCGCGTCCGGCGTCGCGTGCGGTGACGGCCCGGTCCATCCAGATGGCCACGTTCACCTTCGGCAGCAGTGCCTCTGCCATGGCCAGCAACGGCTCGGGGGCCACCTCGCCGCGGCCTTCGCTTCGAGCCCGAGCGTTCTGCTCTTCGATCGCCTGGCGCACCCGGGGGATGCCGCCACGCAAGAGCTGCTCGGCCACCGGGAGCTGCTCGGGACGGAGCTCCGCCAGTGCCTCGTTGCGGTACTTCGTGGACTGGGCGACGTGACGTCGGCCCCGCTCGGATCCCGAGCTGTACCCCGGGACCGACCCGTTCCGGCGGGCCGGAGCACTCCCGCGCCGCTCGATGCCGGCTGGACCTCGCTCGATGCCGGCTGGACCTCGCTCGATGCGGGCTGGACCTCGCTCGCCGCCGGCAGGACGGCGCTCGCCGGTGGGCGCACGGTGCCCACCGGCGTTGCCGGGGTCGGGGCCTCGACGATGCCCCGGGCTCGCTTCCGATGCCCCGGTCGGCGCTGCGGATGCCGGTTGGCGTGGACCCCCCGGGCGTCGCGGCGACGGCTGGCGGGTCTCGCCATCTCGCTCGGGACCGGCGCGTCGAGCGCGGCCCGGCGCTGCCCCCGGTCGGCCCGGCGCGTCCCGCCGCTCTCCGCTTGGTGGACGGCGGCTCGAAGCGAAGGTGACCGACACCCCGTCTGTCGGGCGCCCTGAGCCGATGACCTCGATACGCTGCACCCGGGGGGCTGCAGTGGGGGAGGCGGTGGTCTTTAGCGGGAGGACGGAGGTCACGGTGATACCGTCGACGCCGACCTCCACCTCCGCCCGCAACTGGAGGCCCACCACGCCGTCAGGCGGCACCAAGGAGGCGTCGACGACCCCCTTGGGTTGGCGGGCACCCGCCGCGCGCCAAGTCCACGTGTCGTCGTCCCGGCGGCTGGTGAGCTCGATGTCGATGCGACTGGCCATGCGGCGCCTCAGGCTACTCGCTGGCGACCCTCCGGGAAAACGGACCGTCTGGCATTCGCAGTCGGCCGGCGCCAGGAGCACGGCCGGCGGCTGTCGTGCCGGCTACGACTGTTCGGTTCCGGCCTTGCTCCTTCGCCCGGTAGCAGGCGGCGTCAGCTCGCCTCAGCAGGCCCGACGAGGTGTCGCCCGGCTCCGCCTCCGCCACGCCGGCAGAGAACCGCTGGTCGTGGAGGCGGCGCAGTCGTCCGAGCACCGCGGCAGCGGCGTCGGCAGAGGTCGACGGTAGCAACAGCAAGAACTCGTCACCCCCTGAGCGAGCCAAGACGTCGAACGTCCGAAGGGCGCTGCGCCACGCGGCGGTGGTCTCGACGAGGACCCGGTCACCGCCGTGGTGCCCGAGGGTGTCGTTCACGTGCTTGAAGCCGTCGAGATCGAGCACAGCCACACACAGCGGGTGCCCGAAACGCAGGCATCGGGCCAGCTCCCGCTCGAGCAGCGGCTCGAAGGAGCGACGGTTCGCCAAGCCGGTCAACGGGTCGGTGCTCGCCGCCCGCGACATGGCGTGGACAAGTGCTCGGATGCAGCCGGAGACCGCCAGCGTCGTGAAGACGGTGGCCACCCACTCGGCTGCTGCCCCGGGCACGGCCGAGCTGAGCAGCGCGGCCCCCGAGCTGGCTGCCAGCACCACCAGGTGGACCAGCAGCGCCCGGCTGGGAAAGAAGCTGGCGGCGTACACGGTGAGCGTGATGTACATCGGGGCGACGGCGAAGGCGGTGGGGACACCGTGGGCGCAGGCAATAGCACCGCCCACGCCCAGCAGGCCGCCCAGAGAGATGGCGAACTGAGCCGGACGCGTCAGCTGCTCACCCTTCCAGTGCCACGAAGCGGCGAGCCCCGAGGCGAGGACGCCGAAGACGAGCCATCCCCAGAGGCGGACCCCGGTACCGTGGGGAACGACGGCGAGCGCCAGCGCTGTCGCCGCGACGATGCCCCACGACGCTGCGGCCAGTTGCGCGGTGCGCCGTGGCGAGAAGATGGTGTCGACCACCTCGCGTCGGCCGGTTGCACGGTGGCCTCCGGGTCGTCCCTGCACGTCCACGAGGCCAGTATCGACGATGGAGATGCCATGTGACGGGATCTCCACGGGCACTGCGCGGTCAGACGGCCACCGGCTTCACCGTTACTACGGAGAATGATGGTGCTCGCCACTTACGTCACGATCCGTGGGATACGCTTGGCGAGGCAAGCTGTTCCACAGGGCGAGTGCTCTCTAGAGTACGAGACGGGTGCTCTTTCGAGCACGACACCGACGAGAGTGGTCCGGCAGTTGGCGACTGGCGGGCGACCGGCGGGGAGGAGCAAGCGATGCGGATCCTGGTTGCGGAGGACGACCGTGGTGTCCGCGAGGTCCTGACGCGAGGTCTGCGCGACCACGGGTACGTGGTAGACGCCGTCGCCGACGGTGACGAGGCGTTGCGCTATCTCCGGGTCACCGAGTACGCCGCGGCGGTGGTCGACTGGCGGATGCCGGTGCTGTCGGGACTGGATCTCGTCCGAGAGCTGCGGCGTCGCGGCTCACGGGTACCGGTGCTCATGTTGACGGCGCGAGACACGCCGGCGGACCGGGTGACCGGGCTCGACGAAGGAGCAGACGACTACCTCGTCAAGCCCTTCGACTTCGACGAGCTGGTGGCCCGGTTGCGGGCCCTGATGCGCCGCCCGCCCGACCTGTTCCCACCCCAGCTGACCGTGGGCGACTTGGTCCTCGACCCTGCGACTCGCGAGGTGACGGTGGGCGAGCGTCGTCCCGTCCTCACCCCGATCGAGATCGGCATCCTCGAGCTGCTGGTGCGCCGTGCACCGGGCGTGGTCGGCCGGCGCGCGATCGCCCTGCACGTCTGGGAGGAGGAGGCCGACGCCTTGGGTTCGAACACCATCGACGTCCACATGGCCCGACTGCGAGCCAAGCTGGTCGGCGGTCAGGTCCGTCTGCAGACCGTGCGGGGCATCGGGTACCGCTTGACGGCGCTTTGACATGACGGCTCGACCGTGGCGAAGGCTGATCCGCTGGCGGGCTCCGCGTCACACCCGGCTCCGGAGATCTGCCGTGGCCCACGCGACCCGGGTCGCGTTGGCCGCTACCGCGGTGCTCGGTGCAGTCTACCTCGTAGCCGTGGTCGTCCTCGACGCCGTGGCCAGTGACCGCTTCACAGGCCAGGTGGTCGACCGCCTCGACGAGCAGCTACGCGACCTGGTGCACCCATCGGCCGTCGCGCCCGGCGCGCTCGCACGAGGCGGCGCTGCCCGCAGCGCTGACGACGACAGCGGTGACCTCGACCCGTCGCCGGTACTGGTGTGGTCGGCTGCCCGGGCCGGAGCTGGCGTGCCGGCCGGTGGAGGGCTCCCGGCCCTCCCCAAAGGGTCGTGGAACGCCACGGGAAGCACGACCGCTGCTACCGTGGCCGGCGCACCGTTCCTCCTCGAGGCGGCCCGCGTGGATCGCAGATGGGCCGTGGTCGGGATGAGCACGGCGGCTATCGGCCACCTCATGGACGTGTTGGAGCTCGCCGAGGCGGTGGTGGCCCCGGTCCTGCTCGCGACGGCGTTCGCGGCGGCCCTGGCCATCGGGGTGCGGGCGATCGCCCCTGTGGAACAGGCCCGCCAGCGCCAACTGGAGTTCACCGCGGACGCATCGCACGAGCTGCGCACACCGCTCACGGTCATCGAGGCAGAGGTGGCCCTGGGTCTGGGACCTCGCGGTGACCCGTCGACCTTCCGGGAGCTGCTGCTTCGGGTGCGTGCCGAGGGTGTTCGCCTCCGCCGGATCGTGGAGGATCTGCTGTGGCTGGCCCGTGTGGACGCAGCCCCACCCCGTCCGGCTGACGAGCCGGTGGATCTGGGGTCGATCGTCGAGGTGTGTGCGGAGCGCTTCGTCCCTGTCGCCGTCGAGCGTGGCGCCACGCTCGAGGTCGCGCCGCAGCGGGGTCGGTGCTGGGTGGTGGCCCCACCGGAGTGGATGGACCGCCTGACCGGGGTCCTGGTCGACAACGCCTGCCGATTTGCCGGTCCCGATGGGCACGTCCGGGTGGGGGTGGAGACCAGCGGTGGCCGGGTGACGCTGTGCGTGGAAGACAGCGGTCCCGGCATCCGCCAGGACCACCAGGAGCAGCTGTTCGACCGGTTCCACCGAGACGTCGACGACGGGGCGGGCCACGGGCTGGGGCTTGCCATCGCCGATGCGGTGGTGCGCGCCACCGGCGGCCGATGGCGGGTAGGGGTCTCGGAGCTCGGTGGTGCTCGCTTCGAGGTCAGCTGGCGGGGTCGGTGACCGGCCTGCAGGTACCCCCCTTGCGCTCGCCGGTCTTGGCGAACCTCGACGGCGCAGCGCTATGACATGGTCTAGGCTCCGATCGGTCCGCCTCGACCGGTTCTCGGCTCGAACCAGTGGACCGCATGGCGTCGCGGCACCGGTCTCGGGAACCGACGCCGGAGGTGTGCACGTCTCACGCCTCTTGCCCGATCCGGGCGATCTCGCCCGAGCCCCCGGAGGAGCAGTCTCATGGTGTCCGCCTTGTTCGACGTGGAGCAGTGGGACGAGGTCCCCGGGTTCGCCTTCGACGACATCACCTACCACCGTGCGAAGCAGGTGCCAGCGGTACGGATCGCCTTCGACCGGCCCGAGGTCCGAAACGCCTTTCGGCCCAAGACGGTCGACCAGCTCTACCAAGCGCTCGACCACGCCCGTCGAAGCAGCGACGTCGGCTGCGTTCTGCTGACCGGCAACGGGCCCTCGCCGCGCGACGGGGGGTGGGCGTTCTGCTCGGGCGGTGACCAGCGCATCCGGGGCCGCGACGGCTACCGCTACGCCGAGGACGAGGAGGGACGTGCTCCCGATCCGGCACGCACCGGGCGCCTGCACATCTTGGAGGTCCAGCGCCTCATCCGGACCATGCCGAAGGTGGTGGTCGCCGTCGTGCCCGGTTGGGCGGCAGGGGGGGGCCACAGCCTGCACGTGGTGTGCGACCTGACCGTCGCAAGCGCCGAGCACGCGCGCTTCAAGCAGACCGACGCGGACGTGGCCAGCTTCGACGGCGGGTTCGGCTCGGCGTACCTGGCCAGGCAGGTCGGTCAGAAGTTCGCTCGGGAGATCTTCTTCCTCGGCCGCACCTACAGCGCCGCAGAAGCCCACGCCATGGGCATGGTGAACGCCGTGGTGCCCCACGCCCAGCTCGAAGCCGAAGCGCTCGAGTGGGCCCGGGTCATCACCGCCAAGAGCCCCACGGCGCAGCGAATGCTGAAGTTCGCCTTCAACCTGGTCGACGACGGCCTCGTCGGCCAGCAGGTGTTCGCCGGCGAGGCAACCCGCCTGGCCTACATGACCGACGAAGCCGCCGAAGGTCGTGATGCCTTCCTGGCCAGGCGGGCACCTGACTGGTCGGCCTATCCCTGGCACTACTGACCGCTCCCACCGCTCCCAGTCGGTGGCTCGGCGGCCCGAAGCCCGCACCGCAGTGCCGGCGGGCGGTCGGGAGGCTCCGAGCCGGGAAGCAGTGTCGAGGCTGCGCAGGGGCTGTCGGTGCGCTAGGAATAGAACGCTTTGCTGCGAACCGGGTGGCGAAGCCGGCGAGCGATGGGGGTGGCATGCGAGTACCGATGACCGTAGGAGACTTCCTTCGCCGCGGCGCGTTGGTGTACCCGAAGCGGGTGGCGGTGATCGACGAGCCGGGCGCTGCCGGCTCGCTCGGCGCCATCTCGTACGGCGAGATGGAAGCTCGGGCCCGGGGAATGGCGCTGGCGCTGGACGCGATGGGGGTCGCACCCGGTGAGCGAGTCGCCATCGTCAGCCCGAACGCGGCACGGTTCCTGATCGCCTTCTACGGGGTGAGCGCGTACGGCCGGGTGCTGGTTCCCATCAACTACCGGCTCAACGCGGAAGAGATCGCCTACATCGTCGAGCACAGTGGTTCCCGGGTGCTGCTGGTCGACCCAGAGTCGGATGCGCCACTTCAACGGGTCATCGCCGAGCATCGGGTGGTCCTCGACGGCGTGGCCGATGCCGAGCTCTTCGCCCCCGCTCCACCTGCTGCGCAGCCCGAGCCCTGGACCCCCGACGAGGACGCCACGGCCAGCATCAACTACACGAGCGGCACCACCGCTCGACCGAAAGGTGTCCAGCTCACCCACCGTAACTGCTGGGTCAACGCCGCTGTCCTCGGCTGGCACGTGGCGGTGAGCGACCGGGACGTCTACCTGCACACCTTGCCGATGTTCCACTGCAACGGGTGGGGCATGCCCTACGCCGTGACCGCGCTGGGCTGCGCGCAGGTGGTGGTGCGCAAGATCGACGGCGAGGAGATCCTCCGGCGGATCGAGCGCCACGGCGTCACGCTGTTGAGCGCGGCGCCGGCGGTGGTGGCCGCCATCCTCGACGCCGGGGCGGCGCGAGCCGCCCGCGGCGAGCCCGTGCCAGGACACGGTCGGGTGCGGATGGTCGTCGCCGGTGCGCCGCCACCGTCGAAGACCATCGAACGCGTCGAGGTCGACCTCGGTTGGGAGCTCATCCAGATCTACGGGCTCACCGAGACGTCGCCGCTGCTCACCGTCAACCGGGCTCGATCGGAGTGGGACGGATCCACGCCCGGCGAGCGGGCCCGGCTGCTCAGCCGAGCGGGGGTGCCGGCGCTCGGGGTCGACGTCGCCGTCGCCGGGGACGGGGAGATCCTCACCCGGACCAACCACGTCTTCGCCGGCTACTGGGCCCAACCCGAGGAGTCGGCTGCTGCACTGGCCGGCGGCTGGTTCCACACCGGCGACGAGGGACACATCGATGACGACGGCTACCTGGTGATCGCCGATCGCAAGAAGGACGTCATCATCTCCGGCGGTGAGAACATCAGCTCGGTCGAGGTGGAGGACTGCCTCTACCAGCATCCAGCCGTCGCCGAGGTCGCCGTGGTCGGGGTGCCCGACCCCAAATGGGGGGAGACGGTGAAAGCCCTCGTCGTCCTGCGACCGGGCACCGAGGCAAGCGAAGCCGATCTGATCGAGTTCTGCCGGGAGCACCTGGCCCACTTCAAGTGCCCCACGTCGGTGGAGATGCGCGCCGGCCTGCCACGCACGGCCACGGGCAAGCTGCAGAAGTTCAAGCTGCGCGCCCCGTACTGGGAGGGCTACGACCGGATGGTCCACTGACCGGCGCCACCGCCCACTGACCGGCACCACCGTGGTGTCGGTCAGTGGCGCCATCGGCATCTGCCAGATCGAGCCGTCGACCGTCATCTTCGTGCACTGCGTCGTCGAGCCAAGGCAATCCCGCGACGTCTACACCGTGACCGGGAACGTCGGCGGCGCGCTGCCTGCGTCGGTTGGCCACGTGGTGCAATAGCCTGGACACCATGAGCGAGCTACCTGGGCCGGTCGACCTCCAGGCTCTGGTTCAGGCTTTGCCGGAGCCGGTGATCATCCTCGACCGGCGTGGGGTGCTGGTGTGGGCCAACCCGGCGTCGGAGCACCTGTTCGGTCGCCGGCTGGAAGAGCTGGCCGGCTCGGGAGTACTGGGCATGGTCCACCCTGACGACCTGGCCGTGGCGACAGCAGCCATGCACAGCGTGCAGGAGAAGGAGGTGGGCACCCTGCTGGAGGTCCGGGTGCGCGCCGCCGACGGCTGGCGGCTGGTCGAGCTGCTCGGGCGAGACTGCGTGGACCTGCCCGGCATCGGCGGACAGGTGCTGTGCCTGCGCGACATCACCGGTCGTCGGCGCTGGGAGGTGCTCGGCGACGACACCGCCAGGTTCCGGGCCCTCGTGCAGCACATGCCGAGCGTGGTGATGTTGGCAGACGCCCAGGGGCTCGTCCGGTCGGTGTCCGCCGCGGTGACCCGCATACTGGGGTGGGACCAGGAGCTGATCGAGGGTCGGCCGCTGGCGGACTTGGTGGTACCGGCCCACCGTCAGCGACTGGACCAGGTCCTCGCCGACCTCGTGCGCGCTGGCGCCGCACGGCGTAACGAGAGCGGCGTGCCGACGACACCTGCCCCGGTGAGCGTGGAAGTCGACCTGCGCCCGGCCCGGGACCCGGCACCGGTGCCGTTCGAGCTGGCCATCGTGAACCTGCTCGACGATCCGGTGGTGGGCGGGTTGGTGATCTCGGCACACGACCTGAGCGCCTTGCACGACTCGGAGGCCGAGCTCCACGAAGCCCAGCGTCACCTCGTCGATCACGAGCGGCTGGCAGCGGTGGGACAGTTCGCCGCCGCCATAGGCCACGAGCTGCGCCGACCGTTGTGGGCGCTCACGGTGGTGCATCATCTGCTGCGCGAGGCGCTGGCTCCCGGGCCAGGATCCGAGATCGGTGAGCAGCTCGACATAGCCGAACGCGAGACGGCGCGGGCGGTGGCGGTGGCAGACGACCTGCTCGGCTACGTCCGACCCCATCCGCCGGCGCTCGAAGCGCTGGCGGTGTCGCCCGTCGTGCGCGAAGCGCTGTCCGACGCGTCGGTTCCCCCAGGGGTGGTGGTGTCGCTTCACATCGACGAGGAGCGCGTCGTCGCCGACCACGGCCAGTTGGTGCAGATGCTGGCCAACTTGATCGTCAATGCGGTACAGGCCATGGGCGGCGCGGGACGCCTCGACATCGCCACCGAGCTGCGCGACGGCGAGGTCGCCGTGGTGGTCGACGACTCGGGTCCGGGTATCGATCCGACCGTGGCGGAGACGATCTTCGACGCTTTCTCCACCACCAAGCCCGATGGGATGGGTCTCGGCCTGGCGATCGTCCAAGCGCTCGTAGAGGGTCACGGCGGACGGGTCACCCTGGAGAACCGCCCCGATGGGGGAGCCCGAGCCACGCTGTGGTTGCGAGCAGCGAGCGCGACGGGAGCATCGGTTCCACTCGCGGTGCCGCTCTCCGAGCACTGAGGTGGTCCCGGTAGTCCCCCCGAGCACCGCTACGAAGCATCGGACAGGAACCCGGTGCCTTCAGCGCGTTGCACGGGCCACCGCGGCATCGGATCGGGAGCCCGAGCCTGGACCGGCCTCGGATGCCGGCCCGACTCGTCCGGGTGGGCCGGCAACTGGGGACGCGAGCGGCGCGACCAGGGCCCGCTGCTCGGCCTCTGCCCGGTCGATGTCTGCTCTCACCTGTGGCGTGATGCGTCGCTCCATCACGAATGCCAGACCCGGCACCAGTCCGCCGAGCACGACAGGCACCAGGCGACCGATGCGCCAGCGGACCCGGCGAGCCATGTCGTAGGCGATGGCCAGGTAGGCCAGGTAGCAGTACCCGTGGATGGTGCCAACGACATCCACCACAACGGTGTTGTGGGCGGCGAACTGCAGCGGTAGGCCGACGAAGCACAGGATCGACAGCAAGGTGCCCACGACGTACGCCATGACCCGGTAGCGCACGAGCGCGGCACGCATGGACCGTGGAGACAGTGACCGCTCGGACCCGCCCCAGCCGGTGATCCGTCGAGCCACCCCGGGTAGCGAGACCCCCCGGTGACTGCCCCCGCCTGAGGCCAGCTCGGGCGCGCCAGCGAGGCTCGTCGACGCGCCCTGCTTGTCGGTCCGGGTGCCGTCGGGTCCCGCGCCGGGGATGGGACCCGGTGACGCGTCGGCGACGGGAGAGGGAGAGGGAGAGGGAGAGGGAGAGGGAGAGGGAGAGGGAGAGGGAGAAGACCGGAA
>JAKAQW010000308.1 GCA_021819525.1 Actinomycetes bacterium
CCGACGATCGAAGCAGGGCCGCGCTTGAGCGGCACTCGGCCGCAACCCCCGTCCGTAAGGGCGGGGTCAAGGCCGCTTGTCGTAGTACAGATCTCCACCCTGCCGGAGGCGCTGTGGACGGGCGGAGGGAGGGTGGTCCACATGACTGATGCTCCTATCGTTGTCAAACAGCGAGGAGGCGCTTCGCCTTCGGGGCCTCTTCGGCGTGCTGATCGAGCCAGGCCACGTAGCGCTGTGCGAGTGCCGTGTCGAACTTGAGGGCACGCTCGAGCTCGGACATCCGGGTAGGCCAGCTCCCGAGGGCGTCAGCGACCGTCTGGAGGCTGATGCCAGCGGCGAGGCGGGCCGCTCGCAGATCTGCGCCAACGGGCACTGGCTCAGGGCGGACGAGATGGCGGTAGACCTGGCGGGCGACGTGGCGCTTCAGGCACCGGACGATCTCGCGCATGGACTTTCCTTCCTTCGTGCGGCGCTCGACGTAGGCGGTTGTCTCGGGGTGACCCGTGGAAATCCGCACCATCACGATGCGCCACAGCGCGTGATTGGCCTGGCGGTTCCCCGAACGGTTGAGGCGGTGGCGGACGGTCTTTCCCGACGAGGCCTCGATCGGCGAGACCCCACACAACGCTGCGAACGCGGCCTCGCTCTTCAAGCGGTCGGGGTTGTCACCTGCCGAGATGAGCAAAATGGCGGCGACGTCAGGGCCCACGCCGCTGGCGCCGCGAAGCGCCGGGTTCGCCCGGGCGGTGAGCTCGTCGAGGCTGGCCTCGAGCTCGGTCATCTCGGCGCTGAGGGCCTGGTAGCGCCGGGCCAAGGTGCGCAGGGCCAGCCTGGTGCCCACGACTGGGTCCGCGAGGTCACCCGAGACCCTGAAGCCCGCACAGCGAGCTACCCGCTCGGCGGTGCGGAGCGGGGCGAGGACGGCCCGCAGCTCGTCGGGGGCCGTCACGATCAGGTCGCGGATCTGGAGGGCCACCCGGGTGCGACTGTCGCGAGCAGACCTGAACGCGACCCGCAGCGCTCGGATCGACTCCACCACCTGGGTCTGGGACTTGGGGGTGACGGTCGCCTCGCCGTTCAGGGCCGCCCGGGCGGCGGCTTCGGCGTCGACCGTGTCGGACTTGCCCCTGCGCCTGCGTGCCTGGCGGTTGGGCCGGTTGACTTCGAGGACCTCGATCCCTCCGCCTGCGAGGTGCCGGGCCAGACCTGCGCCATAGGCACCGGTGCCCTCGATGCCCACCTTGGCGAGCGTGCCGAACGACTCGAACCACGAGACGAGCGCTCGATAGCCCTTTCCGGTCGTCTCGAAGCTCTTCGTGTCGAGGATCTTGCCGACCTCGTCGACCACCGCTGCGACGTGGACGTCCTTGTGGGTGTCCACCCCGCCGATGACAACCCGCTTCTTCCTTGGCATTCTGGAACCTGCCTTCCTTGTGGACCACTGGGATGGCACCACCGGCCGGGACGGCGGACAGGACTTACACGGTGCAGCTCAAGGCTCCTATCAGGTCACGTCCGTCCGACCGGCTGGTGCGCGTCCACGGGCAGGAACCGGGCCGACAGATCAGCGGCAAGGCACGAGGCCAGTCACACGATTGGGGTCAGACCCAGCCCTCTCCGAGGACCCTTCCATCATGTAAGTCACACCCTCATGGCATAGTTTCACTATGGGTATGGACGAGCCACGGGAGGCGAGCGCGGAGCAGGCGGCGCTACACACCTGCCGTAGCGCCAAGGTCCCCGTGACCTTGTCGGGCCACGACTACCGACGGGCACACGACGCGTGCCACAGTGCTGCGGGGCTTTGGAACCAGGCGGTTGACTGGGTGCATGCCGAGTGGAGAGGTGGCAGGTCGCCGGGCAAGTACGACATCCGCAAGCTCTTGACCACGATGTCGGCGTCGGAACGCCCGCTCCACGCCCACAGCACCGAGGCCATCGCCTATGACCTCCACGAGGCGATCAAGACCTCCAGGACCAATCGCAAGAACGGTATGAAGGTCCGTGCCCCATGGCGTAAGAAGAACTACCGCCCGCTGTCGTTCTCGAAGGGCTACGGCTGGCGGATCAGTAACGACAGGCTCAACCTCTCTCTCGGTCGCAGAAGGCCGAGGATCGCCCTGCCCATCCCTGTCGTCGTGGACTCAGGGTCCGGCGAGGTGGTCGCGGTGGAGGCATGGGGAGAGATCCAGCTCTGCTGGGACATCGACGCCAGGGAGTGGTCGCTGCACATCCCCTACGAGACGACCCGTGAGACCTCTACCGGCAATGCGGTGACGGCTGTCGACGAGGGGATCATCAATTCGATGGCACTTGCCACCTGGGCGGACGCGCGCACCATCGACGTGACGGTGATCAACGGCAGGGAGGCCAGGGCAATCAAGCGGCTGCGCAACAAGTCGGTAGGTGCTCTCCAGCACAAGATCTCCAGGGCGAAGAACGGATCCAAGCACCACCGTAGGCTGGTGGCGGCGAAGAAGAAGGTGAAGGCCAAGGCCGACAGGTCACTGAGGGACTTTGACCACCAGGTCGCTCGCAAGGCGGCCGATCACGTCATCGCTCACGACAGCGGTCGCCTCGTCTATGGCGACGTGCGAGGGATCGAGCAGAAGACCAAGAAGCGCCGTTCGGCCGGTCGCCACCAGCGACAGATCCTCTCGCAGTGGTCGAGGGGTCGCCAGGAGCGCTACGTGGACGAGGTGACCGGGCTCGAAGGAGAGCACCTGGACGAAGCCAGATCGACGAAGACCTGTCCCGCGTGTGGAGCACGCAACCGACCAGCCGGTCGGGACTACCGGTGCAAGAACCCCGACTGCGGTTTCGCATGCCACCGAGACGCCGTAGGAGCGATCAACATCCTCCAGAAGGCCATTCACGGGACCTATGTCCCGATAGGACCGGACACCACGATCCGAGTCACGTATCTCCGGGCCGTCGAGCGCTGGTCTTTCGACCAACGCAACGCACACCGCAAGGTGCAGTGCCGCAAGGCCAGAGCCCTGAGTAGCGCCCAGAACCGGGCCTCGTCGGGAGAGATCCCGTCGAGCGAGCAAAGGCAAGCCCAATCATCCACCAGCCCCTCGGGGCCGGACCAGTTGGTCGCGGTGGCGTGAGGACGGCGATGCCAAGTAACCCCAACCAAACGGATGGGACAGAAGCCCCGTCCGTAAGGGCGGGGAGGTTCACAACTGAAGGGCCCGATGATCGCGGG
>JAKAQW010000309.1:0-1705 GCA_021819525.1 Actinomycetes bacterium
GCGCCCTTGCCGGCACGGGGCTACCGCCTGCCCGAGCGTTGCCCCGTGACCTGTGGCACTGCTGCTCGCTCGCTGCGGTGGCCGCTCCGGTCACTGCAGGCAGCCCGCCGTGGTCCGGTGCACGGCGGGTTCGTCGCGGGAGCCGGGGTCCGTACTGCAGCAGCTGTGGTGGGGTCGACCGAGCCTGGCGTGCCCGCCGCCGTCCCCGGCGCCGGGGATCTGGCCGAGCGTCTCTGCACGGGGCAGTGGCTTCGCATCGTGGTGTGCAGCTGGCGGGATCTGGCGCACCCGAGCGCCGGGGGGCCGAGGTGCACCCGCAGCGGGTGGGGGCCGCCTGGGTGGCCGGCACGCTGCTCGGCGCGGCCCTTCCCGGACACGCCCAGGTCAGGAGAGGTTCCATGGTACGCGCTCGGGTCAGATCACGTGCTCGCTGCGCCGTGGATCGCACAAGAGATCGGCGTCGAACCCGACCCCCACCGTGAGATGTGGACCAAGGAACGTGGCTGGTGAAGCGGGGTAAGCGGACTCAGGGGTTGACGGGTTGACGTGCTAAGTTGAAGGGTTTACACTAGCGGTGTGGATGTGTGGCACGCCGTCAAGATCATCGACCAAGGCTTCCATGAGGGCATCAACGACCTCGCTGGTTCCAACGCGAACGCTCTAGAGACTGTCTTGTCGGACAACGAAGACGATCTCTTGCGTCTAGGCCGGGAGGCAGCGGCGGCAGCCCTTGCTCCGTTGCTGTGGGCCGCGGCAGTCGGCGAAACCTGGAACACGACCCGAGCAGCCGAGTTTCTGAAAGTGACTCGTCAAGCTCTCTACAAGCGAGCTCAGAGTGGCTCCATCCTGGCGTTGCCGGGTAGAGGGACGAGCGAGTTCCCGGTCTGGCAGTTCGATCCCGAGACCAGGCTGGTTCGCCACATCGTCGGCTCGATCGTTGGGGCATTCCGATCTGCCGATGACCAAGTTTCTCCGTTAGTCATCGCCAGTTGGGCGACCGCGCCTAATGTCCGGCTCGAGGGATTGTCGCCGGCTCAGTGGATCAACGATGGACGCGACGAGAATGCCGTTCTCACCGCGGCCCGCCGAGCTGCGCGGGGTCTTGCCTCGTGAGTCCGAAGCCGCTGCCGGTCCCTCCGTTCGATCCCTTCGATGTTGACTACGGGCCGGAAAGCCTTACCTGATTCAAGCTCTCTTCGCCCCAGCTCGGTGGGGTGGCGCAGCTTGCCCGCGCGACGAGCAAGGGAGGCCGGCAGCAGGTCCTCCCGGACGTCGCAAGTCTCGAGCAGACGATGTCACCTCGAGCCGGCGATCCGGGTCACGGCGCGGTTGGGGTACCCGACGCCGTTCGTGAGCGGTGGGGGACGGGCTGTCGAGCTCAGACGGAAAGGAATGACTATGGCCAAGACCGCACGGATCGAAGTCCGCACCGACCCCGAGCACGAGACACTGCTGAAGCTGGCAGCCGCGCTGTCCAACCAGACGCTCACGGGCTTCATCCTTGAAGCTGCCGAGCGACGCGCCGAGCAGGTCGTGGCCGAGGCCAACACCACCGTGGTCCCCTCTCGCTTCTTCGACGAGCTTCTCGACGCCCTCGACCAGCCCGCTCAGCCGAACCTGCCGACGCGTATGGCCGCCCAGGAGCTCGAGCGTCTTGTCAGTCGCAATTGAGCGATGCCGAGCTCGTCTCGCGGCATCTTCACCC
>JAKAQW010000309.1:1805-3199 GCA_021819525.1 Actinomycetes bacterium
TATCGTCGCCGCCCGTTTCGTCGTGGTCGACGCCATCAGCGATGACGCAGCCACCTTCTACACCCACTACGGCTACCGGCCTATGCCCAATACCAGCCGTCTCGTCCGCAAGGTCAGCGACCTAGCGGACGATCTTCGCTCCGGCTGAGTATGTCGACCTACTCACCCGCCGTGCGGGTGCTCGGGCTCGGTACTTCGCGGAAGTGGTTGACGCCTGCTGGCCCGAAGTCGCCATGGAGCACCGCTGGGTCGAGATCCACGCCGCTTGGCCAGGTCACCGTCCGGCTCTCGGAGTCAACTCGCAGCTGAGCGAAGTACTCAGGGTCGTCGAGCGGCGCAAAGACCGTTCCACTGTTCGATCCGGGCACGAGCTCGAGCTCTCTGACCAGAACGCGCCCCGCAAGCCCCTGGCTTCAGCCATGGGGTCGAGGGGCGCTGGCGGCGAAGCCGCCACATGGTCCGCTCCAGTGATACATCCACGCCATAGCATGGATGGCGTGGAGAACGCGTGCACCGTAGAGGCCAGGAGCGCCGTCTGATGGGTCGCTACAAGGTTGCATCGGACCGTTCCCGCAAGCGCGAGAGGGGCGCCCCCACCTTCGTCTGCACGATCCCGCTCCGGACCACTCCTCGCAAGGTGAAGACCGTCGAGACCCGCTACGAGGTCGGGAGGCTGCACTACAACGCCTGTCTCGGCGAGTGCTTCCGGCGGGTGGGGAGGATCCACCGCGATCCCAGGTGGGAAAAGGCGCAGTCGATGCCTAAGCAGGTGGATGGGCGGTCGAACCCCGAGCGCTCAGCCCTGTACGCCGAGCTGCGAGCAGACCACGGCTTCACGACGAGGGCACTCGCATCTTACGGTTCGTCTCTGCGCAAGTTCTTCGTGCGAGATCACGTAGGTGCACAAGAAGCCCAGGTCCTGGCCGAGCGCGCCTACGACGCTGCGAACAACTGGTTTGCGGGCAAGCGTGGCAGGCCACGGTTCAAGGGAAAGAGCCACGGGCTCCACTCGCTGGTCGTGAAGGACAAGAACGGCGACATCAGGATCAACGAGGACGGCTCTGGCATCACGTGGGCAGGCATCGACCTGCCGTTGGTTCTCGACCCCGCGGATCCTGTCCACTGGTGGGCAGCGCTGCACGTGGCTGCCGGGAGGTTGCTCCGGGTCGGGGTCATAAAGACCGTGGTCCGGGGACACCCGACCTACCGGGCGCTCCTCGTCTTGGGCGGAGCAGCACTCCAGCGCCACGAGAGGGGCGAGGAGTCGGTCACCCTCGACCCAGGGCTCGGCTATGCGAACGTCGTCACCGACACCGGGGCCTACAGGGAGCATCTCGCAGGCCCGAACGGCACCGATCCCGGCATCGAGTTCGACAGAGCACGCATTCGCCGGC
>JAKAQW010000310.1 GCA_021819525.1 Actinomycetes bacterium
CGCTTACCGCCGAGCAGGGTCACCATCTCGTGCTCGTCATTGGGTGGGAGGCCAGCCACAAGGTCCCCCAGGCGCTGGGAGCAGTAGATGCCAGCTGCGCCCATGAAGGCCTTGAGCCCGATCGCCTCCGCTGCTGTAGCCAACCAGGTGGCCCGTAGCCGGGCAACCTCGATACGGCACAGGTCCCTTCCGCCAGCAAGCGAGGAGATGAGCGGCGTGGTCACGTTGCGCCTATGGGAGCCTCGCGAAGCGACTGGGGCGCCCGCGGGTCGGGGGAGCCGAGGGCACTGGTCCTTCAGCACGGGTCCGGGTGCGTGTGTCCGGACCCTCTGTGTCAACCTCCTGTGAGGCAGATGGAACAACCGATTCGTTGAGCAGAGAGGGCGGGGAAGGAACTCCCCGACATGACCATCACGACCAACCGCACCGTCGACGCGCGCCACGATGGCGCAGTGACGAACGACACCGATCCGGACCCCGAGGTCCCTGAGCGAGCCAGGGGACCACGACGGTTCCCCGCCGCCTACAAGGCCAGGATCCTCGCCGAGTACGAGAACCTGTCCAAGGCCGAGAAGGGCGCCCTCTTGCGCCGAGAGGGCCTCTACTCGTCGCTGCTCACCGAGTGGCGACGCCAGCGTGATCAGGGCGCCGAAGAGGCCCTGGGCCGCAGCGCCGGTCGCCAGGCGGCTGATCCCCGTGACAAGGAGATCGCCCGGCTGAAGCGCCGGGCCGAGCACCTCGAGACCGAGCTCGGCAAGGCCCGCAAGGTGATCGAGGTCCAGGGAAAACTCTCAGCGCTGTTGGAGCAGCTCGCCACCGACAGCGTGCAGGACGAGAGGGGCGAGACGAAGTGATCGACCACGCCATCGCAGAACTGGCCCCGGTGGTGGGAGTGAAGGCGGCGTGCGCAGCGCTCGGTGAGCCCCGGGCCCGCCACTACCGCCGGCACCGAAAGAGTCCCGCACCGCCACGTCCCGAGCGGGTGGCGACCCCCCAGCCCCGGGCGCTCTCCGAGGTGGAACGAAAGGAGATCCGCCGGGTCCTCAACACCCCCGAGCACGTCGACGAGGCGCCGGCGACGGTCTACGCCAAGCTCTTGGACGAAGGCACCTACTTGGGATCGGTGTCCACCATGTACCGGGTGCTGCGCGAGCACGGCGAGGTCGGTGACCGCCGCCGCCACGCCACCCACCCGCCCAGAAAGAAGCCAGAGCTTCTGGCGACCCGGCCCAACCAGGTCTACTCCTGGGACATCACCAAGCTGCACGGGCCCGAGAAGTGGACCTACTACTACCTCTACGTGGTCATCGACATCTTCAGCCGCTACGTGCCGGGCTGGATGCTGGCGCACGCAGAGAACGCCCAACTGGCAGAGGCACTTCTGGAGGCAACCATCGTCAAACAAGGCATCGTGCGCGACCAGCTGACCATCCACTCCGACCGCGGTTCGCCGATGATCGCCAAGCCCGTCGCCCACCTCCTGGCCGATCTGGGCGTGACCAAGTCGCACAGCCGCCCGCACACGTCGAACGACAATCCCTACATCGAAAGCCACTTTCGCACGTTCAAGTACCGGCCCGACTTCCCCAAGAACTTCGGTTGCTACGAGGACGCGAAGTCCTTCTGCTCTCGGTTCTTCCCCTGGTACAACGACGATCATCGTCATTCTGGCATCGGCTATCACACGCCCGCCGACGTCCACTACGGCCGGGCCGAGCTCCTCCGAACTCAGCGGGCCGCGGTCCTCAGCGTCGCCTACGCCGCGCACCCTGAGCGCTTCGTCCGAAAGCACCCAGAGCCTCCCGCGCTCCCCTCAGCGGCGTGGATCAACCGACCACAGGAGGTCAGCACGACGACACAGTGATTCCTTGAGGAATCTGCCTCTCAGGGGTTGACACGCGCCGGGATATCTACTCGACCGGCTCGACGCCCGGGCCGCCAGGTCGAAGCGGTCGCGCTCCGAGATCATCCGCGATGCCCTCCAGGCGTACTTGCGCGCTGGCTGACGTCCGGGTGCTCGCAGGGTCCAAGGTACCGCCGTCGACGAACACGACCCGGTTTGTGTGCTGTCCCCCCGAGGCCCACCAGATCGGCGGGCACGAGCCGGCCCGGTGGCCCCCGATGGGTTCAGTGGGTGTCGGGTGGTAGGGCTCCCGCCTCGGCCGGTTGCCGGACGGCGAGGCGGGGGAGCACGGCGAGACCCCGGGACACCAGGTCGCGCACATCGCAGCTCACGAGTCGGCCGCTGACGGCCCGCGCTGCCGCGACATAGGCCGCGTCGTACACGGAGATGCCGTGCTCGTCGGCGACGGCGGCAGCATCCTCGAGCAGGTGCGCATCGACTCGGACGAGCCCGGCGTCGTCGGCCACCGCGGTGACGCGGCTCCGAAGCCGACGTGCCGCAGGCTGGTCTCGCCACGACCGGACGGCCACGTTGGTCACTTCGTAGAAGGCCAGGTCGAGGGTGGCCAGGGGATCGCTGCCGGCGAGGAGCCGGCGGGAGTCGTCGTGGTGCTCGTCGTCGGGGTCTTCGCTCGCCAGCAGGATGCTGGCGTCGAGGAGCCACAGGTTCACGGTTCGGGCCGGTTTGCCTTGACGAGCGCTGCGACACCGCCGCCGTGGCCCCTGACAGGTCCGTCCGTGGTGTCGATCTCGGTCATCCGCTGCACGCGGCGGGCACTCCTGCGGCGCAACGTCTCTTCGGCCAGCTCGCGGAGGTACCCGCTCCTGGTCGTTCCGCGACGGTCTGCCTCCATGTCGACAGCACGGAGGAGGTCATCGGGCAGCGACACCATCACCTTGGCCACACCTGTAGTATAACCGGTATTGCCAACCGCGCTGGTGTGACCGACCCGGACGCCGGTTCGGAGCTGGACGGCCCAACCGTTGCTCCTCGATGCCGGGCTCACAGGATGACGACCCCGGGGCCCACGAGCGTGAGGACCCGGTTCGAGTCCTGCCGGGGGCGCCAACGAGGTCTTCTGTGTTTGGACCTCACCCATCTTCTGCGTTTGGTTCTATCACGCCGCTATGACATGTTCGGTCGCTGACCGGCGAGGCTGGCGAGGCGGGCGAGGCCGGCGAGGCCGGCGAGGCGGGCAATTCCCAGCAGCGGCGTAGCTCGGGCGCGTCGAACCGGGGTTGTCGTTATTGC
>JAKAQW010000311.1 GCA_021819525.1 Actinomycetes bacterium
CTGCCCACTGCCCACTGCCCACTGCCCACTGCCCACTGCCCACTGCCCACTGCCCACTGCCCACTGCCCACTGCCCACTGCCCACTGCCCACTGCCCACTGCCCACTGCCCACTGCCCACTGCCCACTGCCCCTCGATCGGCACGCCGCGCGTGCAAGGATGCGTCGAGCCGGTCGATGGTCGAGGGGGTCGAGGTGAGCGAGGCGGACAGCCCAGCCGAGACGTCGCAGAGCGCGCAGAGCGAGGAGAGCGCGCAGAGCGAGAAGGGCGAGATCACCAGCATCGAGGGCATCCCAGCCCTGTCACTGGACGCCATCAGCTCAGTTGCCTACGGACCCGAGGCCATGCTGGCGGTGCTGGCCACCGCCGGTGCCGGGGCGCTCGCCAGGATCGAGCCCATCACGGTCGCCATCGTCGTGCTCCTGGCGATCCTGGTCTTCTCCTACCGCCAGGTGATCCAGGCCTACCCCGACGGTGGGGGGTGCTACGCGGTCTCGAAAGCCAACCTGGGTCCGCGCGCCAGCCACCTCGGCGCAGCAGCCCTGGTCGTCGACTACGTGCTGACCGTGGCGGTGTCCATCGCCGCGGGCGTCGCCGCGCTCGTCTCGGCGTTCCCGAGCCTCGCTCCCGACTCCCTCGTGATCAGCCTGGTCATGCTGGCCCTGCTGACCGGGCTCAACCTCCGGGGCCTGGCGACGAGCGCGCGGGCCCTGATCCTGCCGACCGCCGTGTTCATCGTCGGGATCTACGTGGTGATCGTGGCCGGCTTCGTGCGCTCCCACCCGGCATCGGGGGCTGGCGTGCACCCGGCGGTGCTCCCGCGGGCCGCTGCCGCGGTCGGGATCCTGCTCTTGCTCAAGGCGTTCGCCGCCGGATGCAGCGCGTTGACCGGAGTCGAGGCCATCGCGAACGACGTTCCAGGTTTTCGCCCGCCGCGGGTGCGCCGGGCTATGCGCACCGAGATGCTCCTCGGCGGGATCCTCGCCACCATGCTGCTCGGCCTGGCAGTCCTCACTGTCAAGTTCCATGTCGCCCCGAACCCCACCCAAACGGTGCTCAGCCAGATCACCGCGGTCTCGCTCGGCCGTGGGCCCGCCTACTACGTGGTCGATCTGGCGACCACGGTGATCCTCGCCATCGCCGCGAACACCTCGTTCGGGGGCCTGCCCGTTCTGGCCAGCCTTCTCGCCCGGGACAACCTGGTCCCCCACGTGTTCGGCCTCAGAGCGGACCGCCCGGTGTACCGCTACGGCGTCGTGGTCCTCGCAGTGCTCGCCGCAGCGCTGCTCGTCGCGGTGAACGCGAACACGAACGCGTTGATCCCGCTCTTCGCCATCGGGGTGTTCACCGGCTTCACCCTCTCCCAAACCGGTCTCGTCCGGCACTGGGCGGCGAAGCGGCCGAAACGGTGGTGGGCCCGGGCCACCCTGAACGGCATTGGCGCGGCGATGACGGCGGTGGCGACCGTCATCTTCATCGTCACGAAGTTCACTTCCGGGGCGTGGGTGGTCATCGTCACGGTTCCCGTCCTGCTCTACGGCTTTGCGCGGGTCTCGAGGTACTACGCCGAAGTCGGCAAGGAGCTGGGCCTGGACGCCACCCCAGCCAAACCGACGTCAGGGCGGAGCGTGACCGTGGTGACCGTCACGGCCGTCTCCCGCATGACCGAGCAGGCCCTGGGTGCTGCCCTGTCGCTCGACGGAGACGTGATCGCCGTCAGCGTGCAGTTCGACGACGAGCGGGCGGAGGCCCTGCGGACCGCCTGGGACCAGTGGAACCCGGGTGTGGCTCTGGACATCCTCCGCCCAGCCACCCGATCGATAAGCGCCCCGATGCTCGCCTACCTCCGCTCGTCCGCAGTGCGTGCCTACCAGCATGTGCTGGTGCTGATCCCCGAGGTCGAGCCGCGCAAGTGGCGGCACCGGATCCTCCAGAACCAACGCGGCGTGATCCTCGCCAACGTCCTGCGCCGCCGCTGCGACGCCACCGTCGCCCGGATGCCGTTTCGCCTGGCCCGGGAGTGAGCAGCCACCTTCACCAGGAGGCGACTGCCTTGGCGCCGGCCACGACGTCGGCCACCTGGGGGAGCACGCCCTCTTCGAGCTCGGGCGCGTACGGCACCCAGGTGTCGGCGGCAGCCACTCGTCCGATCGGCGCGTCGAGGTCCCAGAAGCACTCCTCGGCCGCCCAGGCTGCCACCTCGGCGCCGAAGCCGGCGGTGCGCACATCTTCGTGCACCACCAGCAGGCGCCCGGTGCGAGCCACCGAGGCAGCCACCAAGTCGTGGTCCCACGGTGCCAAGCTGCGCAGGTCGAGCACCTCGAGCTCCAAGCCCTCGCCGGCGAGCTGCTCGGCGGCAGCCAGCGCCAGGTAGACCGTGGCACCCCAGGTCACCACCGTCAGAGCGGATCCGCTTCGGAGCACGGTGCCCGCCCCGAACGGCACCGTCCACCCAGGTGGCGGCATGGGGTCGGCGCAGTTGCGCTGGCGGTAGAGGTGCTTGTGCTCCAGGAACAGCACCGGATCCTCCCCGGCCGCGGCGCGGCGCAGCAGGCCGACGGCGTCTGCCGATCGCGACGGGAACACCACTTGGAGACCCGGGATATGGGCGAAGATCGACTCCCCGGACTGCGAGTGCCAGATGGCCCCACCTGTCAGGTAGCCACCGATGGGCACCCGCAGCACCATGGGGCAGCGGAACGCCCCAGCCGAGCGCCACCGGATGGTGGCGGCTTCGCTGCGCAGCTGCTGCATGGCCGGCCAGATGTAGTCGAAGAACTGGATCTCGGCGATCGGCCGCAGCCCGCGCAGCGCCTGACCGACCGCCCGGCCCACGATGTTCGCTTCGGCGAGCGGGGTGTTGAAGCAGCGAGCCGACCCAAAGCTGCGCTGAAGACCCTTGGTCACACCGAAGACCCCGCCTTTCCCCTCCACCTCGGGCAACAGCTCGTCGTCCGCGTCGGCCACGTCCTCGCCGAAGACCCGGATCCGCTCGTCGGCGGCCATCAGCTCATGCAGCGCGCGTCCGATGGCGTCGGCCATGACCAGCGGTGCGCCGCCGGCAGCCGGTTGCCCCGGCAGTGGTGCCGTCCCAGGTGGTGCTCCGCCAGGTGGTGCTCCGCCAGGTGGTGCTCCGCCAGGTGGTGCGG
>JAKAQW010000312.1 GCA_021819525.1 Actinomycetes bacterium
TGTTCAGGAACGGTCAGCCACAGTCCGAGCGCCGGTCGGCTCGTCAGCCGCTGGACCGTTGCCGCCGGCATCACCAAGAGCGCGAACACGAGCAGCGCCCCCGTCATCTGGCTGGCCCCTGCGGCGGCGAGCCCGAGCAAGAGCAGGAAGGCCGCCCCGAGCCCACGCACCGGCAGCCCCCGCGCCCCAGCCATCGCCGGATCGATCGAGGCGAACAGGGGCGGCTCCCACAGCACGGCGATCGCCGCCAGCGTCACCACGCAGATCACCGCCAGGACCAACACCTCGCCGTTGCTGATGCCGAGGAAATTCCCGAACAGCAAGGCGTCGATGCCGTTCAGGTTCCCGCCGTAGAGACTGGCGAACAGGAAGCCGAACCCGAGCAGCAATGCCTGCACGGTTCCCGTCACGGCGTTCTCGTCGCTGAACGCACGGCCCGCCGTCGTCGGCACGACGGCGATGAGCACTGCCGCCAGGAAGCAAAAGGTGAAGTACCCGCCGAATGCCGACAGCCCCAGCGTGGCACCAGCTGCCCCGGGGAAGCCGACGACGGCGATCGTGTGGCCGACGAAGCTCTGGCGGCGAAGCACCATGAACCAGCCCACCGCCGACGCCAGCACGGCGATGGCCGCGCCTGCTCGGAGGTCGTGGTGGTGCTGGTGGTCGAGGGGCTCTCCATGGGGGCCGTGGTGATGGTGCGCGACGTCCGGCTCTCCCACGACGACGAGACGGCCCTCTTTCGTGCGGATCACCTCGACCGGGGTCCCGTAGAGGCGGGACAGCGTCGCCTCGTTGATGACCTCCTCCGGGGATCCGGCGACGACCTGGCCCCCGGCGATGTAGGCGACGCGGTCGAGCTTTCCGAGGATCGGGTTGACGTCGTGTGCGACGATCATGACGGTCACCCCTTCCTTGCGGCAGATCTCGGCCACCAGGTCCGCCACGGCCATCTGATTGGGGAGGTCGAGGCTCTCGAGCGGCTCGTCGAGCAGCAGCAGGGCCGGCCCGCTCACGAGGGCCTGAGCGATGAGGAGCCGCTGTTGCTCACCTCCTGAGAGCTGCCCGATGGGTCGCCCCGCATAGGCGTGAGCCCCGACCAGGTCGACCATCTCCTGCACGCGCCGGCCTTCGTGCCGGTGCCGCTCGCGCGCCGCTCGCCTGAGGGGGAGGGAAACCCCGAAACGGGTCCCGGTCAGGCCGAGGCGGACCAGGTCGACCCCTCGGACGCGTATCGAGGCGTCGAAGCTCCGGCGCTGCGGCAGGTAGCCGATCCGGTCGTTGTGCATGCCTGGCGGGCCGCCGAGCACCTGGACGGAACCTGCAGCCAGCGCCTGGGCGCCCAGGATCACCTGGAGCAGCGTGGACTTGCCCACCCCGTTGGGGCCCAGCACTGCGACGAACTCCCCCGCACGTACGTCCAGGTTGGCCCTGCTCCACAAGGTCCTCTCCCCGACCCTGACGGCGGCGTCCTCGAGGTGCACGACCTGGTCACCGTCGCCGGCGGGTGCCCGGGCTGCGGAACGCCCCATCGATGCTCCGTGCTCCGTCGTCATCCCTGCCGTCCTCCAGCCCGGGCGAGTGCCGAGGCGATGTGTCGGAGCTCCCTCACTTGCCATGCCTGGAACGTGGTACCGGCCGGGGCCAAGGTCTCGGTGACGGGGACCACGGGGATGTGCTCGCGGTCGGCGGCGTCGCGGTCGGAACCTCCACCCAGGCAACGGCCGAGGAGGAGCACCAAGATGAGGTCGGGCGTCACCCGAGCAGAGCGTCACCCGAGCAGAGCGTCACCCGAGCAGAGCGTCACCGAGGAGGGGAGTCGATGGGTGTGCAGGAGAAACCGGCCTCGGCGTTCGAGAAGCTGACCGCTCGCTACGACGCGTGGTACGACACGGCGCACGGGCAGCTGCTCTTCGACCTCGAGCTCGCCTGCCTGCGCCCGCTCCTGCCTCCTGGACCCGGTCCGCGGCTCGAGGTCGGCGTCGGCTCGGGGCGCTTCGCTGCCGCCCTCGGCCTCGGGGTTGGCGTCGATCCCGCCCTGGCGCCGCTCCGGCTCGCTGCAGGGCGCGCCGTCGCCGTGGTCCAGGGCGCCGGCGAGCGCCTGCCGTTCGGTGACCGCACCTTCGGCGCCGTGGTGGTGGTCGCCACGCTCTGCTTCGCCGACGACCCCGCCGCCCTCCTCGGCGAGGCGAGGCGGGTGCTCGTCCCCTCGGGCCGCCTCGTCGCCGGCGTCGTCCCCCTCGACAGCGCCTTGGGCCGCCACTACGAGGCACAGGGGCTCGCCGGCCACCCCTTCTACC
The DNA here is from genome assembly GCA_021819525.1 of Actinomycetes bacterium. Taxonomy (GTDB): domain Bacteria; phylum Actinomycetota; class Acidimicrobiia; order Acidimicrobiales; family UBA8190; genus JAKAQW01. The sequence goes on from JAKAQW010000312.1 coordinate 2,298, forward strand.
GAGGCGCCCGGTTCCTCACCCTGGCCGAGCACCGCCGCATGCTCGCAGACGCCGGGTTCACGATCAGCGGCGCCTGCTCGACGCTGACGCAGGCTCCGAGCGACGACCCGGTGGGGGAGCAGGTGCACGAGGTCGTGGTGCCCGGTGCCGGGTTCGTCGCCCTCCAGGCGAGGCCGTGGCCATCGCCCGAGGGACCGGCCCCACGTCGCCGGAGGGCATCGCAGCTCCACGTAGCATCTGCGACCGACAGCCCGGCTCCTGGGCTTTCGCGCCGAGCCGACGACGAGGAGGCATCGTGACGACCAATGGCCCGGCAGCCTGCTCGGCGAACGAGGAGCAGGAGCGGTTCTGGAACGACGTGGCTGGTCCGCTCTGGGTGGCGGCGGAGGAGGAGACCGAGCGTCACACCGGCCCCTTCGGCGCGGCGGCCCAGGTGGCCGCGGCTCCGTCGGCGGGCGAGGCGGTGCTCGACGTCGGGTGCGGCTGCGGCGCGACCACCCTCGCGTTGGCGGCCGCAGTCGGCGAGGGTGGCAGCGTGCTCGGCGTGGACCTCAGCGCGGCGATGCTCGCCCGGGCCGAAGAGCGGGCCGCTGCCAGTGGCCTGTCGCAGGTCCGGTTCCGCCGCGCCGACGCCCAGGTCGCCGATCTCGGGTCCGGATCCTTCGACCTCGTGTTCAGCCGGTTCGGGGTGATGTTCTTCGCCGACCCCGCCACAGCGTTCGCCAACCTGCACCGGTCGCTGCGTCCCCAGGGTCGGATGGTGTTCGCCTGCTGGCAGGCTCCTTCTGCCAACCCATGGATGGCAGTCG
>JAKAQW010000081.1 GCA_021819525.1 Actinomycetes bacterium
CGATCTATGATCCTCGACGACGGCGGCGACGCCACGCTCCTGGTCCATCGAGGCGTCGAGGTCGAGAAGGCGGGCTCGGCGCCTGACCTGTCCACCGCCGGCTCGGAAGAGGAGGCGGTGGTGCTCGAACTGCTGGATCGGTCGCTCGAGGAGGACCCGCTTCGCTGGACGACGCTCGCGAGTGCCATCCGGGGGGTGACCGAGGAGACCACCACCGGCGTGCACCGGCTCTACGAGATGCAGCGCCGCGGCGAGCTGCTGTTCCCTGCCATCAACGTGAACGACTCGGTGACCAAGTCGAAGTTCGACAACAAGTACGGCTGCCGGCACTCGCTGATCGACGGCATCAACCGGGCGACCGACGTGCTCATCGGGGGCAAGGTGGCCGTGGTCTGCGGGTACGGCGACGTCGGCAAGGGCTGCGCGGAGGCGCTTCGGGGCCAAGGGGCCCGGGTGGTGGTGACCGAGATCGATCCAATCTGCGCCCTGCAGGCGGTGATGGACGGTTTCGAGGTAGCCAGGCTCGACGACGTCGTGGGCCGGGCCGACATCTTCGTGACCGCCACCGGTAACCGCGACGTGGTCACCGCCGAGCACATGAGCGCGATGAAGCACCAGGCCATCGTGGGGAACATCGGGCACTTCGACAACGAGATCGACATGGCCGGCCTGGCTCGCACACCGGGGGTCACCCGCCTGCAGGTGAAGCCGCAGGTCGACAAGTGGACGTTTCCCGACGGCCACGCGGTCATCGTGCTGTCGGAGGGGCGCCTGCTGAACCTGGGGAACGCCACCGGGCACCCGAGCTTCGTGATGTCCAACTCGTTCACGAACCAGACCATGGCCCAGATCGAGCTGTTCACCAACCCCGACCGCTATCGGAACGAGGTCTACGTGCTGCCCAAGGCGCTCGACGAGAAGGTCGCCCGGCTGCACCTCGGCGCGCTGGGGGCCGAGCTGACCGTGCTCACCGAGGCGCAGTCCGCCTACATCGGCGTACCGGTCGACGGCCCGTACAAGCCCGACACCTACCGGTACTGAGCCAGTGCCCGGTCCTGGTCTGTCGCCCGGTGCTGACCCGTCTTCCGGTGCTGGTCCGTCGCCGGGTCCTGGCCGGTCGCCGGCGGCGCCGTGGCGGATCCTGGTGGTGGTTGCCGTGGCGCTCGGTGGTGCGATCATGCTCAGCGCGTGCGGCTCGCAGGCACCCGCCAAGGCGCGGCCGACCTACTACCTGTCGCTGGGGGACTCTCTGGCTGCCGGTTGGCAGCCGACCACGGCTCACCCCTCGGGGCAGGTGACCGCCCAAGGGTACGCCAACGACCTGTGGAAGGCCGAGCGGGCACGCGACCCGGGCCTGGTGCTGGTGAAGATGGGCTGCCCCGGCGAGACGACCGGCACCATGCTCCACGGCGGGATCTGCCACTACGCGCAGGGATCTCAGGAAGACGCGGCTGTGGCCTTCATCCGCCGGCACCGCCGCTCCATGGCGTTCGTCACCATCGACATCGGTGCGAACGACGTCGATGGTTGCGCTCCGGGAGGCAAGGTGAACCTGAAGTGCGTGGAGAGCGGCCTCAGCGCCATCCGCACGCAGGTTCCCCAGATCATGGCTCCGTTGCGGGCGGCCGGCGGCCCGGGGCTGCGCATCGTCGCGATGAACCTCTACGATCCCTTCCTCGCCGAGTACCTCCTGGGCGCGACGGGCAAGACAGTGGCTTCGCTCAGTGTCGAGCTTCTCGGATCCGTGAACGGCATGCTGGCCAAAGGGTTCGCGACGGTTGGGGCTCCCACCGCTTCGGTGGGTGCCGCCTTCGACTCCACCGACACCGCCACGACCACCTTGGCCGGCCACGGCCAGGTGCCAGTGGACGTGGCGAAGATCTGCACTCTCACCTGGATGTGCGCGCCGGCCCCCTACGGCCCGAACATCCACGCGAACACCGACGGCTACCAGGTGATCGCCAAGGTGCTCGAACCGATGGTGGCAGCGGCGGCCCGCTCGGCAGCTGGCAGGGCGAAGGCGTAGGCTCTGGTCATGGGCCGTGCCCGGGTCTGTGGTTGCAAGTCGATGCCAGTCGCAGGCGAAACGACCCACGTAAGGCGACTCTTGGTCGCTGAGCATGGTGCGATTTAGAGGTAAGTCCTGCCCGTGGCGGTGCCGACGATCGGTGCCGGGCGGAGAAGGGGTGAAACCGGTCCATTCGAGCGTTGTCGGGTCGCAACCAGCGGTCGCCGACGCGGGCCCGGCTACTCCCTCGGCAGGCGAGTGTGGGGGAAAAGACCAGGTCAGCCGGGCACGGACTCTGGTCGTGGACGCAGAGGCACGACCGGCGCGGCGACAGGTGCGCCGGCGCTCGGCTGTCCGCGACGCCGTAGCGGGCGCCTCAGGCGCAGACCGAGGAGGTACGTGGGTGGACGTCGCAGTCATCGGTTGCAAAGAGGTGGTGCCCGACGAGGTCCGCAGCGTGGCGCATGCCAAGGTCGCTCGCCTCGGGCGCCTCGCCCCGGTGCTCGAGCAGGCCGAGGTGCGTCTGAGCGAGGCTCACGACCGGCCCGATGCGCCCTACGTGTGCGAGGTGGTGCTGGTCGGTCACGGACATCGGCTCCGGGCCCGTGCGGCAGCCGCCGAGCTGGTGGCCGCGGTCGACTTGGTGGTCGACAAGCTCGAGCACCAGGTGGAACGGCTGAAGGGGAAGCTGCTCGCGCGCAGCCACCCGCGCCACCACGGGGCCCACCGGCTGGCCTGAACGAGCGCGGCGTGCCGGTCGGGCAGCCGGTGGGCAGGGGTAGAGTGATCGTCTCATGACTGTCTTCACGCGCGTCCTGCGGGCCGGCGAAGGAAAGAAGGTCCGGCGGCTCGCCGAGCTGGTCCCGCTCGTGAACGAGCTGGAACCCCAGATGGAGGCCTTGTCAGACGAGGAGCTGGCCCACCAGACGGTGGTGTTCCGCGAGCGTCTCGATGCTGGCGAGACGCTCGACGACCTGCTGGTCGAGGCGTTCGCCACCGTGCGGGAGGCGGCCGTCCGGGTGCTTGGCCAGCGCCACTTCGACGTACAGCTCATGGGCGGTACCGCCTTGCACTTCGGGTGGATCGCGGAGATGAAGACCGGTGAGGGAAAGACCTTGGTGTCCACCTTGCCGGTGTACCTGAACGCGCTGGCTGGCAAGGGCGTGCACGTGGTCACCGTCAACGACTACCTGGCTCGGCGCGACGCCGAGTGGATGGGCCAGGTGCACCGCTTCCTCGGGCTGACCGTGGGCCGGGTCGGGCCCGACATCACCGACTTCGAGGCCAAGCGCCAGGCCTACCTGGCCGACGTCACCTACGGGACCAACACCGAGCTCGGGTTCGACTACCTGCGCGACAACATGGCACGCTCGCGCGACACCATGGTGCAGCGGGGCCACGCGTACGGGATCGTGGACGAGGTCGACTCGATCCTCATCGACGAGGCCCGCACGCCGCTCATCATCTCGGGGCCGGCCGCCGAGTCGGCGAAGCTCTACTACCAGTTCGCCGGGATTGCCAGGACCCTCGTAGCCGACGAGGACTACGAGGTGGACGAGGAGAAGCGGATCGTGGTGCCGACCGAGTCCGGCATCGCCAAGGTGGAGCGCCAGCTCGGGGTGGACAACCTCTACGACCTGGTCTCGATCAACTACGTCCATCACCTGAGCCAGGCGCTGCGGGCCAAGGAGCTGTACCACCGTGACAAGGACTACCTCGTCGCGGGCGGTGAGGTGAAGATCGTCGACGAGTTCACCGGTCGCACGCTGGAGGGCCGGCGTTGGTCCGAGGGGCTGCACCAGGCGGTGGAGGCCAAGGAGCGGGTGCGGATCAAAGAGGAGAACCACACCTGGGCCACCATCACCTTGCAGAACTACTTCCGCCTCTACGACAAGCTGGCGGGGATGACGGGCACGGCGGAGACCGAGGCAGCCGAGTTCGCCAACACCTACGGCATGGCGGTGGTGCCCATCCCGACCAACCTGCCCATGGTGCGTGTCGACCACCCCGACCTGATCTTCAAGACCGAGGACGCGAAGTTCGACGCGGCCATCGAGGACATCGTGGAGCGCCACCGCCAGGGCCAGCCCGTGCTGGTCGGCACGGCGTCGGTCGCCAAGTCCGAGCACCTGTCGCGCCTGCTCGAGCGGCGCGGCATCCCCCACGAGGTGCTGAACGCGAAGCAGCACGCTCGGGAAGCGGAGGTGGTCACCCAGGCCGGCCGGTTCGGGGCGGTGACGGTGGCGACCAACATGGCAGGTCGCGGCGTGGACATCCTGCTCGGCGGCAATCCCGAGGGGCTTGCCCGCCACGAGGTCCTCGCCCAAGGCCTCGATCCGGACAGCGACGAGGGCCGAGCCGAGCTCCAGCGGCAGCTGGAGCGGTTCGAGAAGCACTGCCGTGACGAGGGCGACCAGGTGCGCGAGGCGGGAGGCCTCTACGTCCTCGGCAGCGAGCGGCACGAGAGCCGCCGGATCGACAACCAGCTTCGAGGTCGCTCGGGCCGCCAAGGTGACGCCGGAGAGAGCCGGTTCTTCTTGTCGTTGGAGGACGAGCTCATGCGGCTCTTCGCCACCAACGCCATGCAGTGGGTGATGACCCGGGCACTCCCCGACGACGTCCCCATCGAGGCGAGGATGGTGACCAAGGCCATCGAGCGGGCGCAGAACACCGTAGAGGGGCGCAACGCCGAGATCCGCAAGGACGTCCTCAAGTACGACGAGGTCCTGAACGAGCAGCGCAAGGTGATCTACGCCCGCCGGCTGCAGATCATCGACGGCGAGGATCTGCGGGCCCACACCGAGGAGCAGCTCGAGGCCGTGGTGCAGGACGTGGTGCGTGCGGCTTGTCCCGACCCGTACCCCGAGAGCTGGGACCTGGACGCGCTGGTCAGCGAGCTGGAGCAGTACTACCCGACCCAATTCACGCCCGAGGATCTCGCCGAGGCGGCGACGCTGGAGCACGTCACCGAGAGCGTGCTGGCCGAGGCGCTCGACTACTACCACTCCCGCGACGAGCACTTCCCGGGAGGGGCCGAGGAAGCGCGCCAGGTCGAGCGCGAGGTGATGCTCCAGATCATCGACCAGCGATGGCGAGACCACCTGGCCGAGATGGACTACCTGCGCGAAGGGATCAACCTGCGGGCCATGGGCCAGCAGGATCCCCTGGTCGCCTGGCAGGCCGAGGGTTTCGACATGTTCGGGCGCATGATGGACGCTATCGACGACGACTACCTTCGCTACGTCCTGCACGTCCAAGTGGTGAGCGACCTGGCTGCGGAGCCCGACCTCACCCAGGCCAGCTACCTGGCAGCCGAGGATCCCGTCGGGGGCGACGGCCTGCTCGCCGCCATGGGGGCGGCGATGGCCATGCCCGCGGCGGACGTGGTGCTGGCCGGTGCGGGGCCTGGCGGAGCGAGGTCCGGCGGGGCCGTGCCTGGAGGCGCCGGCTCCGGCGGTGGGCTGCGCGGGGGTGAGGTGCCTTCTCGTGGTGGCCTGATCGACGCCACCGGATCCCGGGTGTTGCCGCGCGGCGGCGACGGCGCGGGCGCTGGCCGGCCCGGCGCTCCCGGCGAGGGGTCCTCGCAGCGAGCAGGTCCCCAGCCCCAGCCGGCGGGTGCCCCACCGCGGGCAGGAGCCCAGCCGGGCGGGAAGGCCCAGCGGAAGGTCGGCCGCAACGAACCGTGCTGGTGCGGGAGCGGCAGGAAGTTCAAGGTCTGTCATGGCGCGTCCTGAGCATCGAGGACCGTCGGCCCGGTGCAGCCCGCCCGGGCGGCGTGGTGGGTGACGACGCTGCCGGCACACCGCTCTCGGGGCGAGACGGGGCCGGCGAGCTGGAGGTCGCGAGCCGGAGGCTCGACGAAGCGCGCCGGTACCTCGGCTACGATCGCCTGCTGGCCCGGCGTGACACCTTGCAAGACGAGGCGTCTCGCCCGGATCTGTGGGAGAACCCGGAGCGTGGACGCTCAGTCACCTCCGAGCTGGGCCGGGTCACCGACGACATCGCCACCATCGACGCCCTCGCCGCTCAGCTGGCCGACGGGCAGATCCTTCTCGGGTTGCTCGAAGACGAGCCGGATCCCGCCCTGGCTGCCGAGCTGGCCGACCTGCTCGACAGCGTCGGGCGCCGCCTCGACGAGCTCGATCTCCGGTCGTTGTTCACCGGCGCGTACGACGACCACGATGCGATCGTGGAGCTCCACGCCGGCGCAGGGGGGACCGATGCCCAGGACTGGTGCGAGATGCTCCTGCGGATGTACGCCCGATGGGCGGAGCGGCGCGGGTTCGAGGTGGAGGTGGACGAAGTCACCGAAGGCCAGGAGGCCGGGCTCATGTCGGCCACCTTCATCGTGAAGGGGCGGTTCGCCTACGGCCTGCTCACCGCGGAGCGCGGCGTGCACCGCCTGGTGCGTATCTCGCCGTTCGACGCCCAACACCGCCGGCAGACCAGTTTCGCCTCCTTGGACGTCACGCCGCTGGTGGACGACAGCGACGACGTGGTGTCCGTCGAGGACAAGGAGCTGCGGATCGACACCTATCGGTCGTCGGGTGCCGGAGGCCAGCACGTGAACAAGACCGATTCGGCGGTGCGCCTCACCCACCTCCCGACCGGCATCGTGGTCTCCTGCCAGAACGAGCGCAGCCAACATCAGAACAAAGCCCGGGCAATGCAGATCCTGGTGTCGAAGCTTGCGGCGGTACGCGACGCCGAGCGCCGAGCGGCGATGGAGCAGCTGTCGGGGCCGAAGGTGGACGTGGCCTGGGGCAACCAGGCACGGAACTACGTCCTGGCTCCATACCAGCTGGTGAAGGATCTGCGCACCGAGCTGGAGACCGGCAACGTGGATGCGGTGCTCGACGGCGATATCGGCGCGTTCATCGAGGCCGAGCTGCGCCGGCGCCGGGCTGAGGCCAGCTGACGCGCACCTGCCCGTGCCTGCTCCGGCATGGCGCGTGTGGCGGTGTGGGTGGTGCGCCAGCCGGGACCGCTACCGTGCCGCAGGGAGCGGCACGATGGCCTCCTGGAGCCGCCACGGCCGTTCTCGGTCGGCAGCTCCGGGAGCTGGGCAGGGCCGCAGCGGATCGGGTCAGCGCCAGGGGGTGCGGGTCCTGGGGTCGCAAGTTCGGGCGGTCGCCCGGCCTCCGGGCGCCGCCACGACGTACGACGCCGTGAGGTGCTGCCGGTGCCGTCCGCCAGGTGCTCCGGCGACGATCCGGCGCGCTGGCGCCGACGGGTGCTATGGTGCGCACCGCCATTGCCATGTGCCAACCACACGGTTCGGTCGGGTGTGATGGGGGCCTCGTCAACATGATCCGATTCGAAAACGTCACCAAGGCCTACAAAGCCGGGACCGTCGCCGTGCGCGACGTGTCGCTCGACATCGACAAGGGCGAGTTCGTGTTCCTGGTCGGACCCTCGGGCTCGGGCAAGACGACGCTCATCCGCCTGCTGCTCCGCGAAGAGACCCCTGACCAGGGGCGCATCTGGGTGGCCGGTCGCGAGATCGCCCGTCTGAGCCCATGGCGGATCCCATATCTGCGCCGGAACATCGGGTGCGTGTTCCAGGACTTCCGGCTGCTGCCGAACAAGTCCGTCTTCGAGAACGTGGCCTTCGCCCTCGAGGTGATCGGCCGACCCCGCCACGTCGTGGAGTCCCAGGTGCCACAGGTGCTCGACCTGGTCGGACTGGGGAAGAAGCGCGACAGCCTGCCTGGCGAGCTCTCCGGTGGTGAGCAGCAGCGCGTCGCAGTGGCCCGAGCGTTCGTCAACCGTCCCCTGTTGCTGCTGGCCGACGAGCCCACCGGCAACCTGGACCCTGCCACCAGCCAGGGGATCATGAAGCTGCTCGACCGGATCAACCGGACCGGGACGACGGTGGTGATCGCCACGCACGACGCGGGCATCGTCGACCAGATGCGCCGGCGGGTCGTGGAGCTGCACCGCGGTGAGCTGGTCCGCGACCAGGAGCGCGGCGTCTACGGGTACGGGACCTGAGCCATGGCAGTCTCCGCGCAGTACGTGGCCCGCGAGACGGCCACGAACCTCTGGCGTAACCGGTTGATGACCATCGCCGCCATCTTGACCGTAGCCGTGTCGCTGTCACTGGTGGGCGTGTCGCTCCTGCTGCGCCAGGGTGTCGCCCAGGCGACGAGCCAGTGGCAGCACGGCGTCAACGTGCTGGTCTTCCTCGACCCGACGACGCCTGTGCCGACCACGCCAACCGCGCAGCAGCACACCATCGACCAGCAGCTCACGCAGCTGCCGTACGTCAAGAGCTGCACCTACAGCAGCCAGGCGGCCGACTACGCGCAGGCGAAGCGACTGCTCGATCCGAGCGCTGCGTCGGTGCTGAGCGTGGCGACGACGCCTGCCTCGTGGCGTTGCGTGCTGAGCCAGCCCTCGGAGGCGGCCGCAGTGGCCAGGCAGTTCACCGGCTTCCCCGGTGTCGACGGTCAGGTGCAGTACCCCCAGAAAGCCATCCGGACCATGGAGACGGTGGTGCACGTCCTCGACGCCGTCTTCCTCGTCCTGGCGGTGATCCTGCTGCTGTCGGCGGCCGTGCTGATCCTGAACACCATCCGGCTGGCCATCTTCGCGCGGCGCCGGGAAGTGTCGGTGATGAAGCTCGTCGGCGCCACCAACTGGTTCATCCGTATCCCGTTCATGTTCGAAGGCATCGTGCAGGGGGTGGCGGGCGCCGCTGTGGCGGTGCTGGTCACGATCGGGTTGCACGCCGTGCTCGACCACTTCGCCGGGCACGACGTGAATTCGCTCCTCTACGACATGCGGACGCCGGCACCCGAGGTGGCCATGACCGTGGTGCTGGTCGCCGTGATCGGTGTGGTCATCGGTGCGGCGGGCTCGGCCATCGGCATCCGCCGCTTCCTGGACTCATGAGCTCGGTGACGACGCGGGGTCGGCTGCCCGGCGGGGGCTGCCGACGATGACCAGCTCCATCGCGAACGGGGCGGTCGTCTTCGAGGCGAGCACCACGACCCGCCCGGAGGGGGTGTCGCAGGTGGGGCAGTTCCAGGTGGAGGTCGAACGTCCGGGTCCGGGTGGGTCCGCCGGGGGCCGGCGGTGAAAGGCGTCGTCCTGGCCGGGGGAAGTGGGACCAGGCTCCACCCGCTCACCCGGATCACCAACAAGCACCTCTTGCCCATCTACGACCGGCCCATGATCAGCTACGCCATCGAAGCCCTGGTCCAGGCCGACATCACCGACATCATGCTGGTGACGGGGGGGACGCACGCCGGGGAGTTCCTGCGGCTGCTCGGCAACGGGCACGAGTACGGCATCGAACGACTGTTCTACGCCTACCAGGAGCGACCAGGTGGCATCGCCGAAGCCCTCGGTCTGGCCGAGCGGTTCGCCGCTGACGACCCGGTGCTCGTCATCCTGGCCGACAACATCGTGGAGCGCGGCATCGCCGGCATGGTGCAGCGCTTCGGCGCCCAGGAGGCCGGGGCCCGTATCTTGCTCACCGAAGAGCGTGATCCGGCACATCTGCGGCATCTCGGCGTGCCGCGCTTCGGGGCCGACGGCCGCATCGAGCGCATCGTGGAGAAGCCTGAGGATCCCCCGAGCACGTACGCCGTCACCGGCATCTACTGTTACGCCCCCGACGTCTTCCAGGTGATCGAGACCCTCGAGCCTTCGGGCCGTGGCGAGCTCGAGATCACCGACGTGAACAACTTCTACGTGGAGCAGGGGCAGATGGCCTTCGACGTCCTCGAAGGCTTCTGGGGCGACGCCGGCGAGTCGATCGATGCCTACTACGCGGTGAACGACTTCGTGCGTGCCCACGGCGCGAACAAAGGCTGACCTGATCCCCCCACGTCCGGCTGGCCCCACTCGGGGACTCTGCTCTGGTGCAGAGCGCTTCTCCTCTTCCCAAGAGCCGCTGACGTCGCCCGGCCGGGCCACGTCATCTCGGGGCCCTCGGTCGTGCTCCCGCTCTGGCCCTACGCGGTGGCGCTCAGTCCGGGGTCTCTGAAGCCCGCTCAGCCCGCCGAGGGCTCTGAAGCCCGCTCAGCCCGCCGACTGCACCCCGCTCAGCCCGGGGGCTCTGAAGCCCGCCCAGGTTCCGCCTCAGCCCGCCTTCGAGCAGGCCGATGCCCACTCGGTCATCTCGCGGCGGTGCCGGCGGTAGTCGACCTTGCCGGTCGGGGCCCGTCCGACGGAGGGGACGAAGCGGACACGGCGTGGCGCCTTGTAGCGGGCGAGCAGGCCACGGACGTGGTCGATAATCTCGTCCTCGGTGGCGCCAGAGCCTTCGCGGAGCTCGACGACGGCTGTCACGACCTCACCCAAGCGCTCGTCGGGCAGGCCGACCACCACTGCGTCACGTACCGCCGGATGGCGCTTGATGACCTCTTCCACCTCCTCGGGGAAGACCTTCTCGCCGCCGCTGTTCACGACCGTCGATCCTCGCCCCAAGACGTGCACGGCTCCGTCGGCATCGACCTCGGCCCAGTCTCCGGGTACCGAGTAGCGACGCCCGTCGAACACCCGGAACGTCGCCTCTGTCTTGGCTGGATCTTTGTAGTAGCCAAGCGGATTACGCCCACCGAGGGCCACGACCCCCCGCTGTCCCGAGCCCGGGACCACGTCGCGGCCGGTCGCGGGGTCGACGACTCGGACATCGGGCCCCAAGGTGAACTGCGCTGTGTGCTCGGCGGAGCCCCCGGTGGACCTCGACACCCCCATGCCCAGAGCCTCCGAGGAGGAGAAGGCATCGATCAGCATCATCGACTCGTGGTGTGCGAGCAGCCCCCTCTTGGTCTCCTCGCTCCACATGACACCCGAGGAGATCATCCCCACCAAGGTCGAGAGCCGCCAGCGGCCCGGATGCTCGTCCAAGGCAGCCAGGATGGGCTTGGCGAAGGCGTCACCGACGATAGCCACGGTGTTGACGTTCTCGCTGTCCACGGTGTCGAGCAGCGCCACCGGATCGAACCGCCGTACTGGGAGCGTCACCACGCTCCCGCCGATGCCGAGCACGCCGATCGAGGTGAAGGCGCCGGTGCCGTGCATGAGTGGGCAGGCCGGCAGGTGGACCGGTCCAGGGCCGACGATGGTGTGCCGGACGCCGTCCAGGCCGCCGTCCTCGGGCACCTGGACGAGGTTGCCGCTGTTGATGCGGGCGAAGAGATCGTCCTGGCGCCACATGACGCCTTTGGGCATACCGGTGGTGCCACCGGTGTAGAGCAGGTAGAGATCGTCGCCACTGCGTCCCCACGGCGCGCGGACTGGACCAGCGCCGCCCGAGGCGGCTGCGGCCTCGTAGTCGGTGGCCCAGCTCGGACAGGGGCCGCTGCCGTCGTCGACCCACAGCCACAGCCCTATCGACGTGCGTCGCCGAAGCCGCTCGACCCGCTCGGCGAAGCACCCGTGGAAGACGACTGCCACCACGTCGGCGTTGTCCCACAGGTAGAGCAGCTCGTCGTCTTCGTAGCGGTAGTTCGTGTTCACCGGCACGAGGCCAGCTTTCATCATGGCGAACATCGACTCGAGGTACTCGGAGCAGTTGTAGAGGTAGTGGGCGACCTTGTCCTGGCGGACGACCCCATGGTCGAGGAGCGTCCGGGCTATGCCGTTGGCGCGCCGGTCCACCTCGCGATAGCTCCGGCTCCGGCCGTCGTGGACGAGCATGCGGGCATCGGGGAGGACATCCGCGACGGTCTCCCATACATCGGCAAGGTTCCAGTCGGTCACGGTGCGCCAGCCTAGGTCGCCACCACGACGGGACCGACTGGGCCGCCCGCCGCCCGCCGCCGGGAACCTTGGGAGCGCCACGAGGTGGGCCACTGCCAGGTAGGGCCGAAGCCGGTCCCGGGCGTGGCACCGCGAGGGCGGCCGCAGCCGTGGGTCGGGTGCCGGTTCGGAGCCATCGTCGGGAGCGCTGGCTTGGCCGGTAGCATGGAGCTATGGACGCGCCCCTCTCTCCTGCTGCGGCCCGGTTGGCCGGCGGCGCGCTCGGCCCCAATGCCTGGCTGGTCGACGACATGTACGAGCAGTACCGCGCCGACCCCGGCTCGGTGAGCGACAGCTGGCGAGAGTTCTTCGCCGACTACGTTCCCCCGGGCGCGCAGGGCGCACCGCTGGCAGAGGCACCACGTGCCTCGTCGGCCGACGTGGGTGTGGTGCTCGAGGCGGGTGCTCCGGCGCCGGGCGCGACCGGCACCAACGGAGCGAGGGGGGGTCACGCCAACGGGGCAGCGGGCAGTGCTGTGGCCGGTGGGCTGGGAACCGCCTCGACGGCGACGGTGCCGCGAGCGGGAGAGCCCGGCTCGGCAGCTCCGGGCACGTCGTCACCGGATGGTGCCACCGCCGCAGGCGACGAAGCGGTGCTGTTGCGGGGCGCGGCGGCACGCATCGTGGCGAACATGGAAGCGTCGCTGGCAGTCCCTACCGCCACCAGTGTCCGGACGGTGCCGGCCAAGCTGCTGGTGGTCAACCGCGGTCGACTCAATCAGCATCTGGCCAGGGCTACCGGTGGCAAGGTCAGCTTCACCCACTTGATCGGGTACGCCATCGTGCAGGCTTTGCGGGCCGTGCCGGCGCTGAACGTGAGCTATGTGGCAGACGGGGACGGCAGGGGACACCCCGCGGTGCGGCGCCACGAGCATGTCGGGCTGGGCTTGGCCGTCGACGTGGCCAAGGCCGACGGCAGCCGGACGCTGCTGGTCCCCGTGGTGCGCGATGCGGACCTGCTCGACTTCCGGTCGTTCGTGGTGGCCTACGAGGACCTGGTCCGCAAGGTCCACTCCGGGAAGCTCTCGCCCGACGACTTCTCCGGCGCCACCGTGACCCTCACGAACCCCGGCACCCTGGGCACCGTGCAGTCCGTGCCGCGCCTCATGCCGGGTCAGGGGGCCATCATCGGTGTGGGGAGCATCGACTACCCCGCCGAGTACCAGGGGGCCGACCGCCAGGTGCTGGCCGATCTCGGGATCGGACCGGTCGTCACGGTGACCTCCACCTACGACCACCGGGTGGTGCAGGGCGCCGAGTCGGGGCTGTTCCTCTCGCACGTGGCCGAGTGCCTGCTCGGGGGCCACGACTTCTACGAGCAGGTCTTCTCGGCGATGGACGTGCCGCTCGGGCCCGAGCCGTGGCAGCGTGACCGGAACCCGTTCGACGACCAGGGTGAGCGCCTCGTCAAGCAGGTTCGAGTGCAGAGCCTGATCAACATGTACCGGGTGCGCGGCCACCTGATCGCCGACCTCGACCCCTTGGCCGCCTCGGCGCCGCCGCTGCACAGCGAGCTGGATCCGGCCACCTACGGGCTCACCGTCTGGGATCTGGATCGCAAGTGGGTGGTCGACGGCTTGGCCGGCAACCAGATCATGGCGCTCGGCGAGGCACTCGACGTGCTGCGCAACGCGTACTGCCGGACCATGGGCATCGAGTACATGCACATCCAGGATCCCGACCAGAAGCGGTGGGTCCAGGAGCACGTCGAAGGCGTGCCGCTGCAGCTGCCGGTGGAGGAGCAGCGCCACGTGCTGGACCGGCTGAACGCGGCCGAAGCCTTCGAGCGGTTCCTCCATACCCGCTACGTCGGCCAGAAGCGCTTCGGTTTGGAAGGGGCGGAATCGGCCATCGTGGTCCTCGACGCCATCTTGACCGAAGCGGCTCGGGCCGGTCTGTCCGACGCGGTGATCGGCATGGCTCACCGGGGCCGGCTCAACGTCCTGGCCAACATCGTCGGCAAGTCCTACAGCGAGATCTTCCGGGAGTTCGAGGGCGACCTCGATCCCGAGACCGTCCAGGGATCCGGCGACGTGAAGTACCACAAAGGGGCATCGGGCACCTTCGTCGCCGCAGGAGGCCAGCAGCTGGACCTGGCACTGGCCTCGAACCCGTCGCACCTGGAGGCAGTCGACCCCGTGGTCGAAGGCATGGTGCGCGCTCGCCAGGAGCGGGCCGGAGCGCCTGGCGCCGAGCGCCGGAGCTTTCCCGCGCTGTCGCTGCTGATCCACGGTGACGCGGCGTTCGCCGGCCAAGGGGTGGTCGCCGAGACGCTCGAGCTCTCCCAGCTGGCCGGCTACCGCACCGGCGGCTCGATCCACCTGGTCATCAACAACCAGCTCGGCTTCACGACCGCACCCGAGTCCGCTCGCTCGTCGGTGTACCCGACCGACGTGGCCAAGATGGTGCAGGCCCCCATCGTCCACGTGAACGGCGACGACCCCGAGGCGTGCGTCCGGGCGGCGCGGCTCGCGTTCGAGTTCCGCCAGGCGTTCCACAAAGACGTAGTCATCGACATGGTCTGCTACCGGCGCCACGGGCACAACGAAGGCGACGACCCGAGCTACACCCAGCCGATCATGTACAGCATCATCGACAGCAAGCGCTCGGTGCGCAAGCTCTACACCGAGCTCCTGGTCCGCCGGGGCGACATCACCTTGGACGAGGCAGAGCAGGCGCTCGACGACTTCCAGGCCAAGCTCCAGCGGGCACTCGACGAGACCCGCCAGACGCACCCCCCCCGCCCGACGGCGATCCCTGCGCTCCGTGCCGCCCCGGACGTGCCTGTGCCTGACACTGGCGTAGACCAGGAGGTGCTCGACCGACTGGTACCGGCTACCACAGCCGTGCCCGACGGCTTCACCGTGCACCCGAAGCTGGCCCGACAGTTTGCCCAGCGAACGACCGTGGTGGCGGGTGGCGAGGTGGACTGGGCGCTTGGCGAGGCGCTTGCTCTCGGGTCACTGCTGTTGGAGGGCACAGACGTGCGTCTTTCGGGTCAGGACACGCGCCGTGGCACGTTCAGTCAGCGCCATGCGGTGCTGGTCGACTACGAGAGCGGCGCCGAGTGGGTCCCTCTCGCCCACCTCGAGGGTCTGTCGGCGGGCCGCGGGACGGCGCCGGGCCACTTCGGGGTGTACGACTCGCTGCTCTCGGAGTACGCGGCGATGGGCTTCGAGTACGGCTACGCGGTAGAGGCCCCGGACGCGCTCGTAGCCTGGGAAGCCCAG
>JAKAQW010000313.1 GCA_021819525.1 Actinomycetes bacterium
CACACCTCCTTCGGTGGTCGTGGGTTGGTAGCCGAGGGTGATGGTGGGCAGGTGGGGCCGATGAGCTCCTCGGCGAGCAGGTCTGTGAGAGCCACGGGCTCGCAGCAGTGGGGGCATTCGCCGCCGAGGCCGACCCTGCGCATGAAGGTGCCGCAGTCGGCGCAGTGTTGCTCGCCGACGGCGCGGTTGCCGCAGTCTTGGCACTCGTAGACGGTGAGGGGGCGGCGGGGCCGGTGGGATGGGACCGCGATGGCGGGGCGGCCGGCATCGCGGCGGCGTCGGTATGCGGCTGCCCGGCAGGCGTCGGAGCAGAACTTCTGTCGCCCGACCGGGTCGAAGGGGTGTTGGCAGATCGGGCACGTGGTCGTGACGCTATCGTGACACGACGGGGTGTTGGGGGTTGGCGAGGCGTTGGGATCGGTGCTCATCGGCGTGGCGGGTTGCGGGTCGGTTTGGCTTGTTGGCTGGCGGGCTGGCGCATGGACTCGCCGGTGAGCTCGAGGCGGTGGAGTTGCTCGCAGACGCGGTCCATGACGGCGTCGGCGACGGTCGGCTCCCCCATGGCCTGATGCCAGTTGGCGATGGGCAGCTGGCTGGTGAGGATGGTGGAGCGCAGCCCGGCCCGGTCCTCGATGACCTCGAGCAGGTCGGCGGCCTGGTCGGCGTTGAGCGGTCTCAATAGCAGGTCGTCTAGGACCAAGACGTCGATGCGTGCCCAGGTGGCGGTGAGGCGGGCGAAGCGGCCGTCGGCCCGGGCGATGCCGAGCTGGTCGTGCAGGCGGCTGGCGCGCAGGTACAAGGCGGTGTGGCCCCGGCGGATGGCGGCGTTCGCCAGGGCGCAGGCGAGGTAGGTCTTGCCGAGCCCGGTGGCGCCCACGACGGCGACGTTGTGGTGGGAGCGGACCCAGCCGCCCTCGGCGAGGGAGATGACCTGGGCGCGGTCGAGCCCTCGGGGGCGGCGGAAGTCGACGTCTTCGATGACGGCGTCGGCTCGCAGCTTGGCTTGGCGCAGGTAGCGGTCCTGGCGGCGCTGCTCCCGCTCGGCGAGCTCACGCTCGACGAGCAGCCCGAGGCGTTCCTCGAAGCCGAGGCCCTGGTGGGCGGCCGAGCCGGTCTGCTCGGTGAGGGCGGCGGCCATGGCTGGCAGCTTGAGGGCGTGGAGGCCCTCGATGGTGGGGTTGGTGAGCACGGCGGTTCCTTTCATCGGTAGTAGTCGGGGCCGCGGAGGTTCGGGTGGTGGGGGTGGGCGGGTCGGGGTGTCTCGGCGGGCAGGGGTTGGCGGTCCAGGCCGGAGCGCAGGATCGACTCGACGGAGCGGTAGGAGTGGGCTCGCACGGCCAGGGCGCGGGTGGCCGCGGCCTCCAGGCGCTCGTGGCCGTAGCGGTCGCCCAGGCGGATGATCCCGAGACAGGAGCGGAAACCCTGCTCGGGGTGCGGGCGGGCGGCCATGACGGTCTCGCACAGCTTGGCGGTGGCCGGCCCGACCCGGGTGGCCCAGGCCACGATCCGCCCCGGGGTCCACTCGGCGTGACGGCGGTGGGACTCGGGCATGTGCGCCGGGTCGGTCGTGAAGCCGGGCCTGTGGGACCGCAGGTGGGCGGCGACGCGGTGGTGGCGGTAGAAGACCTCCACGCTGCGGGCCGCCAGGCGGACCTCGACGACCTCGCCGGCGAGGCGGTAGGGGACCGAGTAGTAGTGGCGGTCGGCTCGGACCTCGATGTGGTAGTCGATGTTGACCTTCGCCCGCCGCCAGGTCGCGAACTCGTAGCGGTGCTCGGGCAGGGGGCGCAGGGCAGGACGGTCGATGGCCTCGAAGACGGACCGCCGGCTGCCAGCCAACTTCTTGAACGGTCGGTCGTTGATCCACCCGACCAGCTCGGCGATCGCGACATTGGCCTCGGCGACGCTGTCGAAGCGCCGGTTGCGCAGCCGGGCCATGATCCACCGCTCGGCCAGCAGCACCCCCGACTCGGCCTTGGCCTTGTCACGGGGCTTGTAGGAGCGCGCCGGTAGGATCGCCACCCCGTAGTGGGCGGCCATCTCCTGGTAGGTGGCGTTGACGTCAGGCTCGTAGCGGTGCGCCCTGGTCACCCCCGAGCGCAGGTTGTCGCACACGCAGATCGCCGGGCAGCCCCCCAGGTGCTCGAAGGTGTGCACGTGCGCGGCGACCCAGTACATGAGCTCCTGGGACGGGAACGCCTCCGCGTAAAGGTAGCTGGACGCCCCGAGCACAGCCACGAACAGCTCGGCCTCCAAGGCCACCCGGCCGCGACCGTCATAGATCGGGATCCGCCGGCCGGGGAAGTCCACGAACAGCTTCTCACCCGCCTTGTGCTCCTGACGCATCACCACGTCGATGCGTCCCTGCCAGCGCCGGTAGTGCTCGCAGAACTGGCTGTAACCCCACCCGTCGGGGTGGACCTCCCGGTACTCGTGCCACAGCAGCATCAAGGTGACGTGCGGGCGGCGCAGTTCCCGGTGCACCTGCTCCCACTCCGGAGACGGCCGGGGATCGGCTCGAGGCGCCTGAGTGGCGAACAGCCGGGCTTCGAGAGCGTCGTCATCGAAGCCGTCAGGCAGTGGCCATCCCAGCCCGGCGGCCTTGGCACGCCGGACATGGTCAGCCACCGTCGTGTGCGGCAACTGCAACGAAGCGGCGACCTGGCGCAAGCTGAGCTGCTCGCCGAAGCTCAACCGCAGGACATCACGGATCTTTCGCATGCTGACATGAGGCCTGGGCACGGGCACCCCTTCGGACGGTCTTGGTCGGACAGTCCGAGCAGGGTGCCCCTGCCCTCAACTCACCCCGGCCCTACCAGGCCACCCCACCAGCAGCTGTACGAAAACCCCGGAACCGATGTACGGAAACGACCGGAACCGGTGTACGAAAACCTCCGGCGCCCTCACCAATGTGCTTGCTTGCAGGCGTCAGAGCAGAAGCGGGGCCTGCCTGAGCGGGTGAAAGGGCTGCTGCACCACGCGCAGGCGACCATCGACATATCGTCACGCTATCGTAACGCATGGGGGGTGGGGGGTCAGGCGGCGCCGCGGCGGGGATGGTCATGTTCCC
>JAKAQW010000082.1 GCA_021819525.1 Actinomycetes bacterium
GCCAAGGCTCCCTACTCGAAAGCAGAGATCGCCTCCTACCTCTCCTTGGCCGACGCCCAGCCGACCGAGTCGCGGCGCATGCGGGCGAGCGCCCTCGTGTGCCTCTCGGCAGGTGCGGGGCTTATGGCTCACCGAGAGTTTGACTGAGCGATCGTATAGTTCCAGTCACCATGAAAGTCATGGCGCTCAAGTGGGATGGCGGCGAGCTCCTTGTCGGTGACCTTGGTGCCGGTTTCGTAGTGGTTGGTGTCGGCTTCGGCGCGGATCGTGAGGCCCGTGGCTGTCGTCGTTGCAGAGATCAGCTCGATGATGGTCCGGTAGGAGGTGAGCGGCCGTCCTCGCCAGTTCATCGAGATGAAGCTCCACATCTTGTGCTCAATGCGGTTCCACTTGCTCGTGCCCGGCGGGTAGTGACAGACCGTGATGTCGAGACCGGTCTCCTTCGCTAGCTTGGCGAGCTCGAGCTTCCACAGGCGGACTCGGTGGCCCTTCGACCCTCCCCCGTCAGCGGTGACAAGTAGTCGCGTGGCCTCGGGAAAGCGGGCCCGTCCCATCTCGTTCCACCACCGCCTGATGGCCTCGACGGCGAAGGTTGCGGTGTCGGCCGAGTCGCCGACCGAGACCCACCCCTCGTCGTTGGCGAGGTCGTAGATCCCAGAGGGGACAGCTCGACCGAGCTCTTTGTCGACGAAGTCGTGCACGTTCACCCGCACTGGCTCGCCCGCTGGCTGGTACTCCCTGCCCTTGTTCGAGAACTCGCCGACGAGCTCCTTCTTCTTGGTGTCGACGGAGATCACCGGCTGGGCAGCCTCGACAAAGGACGTGGCCTGGTCGTTCAGGTAGGCGAACTGGGCGTCGCGGTCGGGATGAGATGCGCCTTCCTTCTCCTTCGCCGGCGCTTGGAGGCTGTAGCCAAGAGACTTCAAGATCCGCCCCACCGTGTCGTCGGTGATCGCAAAACCCTGGTGGACGAGCTCTGCGGCCAACTTCGCGGTGGACTTCGACGTCCAGCGCAACAGCGACATCGGATTGCCCCGAGTCTCGGGGTTCACCAGCTCGTCGAGGGCTTCGAGGAGACCGGGCTGCTTGATCTCCGCCTTGATGTCCCCACCGCCGACCGCACGTTGGCGAGTGGACGGCTCGATTCCGGCGATCACCTCGCGTTCGGCCTTGATCACGGTGTTGCGGCTCATCCCTGAAGCGTCTGCCACCGCGGACTTGCCACCGCGCCCGAGACCGACCGCCATCGCCCCGACGACGACACGGCGTTGCATCTCGTTCAGGTGCGGGAGGACCACCCCGAAGAACCGCGCAAGCTCCTCTCGGCTGGCCTCCACGCCCCCACTGTACTACGCGCGGGCTAAGTATCGGTGGACCCTAAGCTCCTCGGGCCCGGTTCCGCGCTCGACGACCGCGAACTAGGGCGGCGCCAGTTCGGCCTGTTCGAGGCAGACTAACCAGGAGACGCGTTCGCTCCGTATCCCAAGTAGTTGCTCAGAAAGCGGTCGTGGTGTTGTGGATCTCCTATCGGAGTTGTCGGTCGGTCGGTCGGTTCGAGCACCTGCTTCGGTGTCGTGGAGAGCCAAGTCCCCAAGCACGATGAGGGCAACGTGCACAGAAGCCAGGGCGGTGTCGAACGCGATCCAGGTGGCGGCGTCCAAGCAGTCGCAATCCATGTGGACCAGGGAGGCGGCAATGGCCTGGAGCTGATCGGTCAGGATGGCGATGCCGGCGGTAGTACTGTGTGCTGAAGCGAGTGCTGAAGCGAGTGCAGTCTGGTCCTGGTTCATCGCGAGGGCGGGCATGATCTCTCCTCTTGCGGGCTCTCGGCCGCAGTGCGTCAGGCGGCGGGTCGGCTCGATGCTCCCAAACGGTTCCTTCGTCCGATTGAGGGCGCCGTTCTCGAGAGTGGTGGGTGCCATCAGGCCGCTGTGGTACTTGGCGTCATGGACGGGCCGGCGGCTGCGGGCCTGATCTGCACGGCCACGCCTCCCTCAGCACGGTCGGGGCATGCACGGCCAGGGTCAGATGCGTTGAAGTCGACGATATCGGTCGGCGTTCCCTTGCTTACGGCGATTTCGATGAGGTCGTCGACGATGTCGTCGACCACACCGGGCGTCTCGGGATCGTCAATGATCTGGAGTATCCCGTCACCACCGAGGGTTCGTGCGGGCACCATGTAATCTCGCCCGACCCACAGGTGCTCGACTTGGCCTGCAAGAACTGCCGGTAGGGCGGTCTTGATCCCCCAGGCAAGCTCTTGCTTGCTCTCCGCCCGTTCGAGTTGGGCGATCCGTTCGTCAGCGAATCGTCGCCGCAAAGATTCGACTGCAGGCCCGACGAGCCTCTGGATCTCGTGAACCGAGGGCCGTCGCTGGATGTGCCGGACGTCGCCGATCACGTCTGCTCCGTGGCGTGAGCGACGACGGAACAAAGAGACCACGCGTGGAGGACCGACGATGACGAGTGGGAGCACAGCGGTAGCTGCGCTTCGCATGTCGAGCAATTCGTCGGTCATGTCCACGGTGGCTTGCAGCCGGTGCAGACGCGGCGTCCGTGATTCGGCCCGGCCGGTGACGGCCCGGCCGATGCCCCATAGTCGGAGTGCTGGGAGAGCCTCTGTCGCAAGAACCCCGGTGCCCTCTGTGATTTCCCTGAGTGAGTGTCCGCAGCCTTCGAAGAGCCGTGGCGCGCCAGGGTCGAGGACAGCAACGCGGTATGGGGGAGAGGACTGAAGCGCGTCGAACAGGTCTCGGGTGGCAAACGTCGGGTCGACAACAACCCTCTCCTTGGGCTCGAGGGGGAGCCGGACAATTGCGAGCTGTCTGGCGCTTACGAGTACTGCAATGCCGCAGTCAGTCGGACCGCCCTCCGCTGCCGCGACGGCGCGGGCAAGGCGGTGCTCGAGGTGGCTGAGGTCGCCACCTCGCACCTCGAGGCTGAGGCGCTGGCGGGCCTTGCGAGCGAGGCGATGGAGGCGTGCCGCGTCAAGCGAGGTCATCATGGCTCCCGGGGCAGTGTCGAGCAGCAGCGACACCGAGGGGTCCGACGCGGCGGACTGGAGCGCTCTGAGCCGCAACCAGGTCAGGTCGTGTGGCGCTCCTTCAAGTTCCTTGCCAAAGGCGGCTTCTTCCTCTGCTCGGGAGCGGTGATCGTTCCTGAGATGGTCTTCCACCTCCGTACGGAACTGGAAGATGAGTGGGCACAGCGGGCAGTGCGAGACGGACATATTGGCTCCTCGGTTCTACTGGTCTGATACCAGTTCCTATGCCAACACGAACATGTGGGGAGGGCGTCGAGGGACTATGGAGGCGGTATGGAGACCGCCACGGCGCTCCGGGCAGCCTGGTCACGGGGCGAAGGAGCCGGATACAGGGAGCCCACTGGACGTACGGAGAGATCCGATACTGTGCGGGGGATCGGAGGTGATCGGCGATGCCCACGGTGATGGTCGTCGAAGACGAGTACAAGCTGAGAGAGTTGGTCCGCTCCTATCTCGAGCGAGAGGGCATCGTGGTGTTCTCGACCGCGGCGGGAGCCGAGGCGATCAGCTTCGCCCGTCACAGCCCTGTCGACCTTGTCGTCTTGGACCTCGGGCTTCCCGACATCCCTGGCGAGGAGGTGGCCCGGGAGTTGCGGTCGTTCTCTGACGTGCCGATCGTGATGCTGACAGCCAAGAGCGAGGAACGCGACCGAATCGCCGGCCTGGAGGACGGTGCCGATGACTACGTGACCAAGCCGTTCAGCCCACGCGAGCTGGTCTTACGAGTGCAGGCGATCTTGCGACGGGGCCGATCAGCGTCCGATGAGTCCAGCGTTGCCTCTTATGGGGAGGGGTTGTTGTGCATCGATGAGGAGCACCACCGGATAGACGTGCGCGGTGAGCCGGTCGATCTCACGCCAACCGAGTGGGGAATACTCGTCGCGTTGGCCGGCGCGCCGGGGCGGGTCTACAGCCGCTACGAGCTGATCAACCGGGTGCGCGGCTATGAGTTCGAGGGTTACGAGCGCACAGTGGACTCACACGTGAAGAACCTGCGCCGAAAGGTGGAGCCTGACCCGGCAACCCCGCAGGTGATCGAGACCGTGCTCGGCGCCGGCTACCGCCTCGGCCTGCGGCGCGACCGATAACGGTGGTGGGGACCCGGAGGCTCGGCGCGCTCGGGACCCGTCTAGCCGTCGCGTTCGTCGCCGTGGCGGTAGTCGCGATCGCCACGGTGGCCGTTGTGACCCTTTTCGTGCAACGCGCCGATGTCGCGCAGCTGGCGGCGACGAGCCAACGGCGTACGACTGCGGCGATGACCTCAGCGCTCGAGAATGCCTACCGGGCCCGTGGCGGCTGGGCGGGCAGTGACCTCCAGCCGGCGGTAGTGCTCGCAGGCGCCGTCGGCGCCGAGGTGGAGCTCGAGGGCTCCGATGGTGCGGTGTTGTTGCGCGCTGGACCGGTGGGGCTGCTCAGCTCGTCTGCAGCGGTGCGTCGCACTCAATCGCTGGTCGTCGGTAGTCGTCGAGTCGGGCTCCTCCACCTCGCCTTTCCTGCCGGGGGGCTCAGCCCGGCCGACGAGCGGTTTCGCAGCGAACTTGGCACGGGTGTCGCCGGGGGCGCCGTACTCGCGGTACTGGTCGCTTGGGTCATGGCGGTGGTGATCACCAGGGTGCTCGTCCGGCCCATTCGACGCCTGACGGCGGCTGCCCATGCCGTCGAGGCCGGCCACAAAGATCTGGCCAGCCTCGGGGCGTCCGGTCCGGGCGAGCTGGGCGAGCTGAGCCGGTCCTTCGAGACCATGGTGGCCTCTTTGGAGCGCGCCGAGCGACTCCGCCATGCCATGGTGGCCGACGTAGCCCACGAGCTGCGTACCCCGATCGCTGTGCTCCAAGGCGAGCTCGAAGCCCTCGTAGATGGGGTGAACGACCCGAATCCCGGGACGCTGTCCTCGCTCCACGAAGAGGTTCTACGTCTCGGGCGGATGGTTGAGGACCTCCAGACGCTGGCTTCGGCCGAGGCGGCGGGCCTCAGCTTGGAGCGCCATCCCGTCGACCTCGCCACGGTTGCCGCCGGCGCGGCGGACGCGTTGGCCGGACGCTTTGCAGCAAAGGCGATCGACTTCACCCGTGAGCTCGCACCAGCGGTGGTGTGGGCCGACCCGCACCGGATTCATCAGGTGATCTCCAACCTCCTTACCAACGCTGCGAAGTTCGCTCCCTCGCAGGGGTCGGTCAGGCTGCTAGTGCGCACCGAGGAGCGCTCGGCGGTGATCGAGGTCAGCGATTCGGGCCCTGGTGTGGCCCCCGACGAGGAGCAGAAGATTTTCGAACGTTTTTTCCGGGGCCGCGCAGGGCGGGACAAGGGAGGGACTGGCATCGGCCTTTCAGTGGTAAAAGAGCTAGTGGTGGCCCACGGTGGCGAGGTCTCGCTGCGCAGCAAGCCCGGCAGCGGGGCGTGCATTGTCATCCGTCTTCCCTTGGCGACTGGGTGCGAGGTGAGGAGCTGAGGCCGTCGCGTTGAATCCACCGGCCTGAGCTCTTCAGGGCTGGTTCAGCGATCTTCACACTGTCTCCATCCCACTTGCGTGCCGGGTCCACCTCGCAGCACTCAACTTGACCTTGACCGGCCGGCACCGCCGACCAGAGGTGAGAAGAGGAGCAAGCGATGTGGTACGGGAACGGTTACGGGCCGAACCTCTGGGAATGGCTGGTGATGGCCACCCCGATGTTCTTGATCTGGGGAGTGCTGGCGTGGGGAATCCTCACGTTCCTCGGTTCGCGTCGCTTCAGGGAATCGCACGCGATCCCCGACCGCTCTGAGCCAGAGGAGATCCTGAGACGCCGCTTCGCCGCAGGAGACATCGACGAAGCCGAGCTCGACCGGCGGATGGAGATACTGCACGCTAACTCGCAACGCACGGGTGGTGTCCGATGAGCGCGCCGACCGACACTTGGGCAAGCGCAGGCGCGAGGCGGGCATCTGATCTACCACACGACGAGCGCCGCCACCGGCCGGTCCGCCGCCTGGTCGCCTCGGCTGCCGTACTCGGGGGCCTCATCGGCGGAGGGGTTGGCGCCGGTGCGGTGGCCTGGTTCGATCGCCCGGCATCGCCCTCGGCCCCGTCTGTCGCGACGGTGCTCCCGGCTGCCAAGGAATGGAACGTCCCGGCATTGCTCGCGAAGGTGCTCCCTGGAACTGTGGCGATCCAGACCCGGCTCGCACGCGGTGGCCAGGCGGCGGGTACCGGCATGGTGATCAGTGCCGATGGCGAGGTGCTCACCAACGCCCACGTCGTGTTTGGAGCTACGTCGATCACCGTCACGCGCTACGGCACCACCCAGGAGCTGCCGGCGCGCCTGGTCGGGGCGTTGCCCGGTGACGACCTTGCGCTGATTCGGATCGAAGGAGCGAAGGACCTCCCCACGGTTCGCCTCGGCTCGTCGGTCAGCACGCCTGTCGGGGCTTCGGTCGTAGCGGTCGGGAACGCACTCGGCCTGTCGGCCGGCACCCCGACGGTAACCGAAGGGATCGTCTCTGCCGAAGGGCGGTCCGTCACCACCGCAGAGGCCGGGCGAAGCGTCACCCTCGAAGGCCTGTTCCAGACCGACGCGGCGATCAACCCAGGCAACTCTGGCGGCCCCCTGTTCGACAGCGCAGGGGCGGTGATCGGGATCAACACGGTGGGAACCGACTCGGCGCAAGGGATCGGCTTTGCCATCCCGATCGACCACGCAAAGGCGCTGCTCAGCGAACTTCGCCACGGTGGCACCACTGGTGCGCCGACCGCCTATCTCGGGATCAGCGGACTGCGTCTCACCCCTGCACTGCGAGACGCGTACGGGCTCACCCCACGTGCGGGGGTGGTGGTGGCGAAGGTGATCCCCGGCTCGCCTGCAGAGTCGGCAGGGCTCGTCCCCGGGGACGTGATCGTTGCGATCGACGGCACGACGATTAGTGACACCGTCGAGCTCGGCCAGCTGGTACAGACGGCCAAGGTGGGAGACCAGCTCCATCTCCAGGTAGTGCGTGGCGCGACGACGACGAGTGTGACGCTGATCCTCGGCGCGGCTCCTCTCGGGGGATGAGCGGCCGCAGGCTTGCGCCCGAGTCGGTGCTCTCGCGGTGATCATCACTCCCAGCAAGCCTGAAGTCCCACGTTAAGTTGCGTCCTGCGCCTAACAGACGGAGCCTCCACTCAGTCGAACATGTGTTCGACCGCTAGCCGGATGAGGGAGGGCAAATCGACCTCTTCGGCCGTGGCCGCGGGCTGGTGATCGGCGGCCCACTCACAGGTTGCAGGGCTCTGCTGCCTCATAGTGCAAGGCGCGCCGAGGCGGCGGGCGCGGTGCCGATGCCGAGCGGTGCGGGCGGCCCTGGGCGCGGCCAGGTTCGTGCAGCTGAGACGCAGCCAGACCCGCTGTCATCGGTACATGCCGATGATGCCATCCGTGACCGTTACAGGCGAGGCGGTCGCCATGTTCCGGGGCCTCGCGGACCCGACCCGGCTTGCGGTGCTGCAGCACCTGGCCGCGCACGGCGAGCACCGGGTGACCGACCTTGTCGAACAAGCCGGCCTCGCGCGGAGCACCGTCAGCGGCCATCTCGCCTGCCTACGCGACTGCGGGCTCGTCCAGCCGTGTCCCGACGGTTGCGCGAAGTACTACTCCCTAGCCCGGCCGGAGCTCATCGACCTGCTCCGTGCGGCCGAGGGCTTGCTGGCCGCTGCCAGCCACGCCATCGCGTGGGTGTGCTCACCTGATTAGGCCCCATTCCTGACGTTCGTGCTCATCTAAGCCGAACCCACCCCGAGACCACGACCGAGACCACGACGGTGCCGGCCACCTCGGCCTCGTGCGGGGGTAGCTGCGGAACCGGAGCAGGGGTCGCGGGGCACGGCCCGGCGGTCCGCAAGGTCCTGTGGCTGTCGTGGATAACCGGCGAGGGACCGCTGGGCCTGCTGGCGGGCATCCAGGCCAACGGCATGAGCCTGGTCGGCTGGGCGCTGGGCTCGGTCATCGAGGGCCTGGCGAGCGTCATCGTCATCTGGCGCTTCACGGGCAACCGACGCCTGTCGGAGACCTCCGAGCGACGGACGCAGAAGGCCGTAGCGGTCTCTTCTGGCTGCTGCCGCCCTACATCGCGGTGGAGGCGGTGCGCGGCGACCTGCTCGTGACCCACGAGGTCAGCACGACCATCCTGGAGGTCATCGTGACCGCCTCGAGCTTGCTGGTCATGCCAGCCGCTCGGCGTCGCCAAGACTCGCCTGGCACGGCACTCGGACAGCGACGCGACCGCGGGCGAAGACACCCAGAACCTGCCGTGCGCCGCGCAGGCACTAGCTGTCCTGGTAGATCTGGGCGTCCATGCCGCGATCGGCGTCAACTGGGTGGACCCGGTCATTGCACTGCTCCTCGCCGCTTGGGCCGTTCGTGAGGGCCGCGAAGCCTGGCGGGGCGAGGACTGCTGTTGAGCCCGTTAGGGTCCGACGCGAACCGGCGGGCAAAGCTGTGCGCGGAGACGACCTGTCCGGCTGCGCCGCCCTGCTGGTGCACCAGCAGGGCGGCGACCTCGCCCGGCACCTTGCGGTACCTGCTGAGCCAGGTGGTGAGCACGCCGCGGCCGGCGTCGGTCAGGTGCAGGAACGGCTTGCGGCCACCAGTGCTCAGCATCCCGAGTGCCGCGGGTGCGAAGTGACGCGGCCAGGCATCGAGCGGGCACGCCGGGCACGCAGCCGTGTCCCGCTCGGTCCGGTCGCACCGTCCGACATTGCTGCAGCGCGATGACCTTATCAGGAAGCCTTGCGGTCTTGCTTGCCGCCTTCTCGGTGTTGGCTGTGCGACGAACCTCGGGCAAGAAGAACGCGCGACGCACGTTGCTACGGAAGTCGTGGCAGAGCTTCCGGAAGACGGAAGCCGTGGCAGAGCTTCCGGAAGCTACCTTGGGTGTAGCCGAAGCGCTCGGCCGCCTCCGTGGAGGGGGGCTTGTCGATGAAGTAGGCCCGCAGCATCTTGTACTGGAGGGTGGCGTTGACCGGCTCTCGGAACGACCGCTCGATCGTCAAGCGTGCAAGCTGGGTCCGCCACGAGGTTTCGCCGGGACGAGCACGAGGCGAACCTCGCCGACGCGTTCGACGGCTCGGGTGAGCGCCCGGGCGTTGCGCCCACGAACCAAGGTTCGCAGCCCAGCCACTTTGGTTCTGAGCGGGAGCACGACGGTGAGCTCGCCGTCGGCGTCGCGTCGGGCGGAAAGCCACTCCGAAAGAGCGGAGCTGAGGTCACGATCCGGACAGGGAAGGTTCACCAGCTCCACGTCGAGGCCGAGCGCCGCCCACGAGTCGGCGAGCCGGCGGGCGGCGGCGGGATCGGTTTCCACGTGCACGGCGACGATGTCGGCCTGATGGTCACCGGGGCCGAGCGGATCGAGAGCCCGGGCGTAGCGTAAAGCATCGGCCACGCCTGCATGGAGCTCCTCCACAAGGACCACCACCTGATGATGTGCGCGCATGGGGGCGCGTAGCTCTTCGGCAGAGGCCGCCAGTCGGGCCCGCTCGGCGACGCTGCGGCGCCGGTGCCGTTCGAGCGCCAGCGCGCCGGCAGGGATGGCGAGCAGGACGATCCAGGCACCGGCAGTGAACTTGGTCGTAGCAACCACGACAGCCACTACAGAGGTGGTAAGCGCGCCGGCGCCATTGGCCGCAGCGCCCCACCGCCAGCCGCTCTGACGGTGGGCGAGGTGGTGGCGGACCATGCCCACCTGGCTCAACGTGAACGAGACGAACACCCCGAGGGCGTAGAGGGGGATGAGGCGGTCCACCGAGGCGTCGAAGACCACCAGGATCGCCATCGACGTGCCGGCTACGAGCATGATTCCCGATGAGTGGACGAGCCGGTGGCCGCGGCGTGAGAGCAGAGAGGGAAGCGAGCGATCCTCGGCCATCACCGCGGCCAGCCGGGGGAAGTCGGCGAAGGCGGTGTTGGCTGCGAGCACGAGGATCGCCGCGGTCAGCGCCTGGAGCACGAGCCAGGCGGCGTCGCCGACCACAGACGGGCCGAACACCGCTCTCGCCAGCTGGCTGAGTACCGTCTGGTCGGATTCGGGCACGATATGCAGGCTGAGCGCCAGCGTCGACACGCCGAGGAACAGCGCGCCGAGCGTGGCGGCCATGATGACCAACGTCGACCTCGCGTTGCGCGCTTCGGGAGGGCGGAACGCCCCGACACCGTTGGAAATGGCCTCGACCCCGGTGAGTGCCGACCCGCCGCTCGAAAAAGCGCGCAGCACCAGCCACGCGGTCGCCGCGCCAGTGAGCGACCTGGCGGCAGGGAGTGCTCGAGGGGTGGGGGTGACGGTGCCGGTAACTACGCCAATGAGGCCGACGATCACCAAGGCCGCAAGGACGAGGAGAAAGCCGTAGACCGGTACGGCGAACAGTCGTGCGGACTCTCGCAGCCCCCTCAGGTTCGCATACGCGATCACCCCGACCGCACCGAGCGCGATCGGCACTCTCAAGGAATGAAGGGTCGGCACCGCCGAGTAGATCGCCGCCACACCGGCGGCTACTGACACCGACGCGGTGAGCACGTAGTCGATGCCGAGCGCCGCCCCGGCCACCTGGGCGGGGAACCGGCCGAGGTTCTCCCTGCTCACCGTGTAGGCACCACCCCCTCCTGGGTAGGCGACAATGGTCTGGCGGTAGCTGACGACGAGAAGGACCAGCACTCCCAGCACTGCGACGCTGACCGGCAGCACCAGGCCGAAGGCGGCTGCACCGAGAACGGGCACCAGCACCCGGAGGATCTCCTCGGTAGCGTAGGTAACCGAGGAAAGATTGTCGGAGGCAAACACCGCCAGGGCACTCGGGCGCCCGAGGCGCTCGACGGCAATTCTGTCGCTCCACAACGCAGGGCCCAAGGCCAGGCGCTTGACCCGAAGGCCGAGCGGTGGGGTCGCCACATCGACGCTGTCTCCAAGACTCTCGCGTGAAATCTCGTGGCGTCGGCTCGCGGACTTCACGATCTGGACGCCAGCTGTCCCGTCGGCAGGCGATCGTTGGGTCTCGTCTCCATCCCTGCTCCTTCATGTGGTCGGCACAGTGATGATCGAACAGTGTCGGCATGGCAGAGCGACGCAGGCGCGGTGAAGTCCAGATGGTGATCCAGCCAGTCCGAGCGCGCCGGCGGCACCGACCAACAAGGCACGATGTGCGTCCACCTTCATCGTGCCTCCATCTGTGCTGCGCTGGTCTTGCATCGCCTGACAGTTGACTGGAGGCGCCGCAGCGAGCGCCGCTCGGTGCGCAACGAGACCGACAGGAGGTAACGCCATGCGCGCGATCACCAACGTGGTGAAGGCCGGCCTCCTGTTCGCAGTGCTTCCCGCGGGCCTGGCCGGCCTTGGTTCGCTACTGGCGAGACGGAGCGGAAGTGGTGTCGGCCTCGTGCTTGGTCTGGGGCTGGTGGCGGTCACGTGGTGGTCCTCGGATCGCCTTGCCGTGCGCTTCGCGGGGGCGAAGGCGCTTCGGACCGACGAGTACCCCTGGCTTTGGGAACAGCTCCAAACACTGGCGACGCGATCGGGGATGGTGGTACCACGCCTTTACCTGTCACCGAGCCCACAGCCCAACGCCTTTGCCACTGGGAGCAGCCCCCGACACGCAGTTGTCGTGCTCACCGAAGGGTTGGTACACCTGCTCGAGCCGACCGAGGTGCAGGCAGTGCTCGCCCACGAGCTCGCCCACGTCTGCCACCGCGACACGCTGCTCACCTCGGTGGCCGCGGCTCTCGCGACGGCGATCTCTCCTGTCGCGCCTCTGGCGCCCTTGGGTCTCAACGGAGGATCTGGCGACGATCAGGAGCGCCCTGGAGTGGCGTCGCTTGTCGCCTCCACCCTTTTCGCCCCCGTCGCGGCGGGGCTGCTCCAGCTGACGTTGGCGCGTTCGCGCGAGGTCGCCGCCGACCGGTTCGCGGGCGAGCTGATAGGTAGCGGTACTTCCCTGGCGGTCGCATTGCAGCGCATCGACGGCTACGCCCAGAGGCTTCCTCTGCTGCTCCCGCCCGCGCAGGCACAGGCGTGGATCGTAAGTCCCCTTCGCGGCCGCGGATTGACAGCGCGCATGTTCTTGACCCACCCGCCGCTCGCAGAGCGGATTGCACGCCTGCGGGACCTCGACGGAATCGTCGACAACCGAGACAGCGGCGTGATCCGGCGCTCCAGAACCTCACGATCGAACTGCAGCCGGTCCGGACTGGGCCGCGCGCCGCGCTGCACGTCGGCTCAGGCGGGGAGGGACAGCGCGCGCGCTCACGCTCGTCTATTGCCGTCGTTCACTCAGTGCACTGCGGCCATCGCTGTCGGTGCTGCACTCGGGATCACGAGCCGCGTTGCTGACAGCCTGGCGGTGCCGCTCCAAGCGACGGCCGAAGCGGGCGGCCCGTGGCTTGTGGTCGCGTTCGCGATCGGCGCCCTCGCATCTCGGCTCCGCGATGGCGCAATGCTTGGGGCCACCACTCTTGTCTGTGCCACCGCCACGTACTACGGCTACATCGAGGTTGTCCAAAATGGTGCTGGGCGGGGGTCCCAGGTGCTGGTCGCGCTGCTGTGGACGACGATCGGGATCGGGGCAGGTGCGCTCTTCGGCGCGCTTGGCTGCGTTTGGAGGAAACCATCGGTCCGGGTACGGGTTCGCGCCGTTGCTGTGGGCTTCCTCACCGGAGCGCTCGTGGGTGAGGGCGTCGTGCTGGCGGCGCACACCAGCCAGGACGGTTCGGCGTGGCTCGCGGCATCGGTCGCCGAACTGGGCCTTGGTCTGGCGGCGCCGTGGCTGCTGTTGCGCTCCAAGCAGCTCCTGGCGACGACGACCGCGATCGGCGTCCTTGCGCCGGCCGCGATGATCGTGGCGGTGCTGCTCAGGGCACTCGCCGGTTGGGCGAACCACTGAGCCGTAGCGTACCCATGGCCTGCCGCCAGTGATCGTCGGATTGCCCTTATCGAGGTCCAGCTCGACGAGATCCCGAGGCATCACATCGGCTGGCTCTCCACGCGGTCTTCACACCGGGACGACGCCCTGTCGTCGAGAACGCCACCGCTCGACGCATCGGTGCCGGGTCCGTGTCGAAACCGTTGTCCACTCCCAGCTTCGACAGACCCCGCCAGCAGCCCACCAGCAGGGCAGCATCACCCAGCTTCAAGTCCACGTCGTGGCTCGTGAGAGGTTCGCGTGCGGCACGGCTGGCGAAATCCTCGTCGACCATCAGCACCACGACCCGGTAGTCCGACAGCAGCCCGTCGTCCACCGCCTTCCCGAACCCGAGGCGGTGCAACACGGGGCCGTACAGCTCCTCGTCGTCCATCGAGCAGACCGTGAACTGCTCGGTCTCCGCCTTGCGCTTGGCCCGCTCGGCGTAGATACGAGGGGTGGCCGTCATGTAGAGCCGATGACGGGAACGCAGGCGCTCCTCGTCGTGCACCAAGGTGAAGTTGACAAACTTCTCGCCGGTGATCTGTGTCCCAGTGGTGTGGTGTGCCTCATCAGCCACGATGAGGTCGAAGTGGGCCAGACCCCGCTCCTGGGCTTCGACGACTCGGTCGAGGGACTGGTAGGTCGAGAACACCACCAGCAGTGGAGCCTCCTGTCCCCTCGCCTGGCGTATCGCCAGTTTGAACCGCTCCACCAGGGTCTCGGCGTTGGTCGTAGCCGGCAATGCCAGGTCGTAAATGTGGATGTCCTCGGAGTCCTTGGTGACCTGCGCGTCCGAGCAGACCGCCATCGCGTGCAGGGGTCGCTTGGCATCGGACGACCATGCCCGAAGCGTCTGTGAGAGCAGGGACATCGACGGTACGCAGAACAGCGGCTCTTCTGCCATATCCGTGGGTGCTCTGAGCTGCTACGACGCGGCGCACGCCGTCTCCGGCCTACGATTCCGGCTGTCGAAGCTCGATCGAAGGCGAGGAGAACGGCGTGCGCAACGCGACGATATGGGAACGACTGCTCGCTGTCGAGTGCAGCGTCGTCGAGCAGGTGGTGTTCGACGAGGAGGACGAGGTGATCGTCGCCTCGGTGCGCCCACGTAAGGCAACGAAGCGACGGTGTGGGATCTGTGCGAAGCGCTGTTCGGGCTACGACCAAGGAGATGGACCGCGGCGGTGGCGGACCCTTGATCTGGGGACCATCCCGACGTATCTCGAGGCCGAGGCGCCGAGGGTGAGCTGCCCTGAGCACGGCGTAGTCGTCGCCCAGGTTCCCTGGGCGCGTCACAATGCCGGACATACCCGCAACTTCGACGACATGACTGCCTGGCTGGCGACACACTGTTCGAGATCTGCGGTCGAAGAGGTCATGCGGGTCGCGTGGCGCACCGTGGGGTCGATCGCGCAACGTGTCGTTGCTGACGCGCGGGCAAAGCGTGATCCGTTTGCGAACCTTACCCGGATCGGAATTGACGAGATCAGCTACAAGAAGGGCCACAAGTACCTGATCGTGATCGTCGATCATGACACCGGACATCTTGTGTGGGCTAAAGCCGGTAGAGACATGGCCACCTTGGAGGTGTTCTTCGATCTGCTTGGCGAGGAGCGCTGCAAGAACCTACGCCTCGTATCGGCTGATGGGGCACAGTGGATCGCAAATGTCGTAAAGGCCAGGTGCAAGGGGGCCACGCTGTGCATGGACCCGTTTCACGTGGTCACGTGGTGCACCGACGCGCTCGACGAGGTCCGCAGAGACGTCTGGAACGCTGCTCGCAACGGTGGCATGAGGGCACTCGCCGGTGACCTTAAGGGAGCCAGG
>JAKAQW010000314.1 GCA_021819525.1 Actinomycetes bacterium
GCGGCGGACCGTACCGTAAGACCGTTGTGCGCGCGCCGTGGCGATCCGGCGAGGCGATGTTCTGCGACGGTCGGCTGCGGTGCTCGGTGACGCTTGGTGCCAGTCCCACGGTGCCCGGTCAGGGATCCCTCAGCGAGATGGCGACGAGGAGGTGATCACCTCGACATCGAGCCCCGGAACGCGGGCAAGGCGGTGGTCGCCGGTCACGAATGCGACCCCGAGACGGCGGGCGATGATCACGTAGGGGGCATCGGCCACGGTGACGTTGTGCCTCATTGTCCACGCTTCTGGCAGGAGCGGCAAGGTGCTCACCCGCCGGACCTGCAACGCAAGCAGCTGACGGAGCGCTTCCTGGGCATCCGCCGCTGTCAGCTCCCCTCGCAGCTCCATGCGCCGTAGAGCAGCGACACCCTCGACGTGGAAGTGGTCGGGAACGACGACCTCCTCGGCATTGAGGACGTGGGTGCTCAGGATACTGCCGTCGTCGGTCCATAGTGCTATCTCGACGGCGGCCGAGGCATCGAGAACGACGACCGGCAGTTCAGACCTCGCCGAGCTCGCGAGCTACGGCCAGGTGCTCAGCGACCCCCTGCTGCAAGTGGCGAGGGGTCGAACGACGCACACTGTCCACCCATGCTCGAGGGTCGAGCTGCCCCGTGGTGCCCCTGGGCTCCGCCAGGATCACGACGCCCTCGGGGGGGTGGTCTAGATCGACGGCGGCCATGGGTTCGAGGATAGCGCCCGAGTCATCGGCAAGAGTCGCAGTTGTCGATCGTCCTACGGGTGCTCAGCCGGTTCCCCGTAGCGCTCCTGGGCGGCCTGTCGGCTGGTCCCGAGCATGGCAGCGATCTGAGCCCACGTATGGCCGTGCTCACGGGCATCGGCCACGGCATCGGCCAGCTCGACCTGGCTCGCCGCCGCTGCGCGGACGCCAGCAGCGATACGGCGCAGACGACTGGCGTCGGCATCGGGCAGGGCGATAGCGGCCGTGTTCACGGGCGTCGTCCGCGATCTCCACAGGTGCAGGTTCACCTGCCCCGCTGTTCAGGGCAAGTTACCCTGCCCCGCTGTTCAGGGCAAGTTACCCTGCCCTCCTAGGGGGTTCCGCCGCCCGGTGTCGCAAGGCGATCCTTCACCGGGGACGGATGAGCGTGCGTATTGCGTGCGGTTGGCGGGCGCACCCGGTAGGGTTGCTGTCGTGCCCACCGTCTCGCAGACCTCCTTGACCGACGAGATCGTGCGCGTCTCGCGGCTCGGTAACCTGAGCGCGTCGCATCTCGCCGAGGCGACGGGTGGCGACCCCAGCAGCGCCCGGCGCTGGCTTCGGGGGGAGCGCACTCCTTCGGGCGAGCATGCCACGCGTGCGCTGGAGCTCGTGGCTCTCGTCGAGCGCCTGGCTCACGTCATGGAGGCCACCTACATTCCGGTCTGGCTGATCAAGCCCATCGAGCGCCTCGATGACCGCCGACCCGTCGATGCCATCCGGGCCGGCGACTACCGCAGCGTCTCGCGCCTCGTCGCTTCCCTCGAGGGCACGCCCGTCTCGTAGGTGCCGAAGTTCGATGTCGACGTCGGTGCCGTCCGCGGCGTCTTCGTCCGCCACATCCCCCACGGCGGCGACCCGCTCTACCGAGCTCCCCACCCCGCCGACGGCCGCTGGCAGCACGGCAGCGTGATCGAGGCGTGGTATCTCGCTGACGAACCGGCGACGGCCTGGGCCGAGTGGTACCGCGCCCTTGCCGGCACGGGGCTACCGCCTGCCCGAGCGTTGCCCCGTGACCTGTGGCACCGCTGCTCGCTCGCTGCGGTCGTCGCGTAGGAGCGGTACGAGACAGGCGGCGCGGTCGCGGCAACCAGCTTCGGACCTATTGTCCGGCTATGCCTGACAGCCAGCCATCCTCCGAGCACACGTGGCGCTACCACTTCATCCGCAAAGGGGGCGACGAGGTCGAGGCGGGCGAGCTCCCCGCCGACGAGGCAGCCATCGCCCGGGCCCGAGAGCTATCGACCTCGATGGTGGAGCCGATCATCGTGGAACGTTACGGCGTCGTCTCCTGGCACTACGTCGACGAAGTCGACGAGCGTCCCTGAGCGTCGTCGCTGCCGTACCGGGAACGTTCCGCTACCCGGCGATCAGGGGCGTAGGGCGGCCGCCGCCAGGCGACGCGGGTTCTGATGTCCGGACTGCGGCTCAGCAGTCCACTACCCGAAGTGTCGGGTCAAGGACTTCAAGGTCATCCCGATCGGAACTGATGACCGTGGCGTGAAAGCGCCGCGCCGTGAGCACGACCGTGGCGTCGATGACGTCGGTCGTGCCGGCAGTCCCGCACAGCACTCCAGCGGCCCTGGCCCCCGCGTCGGTCAGAGGCTCGACCAGGACGTCGCGAGCGCTCAGCAGTCGTGCCAGCCTCGCTTGGCGTCCGCCGCCTCTCCACGCCTGGCCCACGACCCCTGCCGGCACGATCACCGCTCGGCTCTCCTGCCTGGCAACCTCGATCACAGCGGCCGTGTCACGCTCACCCCGCTCGATCGCGATGAGGGCTCCGGCGTCAAGGACCAGGCTCAATGTCGTTCGGCCAGTGCCAAACGCTGCCGGGCCCGGGCGAGCTCCTGCTCTGTCAGGGGTCCGCCCGTTTCGTCGAACAGTTCGGCGAGGACTTCAGCCAGATCCTCGCCCTCGACCCGCGCCCGGCCGGCGTCGCTGAGCCAAGCGCTGAGTGACTTCGCCTTACCCTCGGCAACATCGCGCCGCGCGCGTGCAGCCACGACTGGATCGAGGCTCACGGTCACCTTGGCTACGGTCATACTTTTAGCGTACCACCTAACCGAGCCCATCGGTCCCGTACGGGGCCGACCACCCATGTGAACGCCCACCAGCCGGCGGTAGAGCTCACCTCGAGCCGGCGATCCGGGTCACGGCGCGGTTGGGGTACCGGACGCCGTTCGTGAGCGGTAGGGGACGGGTTGTCGAGCTCAGACGGAGATGTCGAGCATGACCGCGATCGTCTCCCGGATTT
>JAKAQW010000315.1 GCA_021819525.1 Actinomycetes bacterium
GGTGTCGCACACCACGCCGGACGCCGTGGTGCTCGCCGCCGCCGGTCGGGCCGGCGTCGCTGTCGTCGGTGAGTCCGACGGCCTGCTCGTGCCGCGCCAGCCCTCCGCCGCCTGACATGGTGCGCCACCTGACCCGGTACGCCGCCTCGCACCCGACGCCGCCTGACACCCCCGGCCCCCGGCTCACACCCTCGGCCGGCTCACACCGTGTCGCCGGCTACAGGCAGGTGCGGCAACCGAGGCGTTCCCGACCGGCCACCAGCGGTGCCGGCGATCCGCAGCTGGGGCAGGTGGGAGCGCGCCAGGCGGCGAACGGCAGCAGCCACTCGAGGCGCAGGTCGCAGCTGCGAGGGCCACGGCGGACGATGCCTCCTCCACCAGGACGGGACACCCCCCGTCGCCGTCTGCGGGCTGCGGGCCCCGGGAGCTCAGCTCCGGGCCGGGCGGCGGTGGCGGCCCACCGCATGCACGGCGTCGTCGCCCGACAGCACCCGCTGCACATCGGCGGCGATCATGTCCACCACGCGGCGCTGGGCGGCGGTAGTGATGCCCGCGACGTGCGGCGTCGAGAGGACCCGGGGGTGGGCCGTCAGCCCCGCGGGACCCGGGGGCTCGTCGACCCTCACGTCGAGCGCGGCGCCGCCAACGGTGCCGGCCTCCAGCGCTCCGAGAAGCGCCTTCTCGTCGACCAGCTCGCCGCGAGCCACGTTCACCAAGAACGCACCGGGTCGCATGGCGCCGAGAAACGCCGAGTCGACCAGACCGCGGGTCTGGTCGCTCACCGCCAGGTGGAGCGAGACCACGTCGGAGCGTCCGAGGAGGGCGTCGAGGTCGTCGACTCGTTCGACACCCTCCACATGGCCTGCTCCCAAGAACGGGTCGTAGCCGAGCACCTCCATGCCAAGGGCGCCGGCCAGGTGAGCAGTGGCCCGTCCCGTCGCTCCGAGGCCGATCACCCCCCAGTTCCGACCCGCCAGCTCCATCCCCGGGTGGCGGTCCCAGCCTCCGGCACGGACCGCCTGGTCATGGCCGAGCAGATCCCGAGCCAGAGCCAACGCCATGGCCAGAGCGTGCTCGGCCACGCTGGGCGCGTTCGCCCCCACGGCCGCGACTACCACGATCCCGAGCTCGTCGGCGGCGGCGACGTCCACGTTGTCCAGGCCCACGCCGGCACGGGCCACCACCTCCAGCCGGGGCGCGCCGTCGAGCAGCTGGCGGGTCACCTGGGTACGGTTGCGCACCACCAGCGCCCGGACCGGGCCGACCATGTGGGCGAGGCGCCCCGGCTCGCTCCACGCGTCGGCCTCGGTGCGAAGCGCAAAGCGCTGACCCAGCTCGTCGAGCGCGGCTCCCGCCACGTCCTCGACCACCGCTACGTCTACCTCGCCTGTGCTACCGACAGCCGGGATCGCGCTGCCCGCCGCGCGTGCGCCGCCACCGCTTCCAGCCGCGCCAGTGGAGCCGCCACCGCTGCTGTCGGCCGCGCTGGCCTCACCACCGTTGCCAGCCTTGCCGACAGGGTCGCCACCGCCGACAGCTGGGAGGACACTGCCAGCCACGCCGCCGGCCTCACCGCTGCCAGCCTTGCCGACAAGGCCGCCACCACCACCGTCGCCGTGGGCAGCTCCGACTTCGTCTGCGTGCGTTCCTGCAGGCATCTCGACCTCCTCATGCGGTATGACCTCTGGCCAGAGCGTAGCCCGCACGAGCGGGGAGGCGTAGGATGACCGCACGGCGTCGAGCCGACGAGCTACCTCAGCAGCCCGTCACCTGTGCACGGCAGCTTCGTGCTCGGACGAGGACCGAGAGCTCATCTGGATCGCTCGTGAGCACCAGATCGTGGTCGCTTGCGAGGGCGGAGACGTGACCGTCGACAGTCTCCCGAGGCGCTCGGCGCGATGTCGTCGCTTGGAGTCGACACCGACTGGGGCCTCCTGGCTTCGTCTGCGGACAGTAGCACCCACGGGATGACATACAGCTGTGATACGTTCGGTCTGTGGAGGTGTCACAGTTGCTGTGGGACGAGGCGAACGAAGCCCACATCGCCCGGCATCAAGTGAGTCGGCTGGAGGTCGTCGAGGTCGTCTCCGACGACAAGACCGTCTTCGCCTTGGACGACACCCGCCGCCGCGGGCGGCTCGTGGCGTTCGGGGTGACGAGCAGTGGACGCCACCTGGTCGTGGTGCTCGACGAGCCGACGACAGCCGGCACAGCGTACGTCGTGACGGCCCGGCCGATGACCCCAAGAGAGCGGTGTGACTACGAGGAGGCCGAGAAGTGACCAAGCCAGAGGACGAGGATATGGACAAGGTACGTGATTACTACGACGGCGCGGAGCTTCCCCTCTCCACCCTGCGACGAGTCGCGGTCAACCGTCCGGGACGGCCGCAGGAGGCCTTCGCGCTGCGGCTGCCACCCGAAGTGGTGGAGGAGCTGCGGCTCCAAGCCGAATCCCGGGGTATCGGCGTAACCCAGCTCGTGCGAGAGTGGGTCGTCGAGCGGCTAGAGCTCGAGCGTCGCCGGCCGAGCTCGGCCGACCCCGCATTGTGGGAGCGAACCAGGGCGGCAGTCGAAGACCTGCTGCCCGAGATCGTCGCCCGGGTGACCCCGGGCTCCAGGGCCGGATGAGCTGATCATTCCATCTGGGATGCCGGCTCGGTGAGCGCCTTGAACGTGTGCCTGGACGCGAGCGACGCCATCTGCGAGATCCTCGTGCTGGCCAAGAGGCGATCCGCCCTGGACGCCGACCACCGACTGGACCGTTCACCGGCGAAGCGGTCGGCTGGCAGGCCGGTGGCCCCGACATCGCAGCACAGGACCGCCTCGTGCGGTATGACCTCTGGCCGAACGGTAGTATCGGCGACGAGAGTGACGAGAGAGGAGCCGCATGACCGAACCGTCTGGCGCGATCGCCAGCGGGTCCAAGACGATGAGCCCGGATACCGCCGCCACGGTAGGCGCAGCCCGGAGGTTCTGCGCCGATCTGCTCGAAGCG
>JAKAQW010000003.1 GCA_021819525.1 Actinomycetes bacterium
CGCCGGTGACCAAGCCGCCGCCCCCGCCCAGGGTGACCAAGCCGCTGAACCTGACCAGGGTGACCAAGCCGCCTCCCCCGACCAAGGTGACCAAGCCGCCGCCCCCGCCCAGGGTGACCAAGCCGCTGAACCTGACCAGGGTGACCAAGCCGGCGAACCCGACCCGTTGGTCGAAGCGTGCCGTCAGCGCGACGAGTACCTCGACGCGCTGCGCCGCTTGCAGGCCGACTTCGAGAACTACCGCAAGCGGGTGCAGCGACAGCAAGAGGAGTC
This sequence comes from Actinomycetes bacterium, assembly GCA_021819525.1. Lineage (GTDB taxonomy): Bacteria > Actinomycetota > Acidimicrobiia > Acidimicrobiales > UBA8190 > JAKAQW01. The sequence goes on from JAKAQW010000003.1 coordinate 274, forward strand.
GGTGTCGCGTGCGGGGGATCGCCTGGTGCTGTCCATACTGCCCGCCCTCGACGCCTTCGATCTGGCTGCCGCGCATCTCGTCGGTGACGATCAGGTCTCACCCGGCGGGTTCATCCAGGCTGTCGCGCTCCTGCGTGACACGCTGGCGAAGGAAGGGCTCGAGCAGGTCGGCTCGGTGGGTGACCCGTTCGATCCCACCGCGCACGAAGCGGTGGAGCACGTCGACGACGGCGGCGAGGCCGGTCCCACCATCGACACCGTGCTGCGAGCCGGGTACCGCTTCGGCGGCCGGGTGATCCGCCCGGCCATGGTGAAGGTGCGCGGATGACGACGGCCGGGTTCGTGCTGCTGCCCGCCCCGACCCCGGCTGGCGCCGGTCACCCCACCTCTGCCCCTGCCGCGGCTCATCGTGCCGGTCACCCCGCCGGCCGCCACGCCGGGCGAAGCCGGCTGGTCCACTCGCGGCTGCCGGCACGCCCAGTGCTCCCGGTGGGGAGGTGATCGCCGGTGCCCCCGCAACGCGAATGGCTGGAGAAGGACTACTACCAGGTGCTCGGGGTGCCGTCCACCGCTGACGACAAAGCCATCACCAGCGCGTACCGGAAGCTGGCCAAGCAGTACCACCCAGACGCCCACCCCGGGTCCGAGGACAAGTTCAAAGAGATCAGCGCCGCGTACGACGTGCTCGGTGACCCGGCCAAGCGCAAGGAGTACGACGAGGTTCGCCGTCTCGGGGCGACCGGCCTCGGCGGCCTGGGCGGGTTCGGTGGCCCCGGCGGCACCACGTTCCGGGTGGAGGATCTCGGGGATCTCGGCGACCTGCTCGGCGGGCTCGGCGGGGTGTTCGGCGGCGGTCGTCGCCAGCGCCGGACCGGGCCCCAGCGCGGCGCCGACGTCGAGGCCGAGCTGCACCTGTCGTTCGAGGACGCGGTCCGGGGGATCACCACCTCGGTCCACGTAGCCGGTGACGCGCGCTGCGAGACCTGTGGCGGCTCTGGCGCCGCTCCGGGGAGCTCGCCTGTGACCTGTCCGACCTGCAAGGGCAAGGGTGCCCTCGAAGATAACCAAGGCCTGTTCTCCCTCAGCCGGATCTGCCCGAAGTGCAACGGCCGGGGCACGGTGGTGGACCACCCCTGCCCCACCTGCCGCGGCAGCGGCGTGAGCCGCCGTACCCGCGAGGTCAAGGTACGGGTACCCCCCGGGGTGACCGACGGCCAGCGGATCCGGGTGAAAGGGCGGGGTGCGCCGGGCCGGGCCAATGGGCCGGCCGGAGACCTGTACGTGACCGTACGGGTCGGCAAGCACCGGCTGTTCGGACGCCGGGGCCGGAACGTGACCATCACCGTCCCCGTCACCTTCTCCGAAGCCGCCCTCGGGGCCACCATCACGGTGCCCACCCTCGACGACCCGGTCACGTTGCGGATCCCGCCTGGGACACCGTCGGGTCAGACCTTCAGGGTGCGAAGCCACGGCGTGCCGGCCCACGGCAGGGAGCCTGCCGGGGACCTGCTGGTCACCGTGGAGGTCGACGTGCCCCGTACGCTGAGCGCCGAGCAGCGAGCAGCGGTGGAGGCCCTGGCCGAAGCCACCGGCACCGACGTCCGGCAGAAGCTCGGGGCGGTGTCGTCATGAGCCCCAGCCATGACCCGGCCTGTGACCCGGCGATGACCACTGGCGCTCGCCGCCCGGAGCCCGCTCGCGGCTCGGAGCCCGGTAACGGCTCGGACGCTGCTCGCCGCCCGGAGCCCGCTCGCGGCTCGGACGCTGTGGTGGACGGCGACGATCGACGGCGGGTGCCACCTGGCGACACCCGCTCGACCACCACCGCCGGTGCTCGCCGCCACGGTCCGACCCGGGCGGTGTACGTCATCTCGGTCGCTGCCGAGCTGGCCGGCGTGCACCCCCAGACGCTGCGGATCTACGAGCGCCGTGGGCTCGTGGACCCCTCGCGCACCGGTGGCGGCAGCCGGCGGTACTCCGAGAGCGACATCGACCGGCTCCGCCACATCGGGGATCTGACCGAGGCGGGGCTCAACCTGGAAGGCGTCCGGCGGGTCCTCGAGCTCGAGGCCCAGCTCGAGGAGGTCACCCAGGAGCTGCACGACGCCCGTCGCCAGCTGGAGATGGCGCGGGTGGAGACCCGTGAGGCCCTCGAGCAGCTGCACCGCCACTACCGCCGGGATCTGGTGCCGGTGCGCCAGGCGACGATGCTGTGGCGGCCACCGCGTCCCCCCCGTCCGAGGAGCTGACCGAGGTGCCAGCACTGCTCGTCGCAGCGAACCTGCCCCGTCCGGCGCCAGCGATGCTGTGGCGGCCACCGCGTCCCCCCCGTCCGAGGAGCTGACCGAGGTGCCAGCACTGCTCGTCGCAGCGAACCTGCCCCGTCCGGCGCCAGCGATGCTGTGGCGGCCACCGCGTCCCCCCCCGTCCGAGGAGCTGACCGAGGTGCCTGAGCCCGCGACTGTCACGAACCCTTATCCCCCTCGCCAGAGGAGCTGATCCCATGGCCATCGACCCGAACCGCTGGACCCGCAAGACCCAGGAGGCGTTCACCGCGGCCACCGAACGCGCCCGGGCGAACGCCAACCCCGAGGTCACCCCCGACCACCTGCTCGCAGGCGTGCTGGCCCAGCCAGAAGGCATCGCGCTCCCGGTGCTGTCGCGCGCCGGCGTCGAGCCCGGCGCGCTCGCCCGCCAGGTCGACGAGCGCCTCGCCGGCCTGCCGCACGCGTACGGCGGCGCCGAGCCCACCCTCGGGCGCCAGGCTCGCGACCTGCTCGACACGGCGGACGGCCTGCGCGCGGAGATGGGCGACGAGTACCTGTCGGTGGAGCACCTGCTGCTGGCCATGGCCGACCGCCTCGGCACCACCCGTGACGCCCTGCTCGACGCGCTTCGCCAGGTTCGGGGCTCGCACCGGGTGACCTCCCAGACCCCCGAGGAGCAGTACCAGGCGCTCGAGCGCTACTCCCGGGATCTGACCGAGCTGGCCCGCCAGGGCAAGCTCGATCCGGTGATCGGCCGCGACGAGGAGATCCGTCGCGTCATCCAGGTGCTGTCCCGGCGCACCAAGAACAACCCAGTGCTGATCGGCGAGCCCGGTGTCGGCAAGACGGCCATCGTCGAAGGGCTGGCGAACCGCATCGTCGAGGGCGACGTCCCCGAAGGGTTGCGCGACAAGAAGGTGGTGTCGCTGGATCTCTCCGCCATGGTGGCCGGCGCCAAGTACCGAGGCGAGTTCGAAGAGCGCCTCAAGGCGGTGCTGAAGGAGATCACCGACGCCGAGGGTGCGGTCATCACCTTCATCGACGAGCTGCACACCATCGTCGGCGCCGGCGCGGCCGAGGGTGCCATGGACGCCGGCAACATGATCAAGCCGATGCTCGCTCGCGGCGAGCTGCGCCTCATCGGGGCGACCACCCTCGACGAGTACCGCACCCACGTCGAGAAGGACGCCGCCTTGGAGCGCCGGTTCCAGCCGGTGCTCGTCGGCCAGCCGTCGGTGGAGGACACCATCGCCATCCTCCGCGGCCTGAAGGAGCGCTACGAGGTGCATCACGGGGTGCGGATCCAAGACGCCGCGCTGGTGGCCGCGGCGGTGCTCTCCGACCGCTACGTGACCGGACGCTTCCTGCCCGACAAGGCCATCGACCTGGTCGACGAGGCGGCCAGCCGGCTGCGCATCGAGATCGACTCCATGCCCACCGAGATCGACGTGGTGACCAGGCGCATGCGCCAGCTCGAGATCGAGCGCGTCGCGCTGGCCAAGGAGACCGACGAAGCGTCGCACGAGCGCCTGGGACGCCTCGACGAGGAGCTCGCGAACTTGAAGGAGCAGGCCGACGCCATGACGGCGAGGTGGCAGGCCGAGAAGGACGCCATCGCCGAGATCCGCCGGCGCAAGGAGGAGCTCGAGTCGGCTCGCAACGACGCCGAGCGCTACGCCCGCGACGGGGACCTCACGCGCGCCTCGGAGATCCGCTACGGGACCGTGCCCGAGCTCGAGCGCCGCATCACCGAGGCCACCGAGGCCCTCGCCAAGCTGCAGGCAAGTGGGGCGATGCTCAAAGAGGAGGTCGACGCCGAGGACGTGGCCGAGGTGGTGAGCCGCTGGACCGGCATCCCTGTCACCCGGCTCATGGAGGCCGAGCTGGCCAAGCTGGTGCGGATGGAGGAGGCGCTGCACCAGCGGGTGGTCGGCCAGGACGAGGCGGTGGGCGCGGTGGCAAACGCCATCCGCCGCAGCCGGGCCGGGCTGTCGGACCCGAACCGCCCCATCGGCTCGTTCCTCTTCCTCGGGCCGACCGGGGTGGGCAAGACCGAGCTCGCCCGCACCCTGGCCGACTTCCTGTTCGACGACGACAAGGCCATGGTCCGCATCGACATGGGGGAGTACCAGGAGAAGCACACCGTGTCGCGCCTGGTGGGCGCCCCGCCCGGCTACGTCGGCTACGACCAGGGGGGCCAGCTCACCGAGGCGGTGCGCCGCCGGCCGTACTCGGTGGTGCTGCTCGACGAGATCGAGAAGGCGCACGCGGACGTGTTCAACGTGCTCTTGCAGGTGCTCGAGGACGGTCGGCTCACCGACGGCCAGGGGCGCACCGTCAGCTTCACCAACACCGTGCTCATCATGACCTCGAACCTGCCCGGTGACCCCCGGCAGTTCTTCAAGCCGGAGTTCGTGAACCGCATCGACGACATCGTCCGGTTCCGGCCCTTGGACCAGGCCGACATCCGCCGCATCGTGGACATCGCGCTCGCGCGCCTCGAGCGCCGGGCCGCCGAACGGCGTCTCACCCTGGTGGTCACCGACGCCGCCCGCCAGCGCCTGGCCGAGATCGGCTACGACCCCGCCTTCGGAGCGAGGCCCCTGCGCCGGGTGATCCAGCGCACGGTCGAAGACCCCCTCGCGATGGCCATCCTGGCCGGGCGCTACCCCGACGGCGCCACGGTCACGGTCGACGTGTCCGGCGGCGGGGACGCCCTGGAGCTGCGCTGAGCGCAGGATCTCCCGGTCGCCCGCCGCTGCGGCTCCGGACCGGCCCCGGCGCTCTATGACCCGAGCGCGTCCGGCCGCAGGGGTGCGCTGGTGGTCCGGGTCCCCGGCGCCGTGGCGCTGTGCCTGGGGTACACTGCGGCGTAATCCGGAGCTGCTGACGGAGGAGCGCGCGTGCCCGCAACCGTGGTCGTGGGGACCCAGTGGGGCGACGAGGGGAAGGGGAAGCTCACCGACCTGCTCGCGGGGCAGATGGACGTCGTCGTTCGCTACCAGGGCGGGCACAACGCCGGCCACACCGTGGTGGTGGGTGGTGAGACGTTCGCCTTGCAGCTGGTGCCGAGCGGGGTGCTCTACCCCCATATCACCCCGGTGATCGGCAACGGGGTGGTGGTCGACCCCGGGGTGCTGCTCGACGAGCTCGATGCGCTGGCCGCCAAAGGGGTGGACGCGAGCCGCCTGGTCATAAGCGGCAACGCGCACCTCATCATGCCCTACCACCAGGAGCTGGACCGGGTCCAGGAGCGCTACCTCGGCAAGAATTCGCTCGGCACCACCCGCCGGGGCATCGGCCCCGCCTACGCCGACAAGGCCGCCCGGGTCGGTCTGCGGGTCCAGGACCTCTCGGACCCGAAGATCTTCCGCCAGAAGCTGGAGGTGGCCGTCAAGGAGAAGAACGCCGTGCTGGCCAAGGTGTACAACCGCCTGCCGCTCGACGCCGACGAGATCTGTGCCCGCTACCTCGAGCAGTACGCGCCGCGGGTGGTGCCGATGGTGGCCGACGCGGTGGCGGTGGTCCACGAGGCGCTCGACGCCGGGCGGAACGTCCTGCTCGAAGGCGCTCAGGCCACCTTCTTGGACGTCGACCACGGCACCTATCCCTTCGTCACCTCCTCGAACCCGACGGCCGGCGGCGCCTGCACCGGCACCGGGGTCGGGCCGCTTGCCATCAGCACCGTCATCGGCATCGCCAAGGCCTACGTCACCCGGGTGGGCGCAGGCCCCTTCCCCACCGAGTGCCTCGACCAGGTCAGCGACCTGCTGGTGGAGCGCGGTCACGAGTTCGGGACGAACACCGGGCGCCGCCGGCGCTGCGGCTGGTTCGACGCCGTCATGGCGCGCCAGGCGGTCCGGCTGAATTCGCTCTCGGAGGTAGCGCTCACGAAGCTCGACGTCCTCGACGTCTTCGAGACCGTGAAGGTGTGCGTGGCCTACGAGGTCGACGGCGAGCGGGTGGCGCATCCCCCGTACCATCAGTCGGCGCTGCACCGTGCGGTGCCGGTGTACGAGGAGCTGCCCGGCTGGGGGAGCGATCTGACCTCGGTGACCGACGCCGGCGGCCTGCCGCCCGCCGCTCGTAGCTACGTCGACTTCCTGGCCGAGCAGATCGGGGTGCCCATCCGCACGGTGGGCGTCGGACCGGGCCGCGAGCAGTTCGTGACGGTCGCCGCCTGACCCGGGTGCCTCGACGCAAGAGTTCTCGCAGGTGCAGGCTCCTGAGCAGGCCCGAGCGGCTGAGCAGGCCCGAGCTGCTGCGACCACCTGCACATTTCGGCCGAAGCCGGTCCACCGACAGCGCAGCAGCCGTGTGGCGAGGAGCCGGCGAAGGCACCTGGCGGTGGCAGAAGCTGGTCCAGGTACAACAGCTGCGGTGTGGCCCGAGCCGGGCTCACCGCATCGGACGACGAGGAGCGTACGCGTGATCCCGAGGTACAGCACACCGGAGATGGCAGCGCTCTTCTCCGACCAGGCCCGCATGGAGCTCTGGCTGGAGGTCGAGCTGCTGGCCGTGGAGGGGTGGGCGGCGGTCGGCGTGATCGACCCCGCGGTGCCCGTCGAGCTGCGACGGAGGGCGCCGAAGGTGGACGGCGCCTTCGTGGCCGCTGTAGAGGAGCGCGAGCGGGTCACCGACCACGACGTGGCCGCCTTCGTCGACGTGGTGCAAGCGGCCATCGGGGCACCTGAGGGGTCGTGGATCCACTACGGGCTCACCTCCTCCGACGTGGTCGACACCGCCCTGTGCGCCACCCTCACCCGGGCGGCAGACCTTCTGGTCCAAGGGGTCGACGCTCTGGTGGCGGTGCTGAAGGCTCGGGCCGCGGAGCACATCGGCACCGTCATGACCGGGCGCACCCACGGGATGGCCGCCGAACCGACCACCTTCGGCGCCAAGCTCGCCCTGTGGTGCCTGGCGGCTGACCGCGACCGCACCCGCCTCGAGCGGGCCCGCCAGGCGCTGTCAGTGGGCAAATTGTCTGGGGCGGTGGGCACCTATTCGAACATCGACCCCGCGGTCGAAGCTCACGTCTGCGCGGCGCTCGGGCTCACCCCGGTGCCCGCCACCCAGGTGGTGGCCCGCGACCGCCACGCCGAGCTGCTCTACGCGTGCGCGTCTTTGGGGACGACGATCGAGACCATCGCCACCGAGGTGCGCCACCTCGCGCGCACCGAGGTCGGCGAGGTGGAGGAACGCTTCGGCAGCGGCCAGAAGGGGAGCTCGGCCATGCCCCACAAGCGCAACCCGATCCTCTCCGAGCGCCTGTGCGGCCTGGCCCGCCTGCTGCGCGGCTACCTGGGCGCCGGCCTCGAGGACGTCGCGCTCTGGCACGAGCGGGACATCTCGCACAGCTCGGTGGAGCGTGTCGCCCTGCCTGATGCCTGCGGGCTCGCCTACTACATGGTCCGGCGCTGCACCGGCCTGGTCGAGGGGCTGGTGGTCCATCCCGAGCGGATGCGGTCCAACCTGCTCGATGCCTCCCACGGCGTGGTGTTCAGCCAGCCGGTGCTGCTGGGGCTGGTGGCCGCCGGTGTCGGGCGCGACGTCGCGTACCGCATCGTGCAGCGCGACGCCCGCCTGGCGTGGGAGCAGGGGCGGCCGCTTCGCCGGATCCTCGACGAGGACCCCGAGGTCACCGTGGACCACGCGGTGCTCGATGCGGCCTTCGACGTGGGGCGGTCGGTGCGCCACGTCCACCGCTTCCTCGACGCGTTGGCTAGCGTGCCCTGAGCAGGAGGAGAATGACGACATGGCATTGGCGCTGGCCCACTCGGGCAAGGTGCGCGAGCTGTACGACGCGGGTGACGGCCTGCTGCTGATGGTGGCCTCGGACCGCATCTCCGCGTTCGACGTGGTCATGGCGGAGCCCATCCCGAACAAGGGCCGGGTGCTCACCGCCATGACCGTCCACTGGATCGAGGCGCTCGGCGACCTGGCGCCGAGCCACCTGGTGACCGCCGATCCTGCCGGGCTGCCCGACGGAGCCGAGGACGTCGCCGGCGACGGTGCCCCGGTGGCCGGGCGGGCCATGCTGGTTCGCCGTGCGGACATGCTGCCCGTCGAGTGCATCGTCCGGGGCTATCTGGCCGGATCGGGCTACAAGGAGTACGCGGAGAACCGGACGCTCCACGGCACAGCGCTGCCCGCCGGCCTGCGCCAGGCCGACCGGCTGCCCGAGCCGGTGTTCACCCCGTCGACGAAGGCCACCGAAGGCCACGACGTGAACATCTCCTTCGCCGAAGCCGCCGACCTGGTCGGTGCGAAGGTGGCTGGCGCGGCCCGGGATCTGTGCGTCGAGGCCTATCGCAGGGCCGCCGCCGCCGCCGAGCAGCAGGGCATCATCGTGGCCGACACCAAGTTCGAGCTGGGTTTCATCGAGGGCCAGCTGGCACTGTGCGACGAGGTGCTCACCCCCGACTCGTCGCGTTTCTGGCCCGCAGACGCCTGGCAGCCAGGCACCAACCCCCCGTCGTTCGACAAGCAGCCGCTGCGTGACTGGCTCGAAGCCAGCGGCTGGGACAAGGAGCCCCCGCCCCCGCCGCTCACCGAAGAGGTGGTGTCCACCACCTCGCAGCGCTACGTCACCGCCTACGAGCGGATCTGCGGCCGGCGCCTGGCCGACTGGTACGGGAGCTGAGGTGGCGTCCTTCGAGCTGCGCGCACCGCTTCGCGCTGGTCACCTTGGGTCGGGCACCGGGGTGTCCGCGACTCGAGGCTCTGTGGGTTCGAGAGCCGCCGTCTCCGGGCACGGGAGCTGAGGTGGCGTCCTTCGAGCTGCTCGTGGAGGTCCGACGCCGCGAGGGGATCGCCGATCCGGAGGGCGCGACGGTCCAGCGAGCCCTGCCGGCGCTGGGCTTCGACACGGTGGGTCGCGTCCGCATGGGCCGCGCCATACGTGTCGAGGTCGAGGCGCCCGACGAGGCGGCTGCCCGGGCGGTCGGCGTCTCGCTGGCGAACCGGCTGCTGGCCAACCCGGTCATGGAGGACAGCGAGATCCTGGCCTGCCGGGCGCTGCCGGGCGCTGCCGACGCGGCACCCGGCGCCGGGGAGCCTCGATGACCGCCAGGTGGCCCGGATCTCCGGCGGGGTGGGGGCCCGCGCCCGGCGGCACCGCGTGCGGCGCCGGGAGGAATTCGCCGGCCGGCGGCGCTACTTCCTTGGCGCTTGCCGCGGCGGTGGCACCCGGCATCGGCATCGGCGGCACCCGGTGACCGCCACGGTCGGGGTGGTGGTCTTCCCGGGCAGCAATTGTGAGCACGACGTGGTGAGCGGGATCGAACGTGCCGGCGGGCATGCCCGGCTGCTGTGGCACCAGGATCCGGATCTGGGTGATGTCGACGCGGTGGTGCTGCCCGGCGGGTTCGCCCACGGCGACTACCTGCGAGCTGGTGCGCTGGCCCGCTTCGCCCCGGTGATGGCAGCGGTCACCGACTTCGCGGCGGCGGGCGGGCCGGTGGTCGGCATCTGCAACGGCTTCCAGGTGCTGACAGAGGCGGGCCTGCTGCCCGGCGCCTTGCAGAAGAACCGGGGGCTGCGCTTCGTGTGCGCCACCGTGCCCGTCGAGGTGTCCAGCACCACCACCGTGCTGACCGAGCTCGCCGGCCAGGGACAGGTGCTCGCGCTCCCCGTGAACCACTTCGTCGGGAGCTACACCTGTGACCGCCGCACCCTCGACGAGCTGCGGGCCGAGGAGCGGGTCGTGGTGCGCTACGTGGAGAACCCCAACGGCTCGCTCGACGACATCGCCGGCATCTGCAACCCCGGGCGCAACGTCGTGGGGCTCATGCCCCATCCCGAGCGAGCCAGTGACCCGCTGCTCGGATCGGTGGACGGCCTCGTGCTGCTGCGCTCGTTGCTGCACGCTGCCGCGGGTGCGGGTGCGGGTGCGGGTGCGGGTGCGGGTCCTCTCCTGTCCGCGCATGACCAGCCTCCGATCTCGCTCTGACGTGCTCGGTGCCGGCCACCCCGGCGTGCTGGTCGTGGTGCCGAGATAGGTGGGGAACGTCCGCGGTGGTGGTAGCACTGCAGCCTCCGATCTCGCTCTGACCTGCTCGGTGCCGGTGCGGGCGCCGCGGCCCGCAAGGCACTGCCGGTCCCGGCGTGCCAGCTGCTCCGTACGGCTGGAGACGTCGCCGGCTCGTGCGGCCGGGCACTACCGTGGGCATCGATGGACGACGAATCGCTGACTGTCCCGGCCCCAGGCGCAGTCCCGGCCCCAGGCGCAGTCCCGGTCGGTGCCGACGTGCATCGCGCGCTCGGGCTCACCGACGAGGAGGCAGCCGCCATCGTCGCCATCTTGGGCCGGCCGCCGAACCACGTGGAGCTGGCGATGTACGCGGTGATGTGGAGCGAGCACTGCTCGTACAAGTCCTCGCGCCGGCACCTGGGCCGGCTCCCCACAGACGGCCCGCACGTGCTGGTCGGGCCGGGGGAGAACGCCGGTGTGGTCGACGTCGGCGATGGGATCGCCGTCGCCATCCGCATCGAGAGCCACAACCACCCCTCGGCGGTCGAGCCCTACCAGGGGGCGGCCACCGGTGTCGGCGGCATCCTGCGCGACATCTTCACCATGGGGGCCCGGCCGATCGCGCTGATGGACGCCTTGTTCTTCGGGACCCTCGACGACGCCCGCACCCGTTGGCTGATGGAAGGGGTGGTCGCTGGCATCTCCGGCTACGGCAACTCGGTGGGGGTGCCCACTGTCGGCGGCGAGCTCACCTTTGCACCGGGCTACGCCCGCAACCCCCTCGTGAACGTGCTCTGCTTGGGGGTGCTGCCCGTCGAGCGACTGGTGCTTGCCCGAGCGACGGGGGCGGGGAACCTGGCCGTGCTCCTCGGCTCGCCCACCGGGCGCGACGGCATCGGCGGGGTGAGCGTGCTGGCCTCGGCCGGTTTCGGTGGTGCCGACGACGGCGCCAAGAGGCCCAGCGTGCAGGTCGGCGACCCGTACGAGGAGAAGCGCCTCGTCGAGGCGTGCCTGGAGCTCCTCGACCGGCACCTGGTGGTGGGCGTCCAGGATCTCGGCGGAGCCGGTCTCGCCTGTGCCACTTCGGAGACCGCCGGCCGGGCCGGCATGGGCATGGACGTCGACGTGCGTGCCGTGCCGTGCCGCGAGCCGGGCATGGCCCCGTACGAGGTCATGACCTCGGAGAGCCAGGAGCGGATGCTCGCGATCGTCACCCCGGCGGATCTGGACGAGGTGCACGCGGTGTGCCGGCGGTGGGAGGTCCGCTCGGCGGTGGTCGGCGTGGTCACCGACCCCGACCCGGCCAGTGGCACCGGTCGGCTGCGCATCCTCGACGGTCGCGGCGGCCACGTGCTGGCCGACGTGCCCGCTGCCTCGCTGGCCGACGACGCGCCCCGCTACGACCGCCCGCTGGCCCCACCTCGAGACCTCGAGCGTCGCCGGGCCGACGATCCAGCCGCTCTGCCGGCGCCGGCCGACTGCACCGAGGACCTGCTGGCCATGGTGCTGGATCCCTCGTGGGTGTACCGGCAGTACGACCACCAGCTGTTCTTGAACACCGTGGTGGCACCGGGCAGTGACGCCGCCGTGCTGCGCCTCGCCGCGCCCGGCTTGCCGACGAGCGCCAAAGGCCTGGCGCTGTCGACCGACAGCAATCCCCGCTGGTGCTCGGTCGACCCCCGGCGGGGCACCGAGCTGCTCGTCGCCGAGTCGGCGCTGAACGTCGCGTGTGGCGGCGCGCGACCGCTGGCCCTGGTGAACTGCCTGAACTTCGGCAACCCGGAGCATCCCGAGGTGATGTGGCAGCTGTCGGAGTCCGTCGACGGCATGGCGGCGGCCTGCTCGGCGCTCGGCATCCCGGTGGTCGGCGGGAACGTGAGCCTCTACAACGAGTCTGGCGGGGCTGACATCGACCCCACCCCGGTGGTGGCTGTGCTCGGGGTCGTCGACCGCCTCGAGCGCGTGCCGGCGACAGTGACCCTGGTCGAAGGGGCCAGCTTGGTCCTGGTGGGCGGTACCCGAACCGAGCTGGCCGGATCTCGCTGGGCGGTGGAGCGCCGCGACCACCGCGGCGGAGCCCTGGCGGACTGGGATCCCCATGGGCACCGGCGGCTGCTCGACGCGGTGGTCGAGCTGGTCGGCCGGCCCGGTCTGCTCGTCGGGGTGCACGACGTGGCCGACGGCGGCCTGGCGTTGGCACTGGCCGAGCTGGCGCTGCGCTCGGAGGTCGGGGTGCGCGTGGGCGAGGTCGCGGGGCACGGAGAGCTGTTCTCCGAGGCGCCGGGCCGGGTGGTGGTGGCCACATTCGAGGCAGACCGGGTGGTGGGGATGTGCCGGGCAGCTGGGCTCGACGCCCGGGTGCTCGGGGAAGCAGGCGGCGACCGGGTGGTGGTCGGCGACCTGGTGGACGTCGCTCTGGCTGAGCTTCGCGCCGCCTGGCGGGACCAGCTGGCCGGGGCGCTCGAGGACTGAGCGGGCAGGCTCGCAGCCTCTGGGTGCACCGCTTCCTGCGTGGCCCCCCTTCGATCAGCGTGGGTTCTACGCAGCGCACTCCTCCAGCCAGGAAGCCAAGTTGGCGTGTCGTAACACCCACTCCGGTCGAAGCGGAGGACGTGGTAGAGGGGTACCGTGGTGCCCGGTGGCCGACCCTGGGGCACTGGCGAGGCAGGTGGTCAGCCCGGTCGGCGGGCGGCGAGCTGGTCGAGGCGGTCGTCGGGCACTGCCAGGTCACCGAGGCCGGTGCCCACCGACACGTCCGGCTTGTAGGTACCGTGGAAGTCGGATCCACCGGTGGCCACCAGGTCGAAGCGGGTGGCCAGGGCGGCGAGCGCCCGCCGCTCGTCTGGCCGGTAGCGACCGTAGAGGGCTTCGATGCCCGCGAAGCCGGCGCCGGCCAGCTCGCCGACGAAGCGCTCGAGTGCAGCCGGCGACAGCCCCAGGCTGAGGGGGTGGGCGAGGACTGCCACGCCGCCGGAGCGCCGGGCCAGCTCGGCGGCGTCGGCCGGTGCCAGGCGGGCTTTGGGGATGTGGGCGGGCCGACCGGTGCCCAGCCACCGGTCGAAGGCGTCGGTGACCGACTCGGCCGCACCCATCGACACCAGCACAGCGGCTACGTGCGGGCGCCCCACGCCCTCTTCGCCGCCCGCCTCGGCCAGCACCTGCTCGTAGCGGATGGGGATGCCGAGCTCGTTGAGCCGCTCGACCAGCCGGTGGTTGCGAGTCACCCGGTCCTGGCGCAGCGCAGCCAGCTCGTCGACGAGCGGCCCCGAGCCCGGGTCGGCGAAGTAGACGAGCACGTGGGCGGAGGGCTCGACGTCGCTCTCGTCTGGAACTGGACCCCGGCACGACAGCTCGCAGCCCGGTACCAGCTCGATGCCGGCCTCGGCGGCGGCGCGGCCGGCATCGGGCAAGCCCGCCATCGAGTCGTGGTCGGTGAGCGCGACAGCCCGGCAGCCGGCTTCGGCTGCCAGGCGCATCACCTCGGCTGGCAGCTCCGATCCGTCGGACACCGTGGAGTGGGTGTGGAGGTCGATCACACCGGCACCGTAGCTGGCCGGTCGAAGCGTCACTCGAAGCACCGTCGCGCCAGCACGAGCCGGCAATCGCACCGTGCCAGGACCGGTGAGGGAGCGGTAGGCTCGGGTACCTAGGACGCCAGAGGACGACGCGTGTGCCTGTGGGGGCAGCGGTGAGGGCGGTGAGAGCCAGGTGAAGGAAGCGTGCGGCGTCTTCGGCGTGATCGCGCCGGGCAGAGACGTCGCCCAGCTCACGTTCGACGGGCTGTACGCCTTGCAGCACCGTGGTCAAGAGTCTGCTGGTATGGCTGTGAGCGACGGCCGTGCGATCACCGTGGTGAAGGACATGGGTTTGGTGACCACGGTGTTCGACGAGCGGACCATCTCGTGCCTTCCCGGTGACCTGGCCATCGGCCACACCCGCTACTCGACCACCGGCGCGTCGGAGTGGCGCAACGCGCAGCCGGTGTTCCGGGCGGCGGGCACGGCGGGGTTCGCGCTCGGCCACAACGGCAACCTCACCAACACCGCCGAGCTGGCCGAGCGCGCCGGCATGCTGCCTGGAGTGGTCGCCTCGGACAGCGACCTCATGGCCGAGCTGCTCCACGAAGCGCTTTCCGTCGCAGCCTCGGTGACAGGGCACTTCGGTGACAGCCAGATCAGGTCGCCTGGCGGCACTGGCGGCACTGGCGGCACTGGCGGGCCTGGCGGCACATGCGCGCCCCACAAGACTGGCGGGCCTGGCGGCACTGGCTCGCCGCACGGCACCGGGGCACATGCGGGCGGTGGCTACGGTCTCGACAGCACCACGGGCGCAGCAGGTGGCGCAGCAGGTACCGCCGTGGGCGGTGGAGCCCTCGGCGCGCGAGGTGATCTTGTGGGCCCAGGTGGCGGCGTCGTCGACGGCCCGGAGGCTGCGTGCGGCTCGGCCGCCACAGGTGGCTCGGCCAGCGCTGGTGGTGACGTCACTGGCGGGGGTGCGGCCTCTGAGGCCCTGGCGCCAGGCGTCGGCACTGGCGGCGTCGGCCTCGGTGGCGGCCTCGGTGGCGGTCCCCTCGAGGTGGCCTTGCGCCGCGTCCTGCCCGACCTGCGCGGCGCCTTCTCTCTCGTGCTCATGGACGAGCACCGGATGTTCGGCGTGCGGGACCCGAACGGCCTGCGCCCACTGTGCCTGGGACGCTTCGGTCCGCCCGATGCCCCAGCGGGCTGGGTGCTGGCGTCGGAGAGCCCGGCGCTCGACGTGGTCGGCGCCGCCTTCGTGCGCGACGTGGGACCTGGGGAGCTCGTGGTGGTGGACGGCGACGGCCCGCGCTCGGCACAGCTCTGGTCCGACCAGCAGATCGAGCCGCGGCTGTGCATCTTCGAGTTCGTGTACTTCGCCCGACCCGATGCCCGGCTCTACGGCCACGAGGTGCACGGCGCCCGGCGCCGCATGGGCGAGTTGCTGGCCACCCAACGTCCGGTCGACGCGGACATGGTGATGGGCGTGCCCGAGTCCGGCGTGCCGGCAGCCGAGGGCTACTCGCGCCGCAGCGGCATCCCCTACGGCCAGGGCCTGGTGAAGAACCGGTACATCGGGCGGACCTTCATCACGCCGGGGCAGGCGGCTCGGGCAGCCGGGGTCCGGCGCAAGCTGAACCCGTTGCGCGAGAACATCGCCGGCAAGCGGATCGTGGTGGTCGACGACTCGGTGGTGCGCGGCACCACCCAGCGGGCCGTGGTGGCCATGCTGCGCGAGTCGGGCGCCGCCGAGGTGCACCTGCGGGTGTCCTCGCCGCCGCTGGCTTGGCCGTGCTTCTACGGCATCGACATCCCCAAGCGCGAGCAGCTGCTCGCGTCCGAGCGCAGCGTCGCGGAGATCGCACAGTACTTGAACGTCGACTCGCTGGAGTACCTGAGCCTGGAGAACCTGGTGCAGGCCATCGACGCGCCGGGCGCGGGGTTCTGCGACGCGTGCCTGACCGGCTCGTACCCGGTGCCCGTCTCGCTCCCCGCTCTGCGCACCGTGGCTGCCGCCAGCCCGGTCGTCGCCTGAGACCGGTGCCGGTGCCGGATCCGGTCGGGGCGCTGTCGTACGCGGAGGCCGGCGTGGACATCGAGGCGGGGGAGCGGGCCGTAGCCCGGATCCGCCCGCTGGCAGCCGCGACTGCACGGCCCGAGGTGATCGGCACCATCGGCGGCTTCGGCGGCTGCTTCGCCGTGCCCGCCGGCTACCGGCAGCCGGTGCTGGTGGCCACCACCGATGGGGTGGGGACCAAGATGCAGGTGGCCCGCGCCCTTGGCCGGTTCGGCACCATCGGGGTGGATCTGGTGGCCATGTGCGTCGACGACCTGGTCTGCGCAGGGGCCGAGCCGCTGTTCCTGCTCGACTACCTCGCTGTGGGCCGGCTCGATCCCGACCAGGTCGAGCAGATCGTCAGCGGTATCGCCGATGGCTGCCGGCAGGCCGGCTGCACCCTGCTCGGCGGGGAGATGGCCGAGCATCCCGGAGTGCTGGCCGACGGCGACGTCGACGTGGCCGGCTTCGCCGTGGGGGTGGTGGAAGCCGACCGGCGCCTGGGCCCCGAGCAGGTCCGCGCCGGGGACGTGCTCGTCGGGCTCTTGTCGCCGGGGTTGCGCTCGAACGGCTACAGCCTGGCCCGCCGGGTGCTGCTCGGCGGTGGCGACGAAGGGTTGGGTGGCCCGGCATGGCCCGGCGCCTCTCGCACGTTGGGTGACGAGCTGCTGGTGCCGTCGGTGATCTACGCCCCGGCGGTGATGGAGCTGCTCCAGGTCGTGGCGCCTGGTGTCGTGCATGGCATCGCCCACGTCACCGGCGGCGGGATCCCGGGCAACCTGGTGCGGATCGTGCCTGCGGATCTCGACGCCGTGGTAGACGTGCAGCGCTGGGAGGTGCCCCGTATCTTCGCCGAGATCCGCCGTCGGGGACCGGTGACCGACGACGAGATGGCCGCCGTGTTCAACCTGGGCCTGGGCATGGTCCTGGCAGTGGCGCCCGACGTGGCCGAGACGGCCGTGGCCAGCCTGGCCGGCTCGGGTCACCGTGCGGCCGTCGTCGGTCACGTCGCCGAAGGAACCGGCCAGGTGCAGATCCGGGGTCGTTGGTGAGTGGGACGGAGCCAGCCGGCGCCGGCCGGTTCGCCGTCGCGGTGAGCTGAGCGCGCACTAGCCCGAGCTCACCCCTTCGAATGCAGGCTCTCGCCGGCTGACCTGGAGATTCGTGCGTTTCGAGCGGATGGTTCTGGCTACAGGAGGGTCCTTGGGACCGCGGCGCCGAGCAGTTCGAAGGCGCGGCGGTGGCTTGCCTGGCGACGAAGGTGCGGTGCCCGCGGGATCGGGCTCTGGTCGCCGCCGGTGCGTGCGACGTGGCTGTGGCGCTGAGGAAGCACCAGCTCGGTCGAGTGGGACCGGGCTGCGGTGGAGTCGGGCCCCCACGAGAGCACGCGGAGGCCGCACTTGGTGGATCGACCGGCCAACTGGTTCTCCGGGACGGTGTGTAACGGGTGTGTGAACAGTGCCGAGGACCCTTGCTGCCCGGCTCCGCTCCGCGGTACGATCACCGAATGGATATAGGTTTCCGTTCAGTGGAAACTTGTGGGGTGCCGCGGTGGTGTCGATAGTGGAAGCGCCGATGCCCACGGTGACCCCGGCAGCCGACAGGTCGGCGATGTCGCAGGCCCAGGTGTCGGTGCGAGACGTCGGCAAGAGCTTCGCGAGCCGCAGTGGTGTTGCGGTGGTGGCGCTGGAGCAGGTCAGCCTGGAGATCCCCCCAGGCGCGTTCATTTCGGTGGTGGGTCCCAGCGGCTGCGGGAAGAGCACGTTGCTGCTGGCCGTTGCCGGCCTGGAGCGCCCGACGTCGGGGTCCATCTGGGTGGAAGGCGAAGAGGTGAAAGGACCGTTTCCTCGCATGGGGATCGCGTTCCAGCGCGACAGCCTGCTCGAGTGGCGAACGGTCCTGGACAACATCCTGCTGCAGGCGGATCTTCGGGGACGTGCCCGTAGTAGTCACATCGAGCGCGCCCAGCACCTGCTGCACATGGTCGGCTTGGAGCCCTTCGCGTCGCACTACCCCCGCGAGCTCTCCGGCGGCATGCGCCAGCGGGTCGCCCTCTGCCGTGCTCTGTTGCACGAGCCCACGCTCCTGCTGCTCGACGAGCCCTTCGGGGCGGTCGACGCGCTGACCCGTGAGCAGCTGAACGTCGACGTGAGCAGCATCTGCCAGGTGTCGGATGTCACCACCATGCTGGTCACGCACGACATCAACGAAGCAGTGTTCATGGCAGATCGCGTGGTGGTCATGACGAGCAGGCCCGGGACCGTCGCCGGCATCGTCGAGGTGGACGCACCCAAGCCCCGGAGCCATGGTTTTCGGACCGACCCGGAGTTCCTCCGGGCAGCGAGCGCGGTCCGGGAGCTGCTGGAAGCCACCGGCGGGTTCACCCGATGAGCGGGGCTGCCGTCGGAGCAGTGACCGCATCGCTTCGCGTGGCTGTCGTCGTATCGACGCCAGCCACGGCACCGGGGCCGATCAGCACCAGCACCAGCACCAGCACCAGCACCAGCACCAGCACCAGCACCAGCATCAGCACCATGGGCAGCGCCGGGAGGCCCCATGGCTGACGTGCTCGCCCGGCCGACCGGGACGCCGAGCTCTGCCGAAGACGTGGCCGGGCCGTCGAAGCGGATGCGCGCGGTGCTACGGCACGGGTGGATCGGCCAGGTCGGCCTCGTGCTCGTGTCCGTGGTGACCATCGTGGTCATTTGGGAGCTTGTCGTCGTCGCCTTCTCCATACCGCAGTTCACCCTGCCCACCCCGGTGTCCGTGGCGTCCACCCTGGTGCGTTCGACCGGGTCGATCAGCGCCGACATCGCGGTGACCGTCGAGGAGACGCTCGTCGGGTTTGCTGCCGCCATCGTGGTGGGCATCCCGCTGGCGGTGGCCATAGCCAGCTCACGGCTGGTAGAGCGCCTCGTCTACCCGATGCTGGTCACCAGCAACGCAGTGCCGAAGATCGCCCTGGCTCCTGTCTTCATCGCCTGGTTCGGTCTCGGTTCGGTGCCTCGGGTGGTCATGGCCGGCATGCTGGCGTTGTTCCCCATCGTCATCAGCACCGTGGTCGGCCTGGTCGGCGTGGATCCCGCGCTCTTGCTGCTCGGCCGGGCCGCCAACGCCGGAGCGGGCCGGATCTTCCGGCTGATCCGGCTACCCGCCGCCCTCCCCAGCATCTTGGGCGGGCTGAAGGTCGGGGTCACCCTCGCGCTCACAGGAGCCGTGGTCGGCGAGTTCGTCGGAGGCAACACCGGCCTCGGGTACGTGATCGAGCAGGCCCAGGGGAACCTGCGCATGTCGCTCGCCTTCGCTGCCATCGTGTTGCTCGCAGTCATCGGTGTGGTCCTCTTCTACCTGATCGACCTGCTGGAGCACGTGCTGCTCCACGGCGGGCAGAAGGCGAATTGACTCCTGTGCCCCGACCAGCGCAGCGAGCCCCCGCCGGCCTCGCCGGCTCCTAGAGCTCCGAAGTCCCCGAAACCCAGCACCCCGCACACCTGGTGCCCGAAACGTCAGTACCCGAAGAAGACCCTGCCTCGATAGGAGATCCATGCGACTGCTCACCCGGAAGTTCGTCGTGTTGTCGGCGGTGCTGCTGGCCGGCGCCGTCACGTTGGCGGCGTGCTCCAGCTCCTCGAGCTCGAGCTCGAGCTCGAGCGCGGCGGCTGCGCCGAAGACACAGACGCCGGTGACCTACCTCACCGACTACCTGGACAATGGGGTCTACGCCCCGCTCTGGTACGGCAAGCACCTCGGGTACTTCACCAAAGAAGGCATCGACCTGTCCATCGAGTACGGGACCGGTTCGGTGACCACTGCTCAGGCCCTCTCCAGCGGCAAGGCCACCTTGGGCGACATCTACGGCGGGACCCTGGCCGAGACCGACGCGCAGGGCGGGAAGCTCGAATCGGTCGGGTTCTTCCGGGCCAGCGGTGGGTTCGCGTTCTTCTGCGCCCAGAGCCTCCACGTCCATACCATCGCCGAGATGAAGGGGATGAGCGTCATCATCCCGCCGGGTACTGTCCAAGCCGAGCTCTACCCCGGGGCCCTCGAGGCCGGGGGTCTGTCAGCCAGCTCGATCAAGGTGCTGGCGGTGTCCGGCGCCATCGCCGGATCGGACTACGCCCAGGGCACCGGTGACTGCATCGCCGAGACCACGAACGATGCGCCGGTGTTCCAGTCTCACCGGCCCAGCACCACGATCTTGTGGTCGAGCGCCGGGTTCGACGCCCCTGGGTTCGCCTTCGCCGGGACCAAGGCGTTCGTCGCCGGCCACGCCACGCTGGTGAGGGAATTCCTCACTGCCGCCTACAGGAGCATTGCCGCCAGCCTCGCTCACCCGAGCGCGGCCGCAGCGGCCTTCGCCGCCGCGAACCCGAGCATCCCGGCCGCCCTGGCCGACGCACAGTGGAAGGACTCCGAGAGCGTGTTCTGTACCGCCGGGATGACCTCGGCCAACGTCGATATCGGCTACCAGCTGCCGTCGGTGTGGTCCAGTGGTCTGAAGATCCTGGAGAAGTACCAGGGCCTGTCACCTTCGCTGTCGGCGACATCGTTGTACACCAACACCTTCTTCACCAAGGACCACGTGTCGACGACCACCTGTGGCAGCGTCCACTCGTGACAGCGCGCCACGCCGGCTCTGCTGACGTGACCGGCGACAGCGCCCGTCGTGGCTGCAGGGCGTGGGAGCGCCGACCTTGACATCCGAGGTCGATCTCCGTACGGCGCTGGGGCCGCTGGTCTTGGCCACGCCGGTCATGCCGGCTTCGGGGTGCTTCGGCCCAGAGCTCGCGACCATCGTGCCGGTCGGCTCGCTGGGCGCGGTGGTGACCAAGACGATCTTCTCGGCGCGCCGCTCGGGGAACCGCCCGCACCGCTTGACCGAGACGGCCGCCGGCGTCCTCAACAGCATCGGCATCCCCAGCCCGGGCGTGGCCACGTTTCGTAGCGAGGTCCTGCCACGCTATCGAGCCATCGGCGTGCCGGTGGTGGTGAGCATCGGCGGTCTTCGGGTCGAGGAGTACTGGCAGATAACCGAGGAGCTTCACGACGAAGCTGTCGACGCTTTCGAGGTGAACGTGTCCTGCCCCAACCTCGAGCGTGGTGGGCTCACCATCGGTGCCAACCCTGACCAGGTCGGCGAGGTGGTGGCCGGTGTCCGCGCGCGAACCGACCGGCCGGTGCTGGTGAAGCTGACGCCGAACGTCACTTCTGTCGTCGAGGCAGCCCGCGTCGCCGAGTCGGTCGGTGCCACTGCGCTCACCGTGGCGAACACCTTCCTGGGGCTCGCCGTCGACCTCCGGGCGCGTCGACCCGTGCTGGGCAACGCCATGGGCGGGCTGTCAGGTCCAGCGGTGAAGCCCCTTGCGTTGCGTCTGGTATGGGAGGCCTCTCGGGCAGTCAGCGTCCCCGTGATCGGCTGCGGAGGCATCAGCTCTGCGACCGACGCCGTTGAGTTCTTGCTGGCCGGAGCGTCGGCGGTGCAAGTTGGCACGGCAACCTTCGCGAGGCCCGACACCATGGCCGAGATGGTGGAGGAGCTGCCGGCGGCGCTCGGTCTGGCCGGCGCCTCATCGGTGCATGAGGTCGTCGGCCAGCTCCAGGTGGGCAACGACTGCCTGGCTGACGACACGCTGGGGGTGCCGGGTGCCTCCGACGGCGCCGGCGGCGGCCGTGGCGCTCGTTGTCACCCGACGTTCAGAAAGCTGCCGACGTGCGAAGCTGGGGTTCCATGAGGGGGATCAGATCCTGCACGGCCGGAGCTCGCAGGTAATGGGCATGCAGGCCGTGAGCCGAGCGGCATCGGTGTTGCGCGCGCTGGCGGAAGCCGACCGGGACCTCGGTGTCGCCGAGGTGGCCGCTGCGGTGGGTCTGCCGATCGGCAGCGTGCACCGGATGCTGATGGCGCTGGCCGAGGAGCAGCTGGTGAGCCGGAGCCCGACGTCGGGACGGTTTCGCATCTCCAGTGGTCTGTACCGCATAGCGGTTCGTGGCTTCGAACGTCGAGGGCTGGCCATGGCCGCCGCCCAACCCCTGGCCAGGCTGCGGGACCGTACCGGAGAGACGGCGTTCGTCTGCCAGCTCGTCGGCCAGGACGTCGTCTGTGTGGCCATCGCCGAGACGCTTCGACCGCTGCGGCTCTTCGTCCAGGTGGGGCAGACCATGCCACCGCACGCTGCCGCGTCGGCTCGGGTCGTCCTGGCCTACCGTGACCAGGCGGAGGTAGAGCGCATCTTGCAGAGCCATCAGCTCGATGCCTTCACCGCCACTACGCCGAGCACGAGAGAGGACGTCTTGACCCACCTGACCAAGGTTCGAGCTTCGGGCTACGACATCTGCGACGACGAGCTGGACGAGCACGTCTGGGCGGTGGCCGCTCCGGTACGCGTAGACGAAGAGCTCGTCGCCGCGAGCGTCACGGTCGCTGCTCCCAGCCGGCGGCTTCCCGACGCTGCCGCGCGCGCCGAGGTGGTCGACGCGGTACGCGTGACGGCGGCGGAGATCGAGGAGACGACTCGAGCTTGGCACGAGCGGAGCGTGGCGTCGTGATCGACCTCGGTGACGTGCCCGAACCGCTGGCCGTCGTGTTCAGTCACCGCGACCGGGCCAAGGAGCTCCAGGAGCTGGCCAGCGACGTGGTGAGTGCTGCCTATCTGCGGGGCGATTTCGTCCTCAGCTCGGGAGCACGCAGCAGCTTCTACTTCGACAAGTACTTGTTCGAGACCAAGCCGACCATCCTCAGGCGCACGGTGAGCTTCCTCGCCGAGCTCGTCCCGGACCGGGTGGAGCGGTTGGCAGGCCCCGAGCTCGGGGCCGTGTCACTGGCGGCTGCCCTGTCGCTCGAGACCGGCATCCCGTTCGTCATCGTCCGCAAGCAGTCCAAGTCGTACGGTACGTCGGTGCTGGTCGAAGGGGAGCTGCACCGTGGCGAGCAGGTGCTCATCGTAGAAGACGTCATCAGCACGGCGGCCGAGGCCCTTCGGGCTGCCCGGCAAGTGGAGCAGGCCGGGGCGACCGTCTGCGGGATCCTGGCGGTCATCGATCGCGAACAGGGCGGTGCAGCGAACATCAGCGAGGCCGGGTACCCGTTCACAGCGCTGTTCCGCTTGCGGGACTTTCGCATTTCCGGATCGTGATGAGGAAGAGTCGGTGACACCATGGACGATCGTCCGATGAGCGAAGCGGCGGCCAGCGTGGCGCTGACCCAGGGAGCTGGTCCAGGGTCCGCACTGGCGGGGAGCGCCGTGCTGGAGCTGCTGCGACGAGGGGTCAGTGGCGCCTCGGTGCCCTCTGCGAGCTCCGGCCAGGGCGCCGTCGAGGAGGCCCAGGCGGTTTGCCGGCTGGTGCAGCAAGCCAAGTACAGCGGGCTCGTCGACCCCGCCGGGGCGGAGCATCTCGGACGGGAGTTGGCCGCCCGCCTGGCGTCCGTCCGTCCCGACGTGCTGCTGGTCTGGCAGGACGTGGAGGACGTTGTGCTGGGCTACGTGGTGGCCCGGGCGCTGGACGTGGCCATGATCCGAGCGTACGACGCCGAGGGCATCGTGGCCTGCAGCGGAGAGATTCCCCGCCAGGCTCGCGCCGTGGCGGTGACCGACGCTGTACGAGACCCGACGGTCATGCGTGCGTTGCGCAGCGTCGTCGAACGAAGCGGCGGGGAGCTGGTGGCGATCGGCACCTTGGTAGCGTCGAGCCTTGCCCCCGTCGACGTGAAGGTTGTCGCACTGGTTGCCGATGCTGCCACTGCCGATGCTGCCACTGCCGATGCTGGCGAAGAGACCGGCGCGAGATGAGCACGGTGCCTGGCCGGACCGACCTTCCGGGTAGCGCCCGAGCCGCCGGCAAGAGACCGTTAGACGGCCAAACCGGCCCCCGGGCGGGGCTGTCGGACATCCCGCCGCAGCCCACCGCTTCGCTCGCAGAGCCAGCCGAGTCGCTGCGAGCAGACCCGGTCCGCATCGCCGCCGACTTGGAGGCCATCGCCCGGATCGGGGGCGGCGAAGGAGGTGTCACTCGTCCCGGGTACAGCCCGCTGGAGCGCCAGGCCCACGAGCTGGTGGGCGGGTGGTTGACCGATCTGGGGTTGACGGTGTGGGGGGACGCCGCCGGCAACACCATCGCCGAGCTGCCGGCCCCGGCGTCGAAGCCTGCGCTCGGCACCGGCTCCCACCTCGACAGCGTTCCCGGCGGTGGCCGGTTCGACGGGGTGGTGGGGGTGGTGGGGGCAGTCGAAGTGGTGCGGATG
The DNA here is from genome assembly GCA_021819525.1 of Actinomycetes bacterium. GTDB lineage: Bacteria > Actinomycetota > Acidimicrobiia > Acidimicrobiales > UBA8190 > JAKAQW01. The sequence goes on from JAKAQW010000003.1 coordinate 24,323, forward strand.
CTGCGAGATGCAGGTGTCACGTTGGGCCGCCCGTTGCGGGTCGTGTGCTTTGCTGCCGAAGAGGGCGCCCGTTTCGGCCAGGCGTGCCTAGGCAGCCGGGCGGTGGCTGGGATCGGGGCCAGCGACATCGACGAGATCCGCGACGAGGGGGGAGTGACTCGTGCCCAGGCCATGCGGGAGGTCGGGCTCGACCCGACCGATCTCGACCTGGCTCGCTGGGATCCGCGGGACTGGGCGGCGTTCCTCGAGCTCCACGTGGAGCAGGGCACCGTGTTGGAGTCACAGGGAGTGCGGGTCGGTGTCGTCGACCTGGTGTCGGGCAGCACCCGCCTCGAGCTGGAGCTCCACGGCCGGGCCTCGCACTCGGGGGGTACACCGATGACCGGGCGGTCCGACGCTCTGGCCGCGGCGGCCGAGATCGTGACGGCGGCCGAGCACGTGGCGAACGACCCCCGCCATCGTGGCACCCGGGCGACCATCGGCCGGCTCCAGGTGGCGCCAGGGAACATCACGACCATACCGGGCCATGTCGTGTGCACCCTCGACGTCCGCGATGTGGACAGCGACCGCCAGCGCCTCACCGTGCTCGAGATGCTCCGCCGAGGTGCCGAGGCGTGTGCCCGGCGTCACGTGTCCATGTCGGTCAGGCTCATCGGTGACACCTCGCCTGCCGTCCTGCCGATCTGGGTGCGTCGCGTCGTCACCCGGGCCGCCCGCGCCGTCGGGGTCGAGTACCGGGTGGTGACCAGCGGCGCCAGTCACGATGCGCAGTCGGTGAACACCATCGTTCCCGCGGGCATCATCTTCGTGCCGAGCCGGGCGGGTCTGAGCCACGTCGCCGAGGAGTGGACCGACGCCGCCGACATCGCCATGGGCACCGACGTGCTGGCCAGGTCGCTCATCGAGCTGGACGGCGAGCTGGCTGTCATCGAGGGGATCCGGTGACGGCCGGCGGCGCGCCCACCGTGCCGGACCTTCCCCCTGACCCCACCGAGACCGGCGCCCTCCCATTGGACGACGGGCAGGCGTCTGCCACCTGGGCAGGCTCCGGCGATGCGGGTCCCGCCGATGGCTCGCTGGTGATGCTGGATGCTCCGGCGACCGGCGCCCGACCGTCGCTGACCCGGGCGGCGGTGGTCTCCAACGATCATCTCGGCGACCGGTATTGGCGGATGCGACTGCTGGCGCCCGACATCGCCAGGCACACCCAGCCCGGCCAGTTCGTCATGCTGACTGTGACGCCGTCAGGCCCGTCGAACTGGGTCTTGCCCCGGCCCATGGCTGTGGCCGATCGTGACGAGATGCAAGAGACGATCGACGTGGTCTACGGGGCCCACGGCTGGGGCACCCGGCAGATGGCGGCGATCGGGGCGCGCGACGAGCTCACGGTGGTCGGGCCACTGGGAAATGGGTTCCGGCTCGAGCCGACTACCAGGCACCTGATGGTGGTGGGGAGAGGTATCGGGCTATGTTCCCTGAGCCTGCTGGCGGTCGCGGCCTCGCAGCGGGGAGCGGCGGTGTCAGCGGTGTTGAGCGCCCGGCACCGAGAAGCGAACGTGCTCGTCCCGTTCTTCGAAGCCGTGCCTGACAGCCGAGTGGTGACGGCGCTCGACAGCGACGGCTCGAGCGATCCCCAGGTGCTCGGCCCCGAGCTTCGGATCTTGCTCGAGGAGACGCCGGCTCAGCAGATCGCCACCTGCGGCTCCCGCCGGCTGCTGCGGATGTGCTCGGCGCTGGCCGAAGCGACTGGTGCCACCCTCCAGGTGGCCGTGGAGGCCCATATGGCCTGCGGCATGGGGTACTGCCACGGGTGCTCCGCTTGGGTCCAGGGGGTCGACCAGGAGGGGCCGTTGGTCTGCCGGGACGGCCCGGTCTTCGCTTGGTTGCCTGCCGGGCGGTGAACGATCACCGATCCACGCGTCGAGCTCCTGTTCGGGGTGGCGCCGGCAGCCACCCGCTGCTGCTACGGGGGGCCCGGCTGCTCGGCGGTCCTCGCCACGACGTCCTGTTGGCAGGCGGTGTGGTGGCGGCAGTCGGTACCGAGGCGACCGGCCAGGGCGCCGACCTGCACGCCACGTGGGTCGATGTGGAGGATCTGGTCCTCCTGCCCGGTTTGGTCGACCTCCACACCCATCTCCGGGAGCCCGGCGACGAAGCCAGCGAGACCGTCGTCTCGGCGACGCGTGCCGCTGCAGCAGGCGGGTTCACCGCCGTGCATGCGATGGCCAACACCGATCCGCCGACCGACACCACGACCCGTGCCGAAGCGCTTAGCCGGGCGGCAGCGGCGCGCGCGGTGGTCGACGTGGCCGTGGTAGGGGCGGTGACCGTCGGGCGGCGCGGCGCGCACCTGGTCGACATGGAGGCCATGGCCCACAGCCGTGCCCGGGTGCGGATCTTCTCCGACGACGGATCGTGTGTCGCCGATCCGCTGGTCATGCGCCAGGCGCTGCGCACCGCGGCGTCTCTTGGCGCGGTCGTCGCTCAGCACGCCCAGGAACCTCGCCTCACCGAGGACGCCCAGGTGAACGAGCGACGGTCCACCGCCGAGCTGCCCGGCTGGCCTCCAGTGGCTGAAGAGGCCGTCGTAGCCCGAGACTGCGTGCTGGCTCACGACCTCGGCGCCCCGCTGCACGTCTGTCACGTCTCGAGCGCGGGCACCCTCGATGTGCTCCGATGGGCGAAGGCTCGCGGAACGACGGTGACCGCCGAGGTGGCCCCCCACCATCTGCTGCTCACCGACGACCTGGTGAGCACCGGCGACCCGCTGTACAAGGTCAACCCGCCACTGCGAAGCGAGGAGGACGCCGAGGCCTTGCGGGCCGGACTGGCCGACGGCACCATCGACGCGGTGGCCACCGACCACGCCCCGCACACCTCGGAGCGCAAGTCGTGCGCCTGGGTTCACGCGTCTCCGGGCATGCTCGGGTTGGAGCGGGCGCTGGCGGTGGTCGTCACCACCATGGTGGCTCCAGGACGCCTCGACTGGGCTCAGCTCGCCGATCGCATGGCCCACCGACCGGCGGCCATCGGCGGCTTGGCCGACCAGGGCCGGCCCATCGCTGTCGGGGAGCCGGCCACGATCACGCTCGTCGACCCGGCCGCCGGTTGGCGGGCCGCACCGGCGTCTGTCACCTCGCTCAGTCGCAACGACCCCTATGTCGGGCGGCCGCTGCGGGGACGCGTGGAGGCCACGGTGCTGCGCGGCAGGGTCGTGCACCGAGCGCCGGGGGCTGCCGCTCGCGGATGGCCTGAAGAGGCAGGCTGACCGTCTCGCTCGGGAACCGCCCGCTGTCGGGTCGTGAGCGCGAGACGGGCTGCCTGGTGGTCGGGACCGGCGTCGATCCGGTGACCTTCCGCTTTTCAGGCGGACGCTCTGCCAACTGAGCTACCCGACCGGGTTCGCCCCGGAGCACCCGGGACTGGCGGTCCTGACGGGATTTGAACCCGCGACCTCCGGCTTGACAGGCCGGCGTGCACTCCGAACTGCACCACAGGACCTCGATGTGCTGCTGTGCCGACGCACCCCCAACGGGATTCGAACCCGTGTTACCGCCTTGAAAGGGCGGCGTCCTGGGCCGCTAGACGATGGGGGCAAGACCGACCAGAGCCTTCGCAGGTTAGCAGCTCGGCCCGGCGCCCTCGACCCCCCGCAGGACCCAGCTCGAGCCTTCCGAGCCGTCGCGTACCTCGACCCCCAGCTCGGCGAGCTGGCGGCGAACCCGGTCGGCGTCCTCGAACCGGCGCCCCACACGTGCCGCGGTGCGCAGGGCCAAGGCCAGCTCCACGTAGGGGCCGATGGTCTTCGCGGGATCCCGGGTGCCGACCTCGGCCACCGAGCCGAGCGTGTCGACCATGGTCCGAAGCGTGGCCCGGACCCGGTCCTGCTCTTCGGACTGGGTGGGATCCGCGCGCCACTGCCACAGCTCGGCCTCGGTGTCGAGGATGGCAGCCACCATCTCCGGAGCATCTCCCGCGGCCCGGGCACGGCGGAACCGCTCGTCGTAGGCTCGGGCTGCCTGGAGAAGCGGGCTGAGCCGGCTGCCGGCGCCCTCCGAGCTCGAGGTGGAGGCACCGGACGTCGCGCCCCCGGTCGTGTGGGACCCGCCGGCCGGGATGGCGGCGGCCGGGCCGTGGCGGAGGCGGTCGGCCATGGCCACGAGGTCGCTCACCGTGATGGTGCTCCCGCTCGGGAGCACCTCGGAGCGACCGCCGACCCGGACGGTGACGGTGCCGAGCCCAGCTACCGTCGCTCGGCCGGCGCCGATGTCGAAGGTCAAGGCGGTGTGCTCGTCGACCCCGAGCACCACGGCTCCCTCCGGGAGCTCGGCCTGCAGCCGGGCGAGCCGCTGTTCACCGAGATAGCAGAACCGGGTGTCGTAGGTGCCACCCTCGGCGTTGTCGTAGTGCGGGACCACCGCAGCGCACAGGCGGTCGTCGACCGACCTGAGCAGGTCGAGGCCTTGCTCCCAGTACGGATCCAGGCCGGCTTTGTAGATCTCGTAGACGGGCACGGTGAAGGCGCCGAGGGTCAGTGCCGCGGCCGAGGAGAAGGTCACCGCACCTCCGTACGTCAGCTTCTCCCGCAAGATGGTGGGGACCACGGTGGACCGCCATTGGCGCAGCGCGTAGGTGGGGCTGCCGGGTCCCGAGAAGACGACCGGCGCAGCCGCCAGACCGGCCACGATGGCGTCGGCACCCGGGCCGACGAGGTCCTGCGTGCTCCGGACGCCGGCTACGGCCAGTGGGGCGCCGACACTCTGGGCGAAGTAGGTCACCGTGCGTGCGGCCAGGTCGTCGGCGTTCACCTGGAAGCCGAACGGCGTGTCGAGCAGCACGCCGGGCGGCTCGGATCCCACTGCGTCGACCACCTGCCGGTGCACCTTCACCATGGTGGGCGCCGTCTCCCCTGACCCCATGACGGTGAGGAGCCGGGTGCTCACAGGCGAGCGCCGTCGTCTTCGTCGGGGCCCTCGGGGAGCAGTGCGCTCAGGCTGAGCACCGCTTCGTCTTGCAGCGCGCTCAGGAAGTGGTAGACGGCGAGCGGGAGCGCTCGCGGGTCGTTCGGCGGGGGCAGGTCCATGTCCTCGGTCACGTCGAGATGGGTGCCGAGCACGAGGCGAAGCGCTTCGAGCGCCTGGAGCCACTGCTCGAGAGTCGGCTCGTCGATGACCGGGTCGTCGACGGTGGCCGCCAGAGTCTGCAGCGCCTGACGCCGGGAGTCGAGGAGGGCACCGCCCACGGTTCGCTGGTAGTCGGCCTCGGCGGCCGGGTCGTCCACGTAGGCCACAGGCGCCAGCCGGCGCGCGGAGGGGTGTCCGGTGCCGAGAAGGCTGCTGACCTCGCTGGGGAGGCGTCGCAGCAGATCCTGCTCGTCGGATCGGAGCTGGGGTCGGAACCGGCCCGGCCCGGCCGCCACGAAGTGGCGTAGACGGCGCACGGCAGGTTCAGCCGGACTGCTCGAGCGTGGCCCACAGGCCATGCTCGTGCAGCCGGTAGACGTCGAGCTCGGCCCGTTCGCGGGGCCCCGAGGAGACCACGGCTCGGCCCTTGTGGTGGACGTCGAGCATGAGCCGGGTCGCTTTGGAGCGGCTGTAGCCGAAGAGCTTCTGGAAGACGAAGGTCACGTACGACATGAGATTGACGGGATCGTTCCACACGATCACCAGCCACGGCCGATCAGGGCGCAGGTCCATGAGCGTCCCGGACCTCTGGGTGGTCTCGGGCTCGACGGTCTCGGGCTCGGCTTCGATGGTCTTCGAGGCCGCGCGCTGGACCGTTGTCGGTGATCCGGTCGGCCATGCAAGGTCTGGCACCGCCAGGGCCATGGCGGCCCGGATCGGACGCAGGGACATCGGACGCAGGGACATCGGACGCAGGGACATCGGACGCAGGGACATCGGACGCAGGGACACAGTCGGGCACAGAAGTCGCGGCACGGCACATCGAGCGTACCGGAAGCCCGTGCAGCGCACCATCTGTCGGTCACCGGCCATGATCACCGGCCCCGCTTTGTAGCTGTCGGGCTGGCACCGTAGGCTGTCCGGTCGATGACCTCGCTGTCGACTGCGCTACCGGGCGCCCCGACGCGGGGAGCGAAGATTCGCGGCTACGTGGCGCTGACCAAGCCACGCATCATCGAGCTGCTCCTCGTCACGACCCTCCCGACCATGTTCGTCGCTCGCCGAGGCATCCCCTCGGTGCCGCTGATGGTTGCCACGCTGGTCGGCGGGGCACTGGCTGCCGGCGGGGCGAACGCCATGAACATGGTGGTGGACCGTGACATCGACCGGATCATGCACCGGACACAGCGTCGGCCGCTGGTCACCGGGGTGATGTCGGCGACTTCGGCCCTGATCTTCGCCATCGCCCTCGAGGTCGTCGCCTTCGCCGAGCTGTGGAGCGCGGTGAACCTCCTCTCTGCCGTGCTGGCGGTGTCGGCAACCGCGTTCTACGTCTTCGTCTACACCTTGTGGTTGAAGCGGACGTCCTCGCAGAACATCGTGATCGGAGGGGCGGCTGGTGCCGTACCCGTGCTGGTGGGATGGACGGCGGTCACCGGCCACCTGGCCTGGGCGCCAGTGGTGCTCTTCGCCCTGATCTTCATCTGGACGCCACCGCACTTCTGGGCGCTCGCCATCCGCTATCGCGAGGACTACCGAGCCGCCCATGTGCCCATGCTCCCAGCGGTGGCCTCGATGCGGGCGACAGCAGTGCAGATCCTGGCCTACACCGTCGCCCTGCTCGCGGTCAGCCTGCTCTTCGCGGCGGTAGGCCACATGGGCCCGCTCTATCTCATGGTGGCCGTGGTGGCTGGCCTCGGCTTCTGCCTGTACGCCGTGCAGCTGCTGCGGGCGCCGTCGGCCAAGACAGCCATGGGGGTGTTCCACTACTCCATCACCTACCTGTCGGCGCTCTTCTTGGCCATGGCCGCGGACGTGGTCGTCCGGACGCACTGATGACCGTGGCGCCGGTCGCCGCACCTCGCCGGGGTGGTCGCCGCCGTGCCGTGCTGCTCGTGACGGCGGCGGTGCTCGTCGTCGCGGTCGTGGCAGTCGTGGCAGTGTCGAGTGCCAGTGGTTCGGGTCCCACGGTGCGCCTGGCGCCGTTCTCCTTGCCTCGTCTCGGGCCGTCAGGGGCGAACCACGCCGATCCGGTGCGCTACCCCTTGCCGCGCGCGCAGCGCGATCGACCGGTGGTCCTGGCCTTTTTCGCCTCGTGGTGTGTGCTGTGCCGCTCGGATCTGCCGGTGGTGGCTGCCGTGGCGTCCGCAGAGCAGCAGTCGGGGGACACGGTGCAATTCCTCGGCATCGATGGCAACGATCCCCCGGCTGACGGCTGGGCGTTCGCCCGCTCGGCCCACGTCCACTTCCCGGTGGCGTCGGACCAGCAGGAGGCGGTGGCCCGGCAGATCGGCCTGGATGGCCTCCCCGACACGGTCTTGGTGTCGCCGTCGGGCCAGGTGGTGCGCATCATGGGGGGTTTGGTCACCGCGAGGAAGCTCGAGCAGGCCATTGCGCAGCTCTCGCCGCGTCACGCGGTGCTGGCCGGCTCCCTCCAGCGGCAGTGAGAGGCGTCCGAGCTACGGCGGGCGCTCGAGGTGCGCTGTGGGTCTCCGGCGGTGCCGCTCCCGATGAGACCGGGGGCTCAGGGCACGCCTCAGGGCCATTTGCGCTGCGCCCGCTCACGAGCTGACCACCCCATCAGGGAATTCGAAAGATCTCGCGCGAGGACTTCGCCGGAGCGGCCTTACTCCCAGCGAAAAGTGACAGCGGCGAGCAGTGGCGCACCCACTGCCCACGCCGCCAGCACCACCCAGGATTCGACGGCGACGGGGGTGGACGTGCTGAGACTGCGGTGCAAGGCGTCGGCCAAAGCCGCCGACGGCAGCAGCCGCGCCACGTCGGCCAGTCCGGCTGGGAGCTTCGAGAGGGGGGCCAGCATCCCGCTCACCAGCAGGAGCACCAGCCACAGCCCGTTGGCGGCGGCCAGGTTCGCTTCAGGTCGCAGCACACCGGCCAGCACCAGGCCGATCCCGCCGAGCCCGGCGGTGGCCAGGAGCACTACGCCGACTGCTGCTGCGGCGCCTGCAGCGCTCGGTCGCCAGCCAAGCGCCATGCCTACCCCGACGAGGACCACCGCCTGAAGGGCTTCGACGGCGACCACCGCGCCCAGCTTGGCGCCGAGCAGTGCCGGCCGGCCCAGCGGTGTGGCCCCCAGCCGCTTGAGCACGCCGTAGCCGCGCTCGAAGCCGGTGGCGATGCTCAGGTTCACGAGCGCGGTGCCCATGATCGCGAGCGCGAGCATCCCCGGCCCGAGGAAGCTCACCGGGCGGCCCGGTCCGGTCGGCAGCAGGCGGATCTCCGACAGGAACACCAAGGCGATCACCGGGATGCCCAAGGTGACCAGCAGCGACTCGCCACGGCGCAGGGTCAGCGACAGCTCGGCAGCACTCTGGGCGGCAAGCCGGCGCATCATCGGTCTGCCTCGGCGATGACCTGCAGGTAGGCCTCTTCCAAGCTGGCTCCCGAGGTCTGCAGGTCCGACATGGGAACGTTCTGCTCAGCCAGCCAGCCGGTGAGGGCGGCGACCCGGGTTGGGGTGGGCGCACCGCGGATGCGGAAGTGGCCGGGTTCGGGCTCCGACACCTCGTCGACGCTGGTGCCGGCCGCCGCGGCCAGGCTGGCGAGATCGAGGCGGGCAGGGGCGTGAAAGGAGATCGCGGGATCAGTCGCTCTGCGGGCCAGGGACCTGGGACTGCCACGGGCGGCTTGGCGTCCGTGCGCCACGATCAGCACGTCGTCGGCCAGCCGCTCCGCCTCGGCCAGCTCGTGGGTCGTGAGCACGACGCAGCAGCCCCGGTCCCGCTGCTCCGCGACGATCTGGCGGATCGCCAGGCGGCCTTCGGGGTCCACGCCGGCAGTCGGTTCGTCGAGGAACAGCACGGCCGGCTTCCCGACCAACGCCAGCGCCAGCGAGAGCCGCTGCTGCTCGCCGCCGGAGAGCCGCTTCCACGGGGTGCTGGCCACCGGTCGCAGGCGGACCACGTCGAGCAGCGCGTCGGGGTCTTCGGGATCGTCGAAGTAGTGGCTGAAGAGCCGCAGCACCTGGCGGGGAGCCATGGTGGGGTAGACGCCGCCGCGCTGGAGCATCACGCCGATCCGACTGACCACGCTGCGGTGGTCGGCCACCGGATCCCAACCGAGCACCCGTACGATGCCTTCGGCCGGCCGGCGGTACCCTTCGAGGGTCTCCACCGTCGAGGTCTTCCCCGCCCCGTTCGGGCCGAGCACGGCGAGGACCTGGCCGGCTTCGGCGGTGAAGGACAAGCCGTCCACGGCGGTCACCGAGCCGTAGCGGACGACCAGATCCCGGCATTCGACAGCCGGTCCGGTGCCGTGGTCTGAGAGCGGACGAGAAGCCACAGCGCCGAGGCTACCGTTGGACCACCATGATCGACATCCGGCTGGTACGCGAGCACACGGAGGCGGTGGCGAAGGCGCTGGCGCGGCGGGGCGTGGCTCGCGGCGAGGTGGAGGCACTGGTGGCCGCCGACAGCGAGGCCCGCCGGCTGGTGGCCGCCCGAGACGAGCTCCGGGGCCGAGTGAAGACGCTCTCACGCCAGGTGGGCGAGGCCCGTCGGGCTGGTGACAGCACTCGGGCGGCCGACCTCGCCGAGGAGAGCCGTCGCCTGGGGGATGCCGAACGCGCCGCGGGGGCGGAGGCCGAGGCTGCGCAGCGCCGGGTGCACGAGCAGCTGCTGTGGCTGCCCAACTTGCCGGCTGACGACGCCCCCGACGGGGCGGGCCCCGACGACAATGCGGTGGTGCGCCGCTGGCCGGGGTCGCCACGCCGCTACGCCGAGCACCAGCGGGTCGCGCACTGGGAGGTGGGCGCAGCGCTCGGCATCCTCGATCTCGACCGGGGGGCGAGGCTGTCGGGCTCGATGTTCCCGTTGTTCCGGGGGGACGGATCCCGGCTGCTGCGGGCGCTGACCGCCTTCGCCCTCGAGCGCCATGCCGACGCCTTCGAGGAGATCCGGCCGCCGACCCTGGTCCGCACCGACACCATGGTCTCCACCGGCCACCTGCCCAAGTTCGCCGACGAGGCCTATGCCATGGAGCGTGACGGCCTGTGGGCCATCCCCACCGCCGAGGTGCCGCTCACCTCGATGTACCGGGGCGAGATCCTGGCCGAGGCGCAGCTGCCGCTGCGCCTGACCGCGGCCACCGCCTGCTTCCGGCGAGAAGCGGGCGCCGCGGGGCGCGATACCCGGGGGCTCTTGCGGGTCCACGAGTTCGACAAGGTGGAGCTGTTCGCCTATGCCACCGCCGAGCAGGCGGCCGAGGTCCACGCCGACATGCTCGGACGAGTCGAGTCGCTGGTGCAGGCCCTCGACCTCGAGTACCGGGTGCTGGATCTGTGCACCGGCGACTTGGGCAACTCGGCGGCGCGGACCTTCGACATCGAGGTGTACGCCCCGGGCTCGGACATGTGGCTCGAGGTGTCGTCCATCAGCTGGTTCCGCGACTACCAGGCCCGGCGGGCCGACGTCCGCTACCGCCCCGACGGTGGAGGGCCGCCTCGTTTCGTCCACACCCTCAACGGCTCGGCCCTGGCCTGGGCCCGGATATGGGCGGCACTGGTGGAGGTCGGCCGCCAGCCCGATGGCGCCGTGGTGCTGCCAGACGCGCTCGCGGGCTACCTGGGCGGGCGCCGCACGATCCGATGAGCTGCTGGGCCAGCCACGGTGGCGGTCATCGTCTGGCAGGGCGCTCGAAGCGGTAGCCGACCCCGCGGACGGTGGTGATGATGGTCGGGTTCGACGGGTCGGCCTCGATCCGGCTCCGGAGCCGCTTGACGTGCACGTCGAGGGTCTTGGTGTCGCCCACGTAGTCGCTGCCCCAGACCCGGTCGATCAGGGTGTCTCGAGTGAGCACTCTCCCGGCGTTGTCGATGAGCAGTGACAGCAGGTCGAACTCCTTGCGCCGCAGCTGCACCTCCTCGCCGCGGACGTGGACCCGGTGCCGGTCGCGGTCGACGGTCACGTCGCCGACCACGGTGCGGTTGCCCGTATCGCCGGGATCGGGCCCGCCGGCGACGCCGCCTGGCGCCCGCCGCAGGACGGCGCGCATCCGTGCCACCAGCTCGCGGAGCCGGTAAGGCTTGGTGACGTAGTCGTCAGCGCCGACTTCGAGCCCGACCACCGTGTCGATCTCGGTTCCCTTGGCGGTGACGATGATGATGGGGACGCTGGAGCGAGCCCGGATGGAGCGGCATACGTCGATGCCCGACAGCTTGGGCAGCATGATGTCGAGGAGCACCAGGTCGGGGGCGATCGTGTCGAACATGGCCAGGGCCTCGACACCGTCACGAGCCACCGACACGTCGAACCCTTCGCGCCCGAGACCGACCACCAAGGCGTCGACGAACCCCTCCTCGTCCTCGGCCAGCAGGACCGACACCCGGCTGGTCGGGTCGACGGGGGGCTTGCTGGGCGAGGGCATCGAGCTTGGCGAGGGCATCGAGCTTGGGGCGGTCGTCGAGCCGGGGGCCGGAGGTGATGGGGGATCGGCTGTGGCCGGCATGTCGTCATGCCCCTCGGACGGCGTGTCGACGCGGCTGGTCATGTGTGAGAGCTCTCTGGGTGTAGCGGGAGCACCAGTCGGAACGTCGACCCCTTGCCTTCACGTGAGTCGACCTCCACACGCCCCTGGTGGTTCGCGGCGACGTGGCGGACGATGGAGAGGCCGAGACCGGTGCCCCCGGTCTGCCGGCTCCGACCGTGGTCCACCCGGTAGAAGCGTTCGAAGATGCGCTCGAGCTCCCGGGATGGGATGCCGATGCCGTGGTCCTCGACCTCGAGGGCCACGTCTGTCTCCGAGGTCGTGCCCCGCACGTGAACGACCCCGCCGTCGTACGAGAACTTGATCGCGTTCTCGAGGAGGTTGTAGAGCGCCGAGACCAGCTGTCTGCGCTCGGCCAGCACGGCGACCGGCGGGTCGGGCTCGTCGACCTCGATCTTGACGTCACGCTGCTCGGCGGCGGCACGGACACGTTCGACGGCTTCGCCGATGGCGAGGCTCACCAGCACCGGCTCGCGCGGCGGGGCCTCTTCGGACTCGATGCGTGACAGGTCGAGCAGGTCGTCGATGATCCGGCTCACCCGGAACGCCTCGATGTGGATACGGCTCGCCAGGCGTTGGGCTACTGACGGATCGGGCTCCGAGACGAGCGTCTCGGCCAGCAAGCCGAGCGCACCCATGGGCGTCTTCAGCTCGTGGCTGACGTTCGCCACGAAGTCGCGGCGGATCTCTTCCAGCCGGCGGCGCTCCGAGACGTCGTCGATGATGGCGATGACGCCGAGCGTGCGTCGCCCGTCGTCGATCAGCTGGGTTCGCACGGCCAGGGTGCTCCGGGGCGGCCCGTAGAGGTCGAGGGTGCGCTCGGCGGTGCCTTGCTGCCAGGCGCTGCCGAGGAGATCCACGACTGCCTGGGCAGCCAGCGCGTCGCCGTGGCGACCTCCCATCAGCCCCGCGGCCCGAGCGTTCCGGAACACCACCTCGCCACTCTCGTCGCACACGATGACCCCTTGGGGAAGCGTGTCGAGGGCTCGGCGGAGCCGCATGGCGTCGGAGGAGGACTCGGCTACGGCCTCTGCCGCGCGGTCGGTCACGAGCTCCAGGTGGTGCAGCGTCGGCTCCACGCCGCCAGGCTCTTCCTGGGGGACGTCGACGCCCAAGCGCGACGCCAGCGCAGAGAGCCGCTGCTCGAGCCCCGAGCGCCCCGAGCGCCGCCCCAAGACGTTTGCGACGACGACGCCGATGACGGCGACGACGGCCAGGGCGACGATCCATTCGACGGCGCGGGTCGAAGAGATCGTCGATGCGATGAGCATCTCCCCAGCATGACAGGCCCGCTCGGGGGGGCGCTGCCCGTCGAGCTCGGATCCGGTGAGGTCCTGGTGCCGGGCTGCCCGCGATCAGGACGGAAAATCCATGAAAGATATTGAAATGATTGGGAGCACATCGTAAGGTGAGAGTGGTCATCCGAGCGAGAGACCGGAGCGCCGGCCGGGGAGTGGACGGTTTCTCGACGGGTGTGCTCGTCGCGTAGGTGTGCCTCCCTGACCGCAGGCCAATGCCAGCTCGCTCGCTTCCGGCGAGCCTCCGTTACCGGTCGGACGGTTCCCGCACCGTCGGCCGGATCGATCGACCACACGACGAGGAGCGAACGATGACGATGCTGTGGCTCATGGCCGACGTGGCGATGAACCCGACGACGAGCAATCTGCCTGGAAGTGCCCTGCTGCAGAAGTTGACCGACGGCATCGGAGGATGGGCGCTCGTGCTGTCCCTGATCGGGTTGGTGGTCGGAGCGGCAGTCTGGGCTCTGGGCTCCCACGCACAGAATTTCCAGCACTCCCTGACGGGTCGACGAGTGGTGCTGGTGTCGGCGCTGGCCGCCCTGCTCATCGGAGCGGCTCCGGCGTTGGTCAATTTCTTCTTCCACGCCGGCCAGAGCATCCACCAGTGACGGGGAGCCACCACTGCGAGAAGGTGCCGGAGCCGAGGAGCCATCGGTGACCGGCGTGCACCGGATCGTCGTAGGCCTGACCGGCGCGCACCGGGTCGTCGCAGGCCTGACCGGTGTGCGTGGCGACACGGCGCAGGCCCACGCGGTCGTCGCGGCGGCGGTGGGCTCCACGGCTCCGGCTGGTGGGCTGGTGAGCCTGGGTGCCGGCGCGGTGTTCGACGCGGCCGGCCAGTGGGTGGCTGCCGGTGCCTCGTGGATCCTGGCGCAGGTGGTAGAGGTGGTCTCTGCCACGACGACGCCACCGATCGGCACGGCGTGGTTCACTGCCCGGCTCGATCTCGTGGCGGCTGTCGCGGCCACCTTGGTCGTGCCCATGGCCTGCTGCGCAGCCGTGCAAGCCGTCCTGCGCCAGAGCCCGGGCATGGCGCTGCGGACCATGGCGGTCCACCTCCCGGTGGCGGTGGGGTTCACGGGCACAGCGGTGGCGCTCGTCCAGATGGCCCTGGCTGTCACCGACACGCTGTCGCAGCAGATCTTGTCGAGCGCCGGCACCACGGTGGGGGGGACGCTCTCACCGCTCTCGCGTACGTTCGCGGCACCCGCCGTGGTCGGCGCGCCGAGCTTCGTCCTGCTTCTCGGTGCGGTCGTCGTCGTGGTCGCGGGGTTGGCGCTGTGGCTGGAGATGGCCGTGCGCTCCGCTGCGGTGTCCGTGGCGGTCCTCTTCCTGCCGCTGGTCATGGCTGCCCTGGTGTGGCCGGCGGTCAGCGTGTGGTGCCGGCGACTGGCCGACACCCTCGTCGCGCTGATCCTGTCGAAGTTGGTCATCGTTGCTGCCCTGGGCTTGGCTACCGCGGCATTGGGCGAGGGCGCGGCGGGATCGTCGGCCACGGGGGGTTTCGGCGCGGTCGTGACCGGTGCAGCTCTCCTGGTGGTGGCGAGCGCCGCTCCGTTCACGTTGCTGCGGCTCGTCCCGGCGATCGAGGCAGGGGCGACCGCTCAGCTGGAGCAGGCTCGACATCACGTGCGTCGTGCCATGGGCCAGCCACGTCGCACGATGGCATGGGCGGCGAGCATGGCGGCTACCGCCGGTGTCGGTGGCGTCGACCCCGCGACGCTGGTGGGTTCGATTGGTGGCGGCGCAGATCCCGGTGGTGGTGGTACCGGTGGTGGTGGTACCGGTGGTGGTATCGGTGGTGGTATCGGTGGCGCAGATCCCGGCAGCGGTGTTGGTGACAGCGGCGGTGGTACCGGCGGCGCAGATCCTGGCGGCGGCGGTGACGGCGGTGGCGCTGGAGGTGCCCACGGTGGCGCTGGCGGCGGCGCAGGCCGCGGTGGTACTGCCGGTTTCGGTACTGCTGGTGAAGGCGGCGACGGCGCAGGTAGTGGTCGCCGCAGCGGCTTTGGTCGCGATACCGGTGGCGGTGACAGGAGCAGTGGCGGTACTGCTGCACATGGGGGCCGGACGGACAGTGCCGGTAGCTCTCCGCCTGAGCCGTCGAGTGGGCGACGTCGAGCCCGCACGTGGGCGGTCGCGCATGTCGCTGTGCCGGGGCGCGCGCCACTGGTCGGCCCCGAGCCGGTAGCGGCGGCACCGACGGTCAGCAGCAGCCCGGGCGATCTCCGCATCACCCAGCCGTCGGAGGACCAGTTGCAAGAGCAGCGGGAGAAGTTGCAGGCAGAGATGCAGTCACACGCGTCGGCCGATCCGGGAAAGTGGGTCGCGGGCGGGAGCGTCGGGGCCGGCGGTGCCGATCGTGGCTCTGGCGGCGACACCGGGGGCACCGGCCCTGGCAGCGTCGTTGGCGCGGCGAGCGCCGCCACCGGGATCGAGGACGCCGGCACCCGGATCGGCACGGGCAGCGGGTCTGCCGGCACTGGCTCCGGTGATGGTAGTGGTGCTTATGAGGTCGGCGGGTCGTACCAAGGCGGAGCCCACGGTGGATGAGGACGAAGCCGGTGCCAGCAGGACTCGCTACCGTTTTGGACCCTTGGTCCGACGAGGCGTGATCGCCGGCTTCCGTGGCGGCCAGTTGGTCGCGATCGCCACCGGCCTGCTGGTTGCGGTGGCGACGGTACGGATGTCGACTTCCGGGCCGGCGATGGTGGTGGCCGTCACAGCCGTGGCGGTGGGAGCCGGGGTGGCAGTGTGGCCGGTTCATGGCCGGACGCCAGAGGAGTGGGCACCTGATGCGTTTCGCTACGCCGCCGGCGCCGTTCAGCGGCGCCGGCGAGAAGGCGCCGACCCCTTCGGCTGGTTCGATCTCGTCGCGGTGGCCGTCGGGCAGGAGGGGGTGCCAGGCGAGCGTGCTCCGGCGCTCTCCATCGTCGACGAGCAGTCGAACCGAGCGTCGATGCACGAGTCGCCTCGCCGGCTCGCCACGGGCGGATCGTCGTCCCGCAGGGCCACAGCCGGCTCGACGCCCTGGAGTGCTACGGGTGGCTTGCGGCACGAGAGCGCCCAGGGCGGGTCGTCGCACCACGTCGGCGTCGTCGTCGATCGCCGCCGCGAGGTCTACAGCGCGGTCTTGAGCGTCGAAGCACCGGGGTTCCTCCTCGGCAGCGACGCCGACAAGGACCGGCGCGTGGCGCAGTGGGCCGGAGTGCTGGCGTCGGTGGCCAGCGACGGTGGGGCGGTGCACCGGCTGCAGTGGATCGAGCGGTCGGTGCCCGACGACGGGACCGGACTGTGGCAGCACCTGGAGGAGCGGGGCCGGCTGGCCCCTGACGAGGCGCCCGCCGCGTCGTACCGCGCGCTCTTGCGCTCCGCCGCCGTGGCCACCGTGCACCACGGGGTGCTGCTGGTCGTAGCCGTCCGACCACAGCAGGCTCGGCGGGCTGTGCGCTCGGCAGGCGGTGGGGACCGCGGCGCATGCACCGTGCTGTTGCGTGAGGTGGCTGCGCTGCGGCGCCGGATGGTAGACGCCGAGGTCACAAGTTCAGGCCCGCTCGGACCGCGGGCGCTGGCCGGGGTGCTTCGGGGAGCCATCGATCCCGACCGGCAGGTCGCAGCGGCGCCGGGTGTGGCCACCGGCGCCGGCGTGCCGGGTGGGAGACCCGGTGGCCGGTGGACATGGCCGTGGCCCATGGCTGTCGACGAGAAGTGGGGTGCGCTGCGCACCGACGCCACCTGGCACGCGGTCTACTGGGTGGCCCAGTGGCCGCGCCGTGATGCGGGCGCCGACTTCCTCGCTTCGCTGCTGCTCGTCGGCGATGTCCGGCGCACGGTGTCGGTAGTGATGGAGCCGGTCGGGCCTGCTGAGGCCGCCCGGCAGGTGGAGCAGGCCCGCACAGCCGACATCGCGGACGCCGAGCTCCGCCGCCGAGGGGGGTTCGTGGCCACTGCCCGGCGCCGGCGGGAGGCCGACACCCTCGCAGGGCGCGAGACCGAGTTGGCCGACGGGCACGCCCAGTACCGGTTCTGCGGGTACGTGGCGGTGACAGCCACCGATCCCGACGCCTTGGAGCGCGCCTGCGGGCGAGTCGAGCAGGCTGCTGCCCAAGGCGGTCTCGAGCTCCGCCGATGCTACGGCGACCAGCGCCGCGCCTTCGTGGCCACCTTGCCGCTCGGCTACGGGCTGGCTTGACACCGGAGGCAGACATGGCACGTCCCGCCCATGAAGTCACCACCCGTCATCTGGGGGCCGCCTACCCGTTCGTGGCTGCCGGTTCCCTCGGCACCGCCGGGGTGCTGGTGGGGCGCGATCTCTGCGGCGGGGCGTTCGTGCACGACCCTTTCGAGCTCTACCAGCGCCAGGTGGTCACCAACCCGAACATGATCATCTTCGGGCAGATCGGGCGGGGGAAGAGCGCTTTGGTGAAGACCTACCTGTGGCGCCAAGCGGTGTTCGGCCGGCGAGCCTGGGTGGTCGACCCCAAAGGCGAGTACGGCCAGCTGGCCGCCCACTGGGGCGTGACCCCGGTGGCGCTGCGCCCGGGGGGCACGTTGCGGCTCAACCCGCTCGATGCTCCGTCGCGCGCTGGGATGGCGCCGGGCGGCACCGCGGGAGACAGCAGTGGATCCGGTGGCGAAGACGAGCTGGTCCGTCGCCGCGGCGAACTGCTGTGCGCATTGATCGAGGCCTGTCTCGTTCGCCGGCTGCTGCCGAGCGAGCGGGTGGCGGTGGAGCTCGCCGTCCAGAGCGTCTCGTACCGGCGGGTCACGCCGACGTTGCCGGACGTGGTGGCGGCCATGCTGGCGCCCGCCGCGTCCGCAGCGGCCGCCGTGCGGACCGACCCCGCCACCTTGGCTGCCGACGGCCGCCAGGGTGCGCTCGAGCTGCGGCGGCTGGTGGCTGGTGACCTACGTGGCATGTTCGACGGGCCGACCAGCCCCGGGTTGGATCCGGGCGGCCCGCTGGTCGTGCTCGACCTGTCGGCGCTGTACCAGTCGGCCGCGCTTGGGGTGGTCATGACCTGCGCCACCGCCTGGTTGCACGCCCAGCTGGCCGGCAGGGGAGGCGGGAGCGACTCGATGTCGAGTGGGGTGCTGGTAGTGGTGGACGAGGCGTGGGCGCTGCTGGGCAACCTGGGTGTGGCCCGGTGGTTGCAGTCGTCGTGGAAGCTGGCGCGTGCCTGGGGTGTGGCGAACATCGCCGTGTTGCACCGGGTGTCGGACTTGGCCGCAGGCGCTGAGAGCGGTTCGGCACACCGCGAGCTGGCCCACGGCCTGTTGGCCGACTCCGAGACGCGGGTGGTCTACGGCCAGGCACCAGGAGAGGTGACCCAGGCGCGCCGGATGCTCGGCTTGTCGTCGACCGAGGCCGAGCTGGTTCCCCATCTCGGTCGGGGGGTGGCGCTGTGGCGGGTCGGCGACCGGTCGTTCCTCGTGCGTCACGTGGTGGGGCCGGCCGAGGCGGCGCTGGTCTGGACGGACAAGGCCATGGCGGCTGCCCAGTGACCGCCGCCGATGGAGTGGTGCCGATCCTCGGCGGGACGGCGGGGCCGCTTCTCGGGCTGGCGGGGCCGCTTCTCGGGCTGGCGGGGCCGGTCCTCGGGACGGCGGTGCCGCTAGAGGCGGTGCTGGCCTTGGCGGTGATCGGGCTCCTGGGGCTGCTTGGGAGCATCGGATCCGCGGGGGCCGGTGCCCGCCGGGCCGGCGGCGGCTCGTCGATCCTCCGCAGCGGGTGGAGGGCCGGTGCCTGGTTCACCGTCGGCGCCAGGCGCGGCGCCGGCGGGGACGAAGCGCACGAGGCGCGGTGGGCCACGCGCCGCGATCTCGGGCCGATGGTGCTGCGTCACCCGCAGCCCGGCAGGGTCGTCGTCGGCCGGGTCGGGCGCCTTTTGGTGGCAGCCGAGCCGGGATCGTCGGTGCTGGTGGTGGGGCCGACTCAGAGCCAGAAGACCAGCGGGGTCGCCATTCCTGCCATCTTGGAGTGGCCGGGGCCTGTGGTCGCCGCGTCGGTGAAAGCCGACTTGGCCCGCCACAGCGTCGGCTGGCGATCCGGTCTCGGACGGGTGTGGGTGTACGACCCGGCGATGGTGGTGTCTGACGCCTTGGCCACCGCCGGCGCCGAACCTGTGCACTGGACGCCGGTCGACGCCGCGTCCACCTGGTCCGGTGCCCGCCGGGCGGCGGCAAGCCTGGTGGACTCGGCCCGGCGGGGGGAGAGCCCTATGAGCGACGGCGACTTCTGGTACGCGTCGGCGGCCAAGCTGGTCGGCCCCCTCCTCCACGCCGCCGCGGTGTCTGGTGCCGGGATCACCGAGGTGCTCCGGTGGCTCGACGACCAGGACACAGACACGCCAGCTGCGGCCCTCTCCGCAGCCGCGGCGTTCCCGGCGCTGCAGGCAGCCCGAGCGTGCTGGGGGCGCGACGCCCGCCAGCGCAGCGCGGTGTACGCCACCGCCGAATCGGTGCTCGAGGCCTACGCCGACCTGCCGAGCCCGAGCGACGGGTGGTCTCGCGGGTGGTCTGGCGTCGCAGAGGCACCGCGTTTCGAGCCCGACAGGCTGCTCGCTGGGACCGACACCTTGTACTTGTGCGCCCCGGCTCACCATCAGCGCCGCCTGCGGCCACTGTTCACCACCTTGGTCGCCCAGGTGCTCGATGCCGCCATGGACCAGGCCGAGCGCACCGGCCGGGGCCTGGATCCTCCGTTGCTGGTGATCGTGGACGAGGCAGCGAACATCGCGCCGCTGCCCGATCTCGACGTGCTGGCTGCCACGGCGTCGGGTCACGGCATCCAGCTGCTCACCGTCTGGCAGGATCTGGCCCAGATCACCGCCCGCTACGGCCCCCGGGCCGGGACCGTCGTGAACAACCACCGGACCAAGCTGTTCCTGTCGGGCATCGCCGACCCGGCCACCTTGGACCACGCGGCCGCCCTGGTCGGCGAGCACGAGGCGCAGCACCAGACCACCACCGTCGACCGCCAGGGGCGGGCCTCGGCCACCTGGGCCCCGAGCCGGCACCGCCTCTTGGCCCCCGACACGCTACGCCGTCTGCCTCCAGGCCACGGCGTGGTGGTGAGCGGGCACCGCCAACCGTGCCGGGTGCGTTTGCGGACCTGGTTCGCCGACCCGTACTTGCGCCAGCGGGGACGTACGGGCACTGGCTCGCTGTCGTGACCTCTTCCGCGCCAGTGGCCCTGCCCGTCTTCCGCGCCAGTGGCCCTGCCCGTCTTCCGCGCCAGTGGCCCCGCCCGTCGGGGTCCGTCGCCGCTGACCTGGTGCGCGAGACGTGCCGGTACAGTGCGTGGACGATGGAGCCGAGCGCGCCCGGGCCAGTGGCCATCTCCACAGCTGCCGGCACCTCGCCGTCGAGCTTCTACGAGGTGGTGCACCGGCGCCGCGACGTGCGGGCCGAATTCACCGGCGAGCCGGTCGACGGTGGTGTGCTGGCCCGGATCCTGCGCGCCGCCCATGCCGCACCGAGTGTGGGGCTGTCCCAGCCGTGGGACTTCGTGCTGGTCACCGATGCCGAGCTGCGCAACCGCTTCTGGGAGCACGTGCAGGGCGAGCGGGCCGTGTTCGGCGACCAGCTCCACGGCGAGCGGGCCGAGCGTTTCGCCGGCATCCGCATCGAAGGGATCCTCCAGTCGAGCGTGTCGGTCGTCGTCACCTACGATCCTGCTCGTGGCGCGCCCGACGTGCTCGGCCGCCACGCCATCGCCGACGCCGGGCTCTACTCGACCTGCTTGGCCATCGAGAACCTGTGGTTGGCGGTGACCGCCGAAGGCTGGGGGATGGGCTGGGTGTCGTTCTACCGGGAGCCATTCTTGCGCCAGCTGGTCGGCCTACCAGAGGCGGTACGCCCCGTGGCGTGGTTGTGCCTCGGTCCGGTGAGCACGCTGCACGACACCCCAGACCTCGAGCGCCACGGCTGGCGTCGCCGGGCACCGCTCGATGCAGTGCTTCATGCCGAGCGCTGGCACGAGCTCATGGGCGCCGACACTCTGGTCGACGGGGTGTCCCTCGGTGGCGGGCTCCCTCCTCGTAGCTGATCGGAAAATAGAGCGGGAACCGCTCTGATGTGATGATTCCCGCTACGTGGCGGGAACATCATCCACCGTGGCGGCCCCCGCCAGGGGCCATGTGGGTCTGACCTGGGACTGTTACCTCCTCGCGACCTCCCCGCCAACGGTCATGAGGACTGATGTGACGGTTCCCGCTCCGTGGCAGGAACATCATCCGCCGTGGCGGCCCCTGGAAGGGGCCAGAAGGTCTGATGGAGAAATGCGGACGCGCACCGTCCCGACCTGCGGATTCCTATCCGCCGTGGCGGCCATCGTGAGGGGGTCATGTGGGTCTGACCGGGTTCCCTCTCGCGCTTTGCCGGCGACAGCCGACGCGCGCCAGGCTGTGCTCGACACAGCCAACGCTTGACGCGACCGGCGCTGGCGGCGAGCGTGGGGAGATGGACGCCACCGCCGACCAGGCCCAGACCTCGAGCACAGATCACCCCGAGGCCGAAGGCGCGGCCGATCCCGCGCCGCTGACCGCGGCGATCGACGTGGGTGGCACCGGGCTGAAAGCAGCGGTGCTGGACTCGGCGGGGGCCATGGTGAGCGACCGGGTCAAGGTGTCGACCACCTATCCGTGCTCCCCGACCAAGCTGCTCGACGACCTGGCCGGACTGGTCGGCCGGCTGCCTCATGTCGACCGGGCGTCGGCCGGCTTTCCGGGCATGGTGCGCTCAGGGATCGTCTTGAGCGCGCCTCACTTCGTGACGGTCGCCGGGCCGGGAAGCGACATCGACGACGAGCTTTCCCGGGCATGGGACCACTTCCCGCTCGCCGACGAGCTGGCCAAGCGGCTCGAGGTGCCTACCAAAGTGGCGAACGATGCCGATGTCCAAGGTGCCGCGGTCGTGACGGGGACCGGCCTGGAGCTGGTGATCACCTTGGGCACCGGCGTCGGAACGGCGCTGTTCTTCGACGGCGGCCTGCTTCCTCATCTGGAGTTCGCCCACTTCCCCTTTCGCAAGGGCGACACGTTCAACGAGCAGCTCGGCGAGCGCGTTCGCGCTCGGATCGGCGACGGCAAGTGGGCCAAGCGCGTCGCCAAGGCCGTCGACTGCTTCCGCCAGCTCACCTTCTTCGACCACTGCTACATCGGGGGTGGCAACGCCCAGAGGTTGTCAGGATCGCTCGGAGACGACGTCACCACTGTCGACAACAGCGCCGGCATCCTCGGTGGGATCAAGCTGTGGGAGAGCGGGCACGTCGGCGTGTGAGGGGCGCACCTGGGTCAGAGGTGGCTACCTGGGTCCGCGCTTGACACCTGGGTTCGAGCTGGACGTCTGGGTCCGCGCTTGACGCAGGCGTCCGAGCTGGCCAGATCGCACGCGCTGCGCGTGCTGTGGCGTCGCCTGGGCTTCACGCCTCCATCGACCAGGGCGGCCACCACCAGGGCCTCCATGGACCAGGGCCGCCACCACCAGGGCCTCCATGGACCAGGGCGGCCACCACCAGGGCCTTCATGGAGTAGCAGCTGGTCAGGACCGTAGCTTGATCCGGCTGTTCCCCGTGCGAGTCCAGGCAATAGGATCGGCCACGATGGCGGCCGACTCCCCTGACGCTTCGGCCGGCATCGACCCCCTGGTCGATCGTGGTCCCTCCGACGCCAACGGCTCCGCGGGCAAGGCGGGCGGCGGTCGCCTTTCCGGTCCTACCGGCATCGGCACCGCCAGCGAGAAGGCCGGCGCGGACGTCGCCGCCAGGCGGGACCGCCGGCGAGCCATGGTCCGTCTGGTGGCGATCGTGGTCGTGGTGGTCCTCGCCGCGGTGTTCATCGTGCAGAACCTGCATCCGGTGACGGTGCACCTGTGGATCGTCCGCCGGCAGCTCGGGCTGGTCTGGGTGATCGGCGGATGCCTGGTGGCGGGGGTGGCAGTCGGCTACTGGGTCGGCTGGCAAGGCCACCGCCAGGCCGCGCAGCGCCGCGCCGAACGCGCCGCACGCGGCGGCCGGCGCTGGCGCCGCCGAACCGCCTGACCTGGCGGCGAACCGCCCGACCTGGCACCGCCGCCGGACCGCCTGACCTGGCGCCGCCGGACTGCCTGACCTGGCGCCACCGGCGCACCGGGAGCCTGAGACCTGCTCGAGCTGGCGTGCGGCGTCGCAGGGCACCTGCGCTCGGACCACAGGTTCGGACCATGGGCTCGCGGCCGTCCCCTGGTCGTGCAGGCGCGTTGCCGCGACCCACCCGGGCGGCGCGTGCCGCTAGGTTGGCCCCATGCGGGCGGTCACGATCGCGGACGGGGATCTGCTCTGGGCCGACCACCCCGATCCGGTGCCCGGGGACCTCGAACTGCTGGTGGCGGTGCGCGCCGCCGGGCTGAACGCGGCGGACCTCCTCCAGCGGCGCGGTGCCTATCCCGCCCCGGCCGGCTCACCGCCGGACATCCCTGGGTTGGAGCTGGCCGGCGAGGTGGTGGCGGCTGGCAGCCGGGTGACCCGGTTCGCGGTGGGCGACCGGGTCATGGCACTGGCCGGCGGAGGTGGGCAAGCCGAGCTCGCCGTCGTCGACGAGCGGGTGGCGATGGCGGTGCCGGCCACGTGGGACTGGGTAGCTGCGGGCGGGTTCTGCGAAGGGTTCTGCACCGCCTTCGACGCGTTGTTCCGCCAGTGCCGTCTGCAGCTCGGCGAACGCGTGCTGGTCACCGGCGCGGCCGGCGGGGTGGGCTGCGCCACGCTGCAGCTGGCTGCGGCGGCCGGCGCCCTGCCCGTGGCCTCGGCGCGCCACGCGAGCACCCACCGCTCGCTCGAGGCGCTCGGAGCACGCCTTGCCGCGCTCCCCGACGAGGCGCTGGCCAGTGGGCCGTTCGACGTAGCTGTCGAGCTGGTCGGTGCGGCCAGCTTTCCCGGAGCGCTCCAGGCCCTGCGCCCCGGTGGGCGCGTGGCGGTGGTGGGGGTCGGTTCTGGTGCCACGGTCTCGTTGGACCTGCTCGGGTTGATGCAGCGGCGGGCGTCGGTCAGCGGGGCGACGCTGCGGGCCCGCTCGCTCGACGAGAAGGGGACCGTGGTGGCCGGTGTGCAGCGGTCGGTGCTGCCGCTGGCCGAGGCGGGCAGGATCCGGGTGCCGGTGGCGGCGGCGGTGCCCATGGCCGAGGCCGCCGCGGCATACGAGCAGTTTGCCCGAGGCGGCAAGCTGGGAAAGATCGTGCTGGTTCGCGACCCGTGACGCCGCTGGGCCACTGTGGCACGTGGCCGGCACGGAACCGTGGAGGACGATGACCGTGGCACAGCTGACCGCTCCTGTCCCCATCGACGTGCTGGCCCAGGCCTACCAGCAGGTTCGCAGCGGTACCGAGGCCCTGGCCGCACCGCTGTCGGCCGAGGACCAGACCGTGCAGTCGATGGCCGACGCCAGCCCCACGAAGTGGCATCGGGCACACACGTCGTGGTTCTTCGAGACGTTCTTGCTCGAAGCGTCCCACGCCGGCTACCAGGTGTTCCATCCTGCGTTCACGTTCCTGTTCAACTCCTACTACGAGCAGGTCGGAGCCCGGCATCCCCGTCCCCAGCGCGGGGTGGTGAGCCGCCCCGGCATCGCCGAGATCGCCGCCTACCGCCGCCACGTCGACGCGGCCATGGCCGACCTGCTGGCTAGCCGACCGCCGCCGGAGACGAGGGGGCTGGTGGAGCTGGGACTGCACCACGAGCAGCAGCACCAGGAGCTGCTGTTGATGGACGTCAAGCACGCGTTGTCGTGCAACGCCTTGCTGCCGGTCTACGCGCCGGGGCCGGTGGACCCCTTCGGTGCCGTGCCGGCCGAGGTGCCGGCGCTCTCCTGGGACGAGCACCATGGCGGGCCGGTGTCGATCGGCCACCGAGAGCACCAAGGGTTCTGTTTCGACAACGAGCTCCCGCGCCACCAGGTCCTGCTGGCCCCCTTCGCCATGGCCAGCCGGCCGGTGACCTGTGGCGAGTGGGTCGACTTCGTCGAGGACGGCGGGTACCTCCGCCCCGAGCTGTGGTTGTCCGACGGCTGGGGTGCCGTCCAATCCGGCGGCTGGACGGCGCCGTTGTACTGGACAGATGTCGACGGCCACTGGGAAGTGTTCACCCTGCACGGACGCCGGCCGCTGCACCTAGCAGAGCCGGTCTGCCACGTGAGCTACTACGAGGCCGACGCCTTTGCCCGCTGGGCAGGTGCCCGGCTCCCCACCGAAGCCGAATGGGAGGCGGTGGCGACCGCCGGGACCATCTCGGATACCGGCGCTGGCGCGTCTGGCGCCGCCGATGCGGCGGCGCTCCCGGCGGCTACAGGGCTCTCTTCCCCCGGCGCGACGCCCTTTTCCCAGCCCACAGCACCCTTTTCCCCAGCCGCGGGGCCGACTTCCCCGGGCACAGGGCCGACTTCCCCGGGCACAGGGCCGACTTCCCCGGGCACAGGGCCGACTTCCCCGGGCACAGGGCCGACTTCCCCGGCCAGAGGGCCATCTTTCCCGAGCGGTATGACCCCGGCCTCGGGTACGGAGGTTCCGAAGCCCGAGGCGGTTCCCGACCCGCCCGCCCACGCCTGGGCGTCGGTGGTCGGCGCCCTCCACCCCCGGCCGGTCGGCAGCAGCGCCTCGCTGGCCGGTGACGTCTGGCAGTGGACGCAGAGCGCCTACAGCCCCTATCCGGGGTACCGGCCGGCACCCGGTGCGGTGGGTGAGTACAACGGCAAGTTCATGGTGAACCAGTACGTGCTGCGCGGCGGCAGCTGCGTCACGCCATGGGGACATACCCGGGTGACATACCGCAACTTCTTCCCGGCCTCGGCCCGCTGGCCGTTCGCCGGTGTCCGGCTGGCAGCGGACCGGTGAGCCCCTCGGGTGTCGAGCCGACAGTCGAGGTCCACCTGACGCCCGCAGAGCTCCGCCAAGCCCTGCACGACGACGTCCGACGCGGACTGCTGGCCCCGACCGGCGAGAAGCGCCTGCCACCGGTGTGGTTCTACGACGACGTGGGCAGCGAGCTGTTCGAGGCCATCACCGAGCTGCCCGAGTACTACCCCACCCGAGCCGAGCGGCTGCTGCTCACCAGCCACGCCGACGACATAGCGGGTCGGGCGAAGGCTGCCACGCTGGTCGAGCTCGGTGCCGGCACCTGCGACAAGTCGCGGATCCTGCTCGACGCCCTGTGCCGGGCGGGCTGCCTCGAGACCTACGTGCCGCTCGACGTCAGTCAGGCCACGCTGTGCCAGGCGGCAGCCGAGCTGGGAGGCGAGTACCCAGGCCTGGCGGTTCGTGCCGTGGTCGGCGACTTCCACCGCCATCTCGACCGGCTCCCGACCGGGGGCCCGACGCTGGTCGCGTTCTTGGGGGGCACGATCGGGAACCTCCTGCCCGACCAGCGCCGGCGGTTCCTGTTCGACCTCGGATGCCGGCAGGAGGCAGGAGACAGCCTGTTGCTCGGAACCGATCTGGTGAAAGATGCCAGTCGCCTGGTGGCCGCCTACGACGACGCCACCGGTGTCACCGCCGCCTTCAACCGCAACGTGCTGGCCGTGCTCAACCGCGAGCTCGGCGCGGATTTCGACCTCGACGGCTTCGCCCATGTCGCCCGGTGGGACGCCGAGCAGCGGTGGATCGAGATGCGGCTCCGGGCGCTCGGTTCCCAGCGAGCCTGCCTGAGCGCCCTCGACACGGAGGTGGCCTTCGAGGACGGCGAGGAGCTGCTCACCGAGATCAGCGCCAAGTTCACCCGCGAGCAGGTCGAGTCCGAGCTGTGGGAGGCCGGGTTCGTGGTCGGTGGCATGTGGGACCGGCCCGGCGGCGACTTCCTCCTCACCTTGGCGAGCCCGTACTGCTAAGACTGCAGTCGATGCCTTGCGATCGTGCTGCTGGGCGCCGTTCGGCGCATGAGCCGGCTGTGTCGTCGAGCCGTCGAGCGACCTTCGAGCTCGACACCGTGGTCGCAGACGTGGCGGCCGGGTGCCTCGAGCGGGCCCAGGCCCTGGGTTGCAGTCACGCGGAGCTGCGGGTGGAGCGGATCCGGACGCAGATCTTGGTGCTGCGCGACGGCCAGGTGGAGACGGCGGTAGACGACGTGGAGATCGGTGCCGGTCTGCGGGTGTTGCGCAGCGGCGGACAGGGCTTTGCCGCCGGCGACCTCCTCGAGCGTGAAGCGGTGGCCGGGCTGGCTGACGAGGCGGTGTCGATGGCCGACCTCTGCACCTCGGCGCTGCGTCGCCCGCTGGTCCTGGCCGAGGAGCCGGTGCACCGAT
The DNA here is from genome assembly GCA_021819525.1 of Actinomycetes bacterium. Lineage (GTDB taxonomy): Bacteria > Actinomycetota > Acidimicrobiia > Acidimicrobiales > UBA8190 > JAKAQW01. The sequence goes on from JAKAQW010000003.1 coordinate 51,515, forward strand.
CGGTCACCTGGGTGGCCGACCACGAGGTCGATCCCACCTCGGTGGCGCTCGGCGACAGGGTGGGGTTGCTGGAGAGCTGGTGCGGAACCGTGCGCCGTTCGAGGGGTGTGGCACACGTGAAGGCGTCGGTCATGGCGGTGACCGAGGAGAAGCACTACGCGGATCTCGCTGGGACGACCACCCGGCAGATCCGGGTGCGGGTGCACCCGGTGGTCGAGGCGCTGGCGGTCACCGACGATGGCGACTTCGAGACCATGCGCACCTTGGCCCCACCGGTGGGGCTCGGCTGGGAGCACCTCGAGGATCCGCAGCTGGGCCCCGGCGCCGAGCTCGACGAGCTCGGGGAGCTGCTCGCGGCGAAGCTCCGGGCGCCGACGGTGGAGGCAGGCCGCTACGACCTGGTCATCGACCCGTCGAACCTGTGGCTGACTATCCACGAGTCCGTCGGCCACGCGCTCGAGCTGGACCGGGCGGTGGGTTACGAAGCCGCCTATGCCGGCACGTCGTTCGCCACCGTGGAGGGGCTGGACAGCCGGCGCTACGGGTCGCCGCTCATGCACGTGGTGGCGGATCGGACCACCCCCGGCGCCCTTGCGACCATCGGCTACGACGACGAGGGGGTGGCTGCACAGCGTTTCGACCTGGTGCGCGACGGGGTGCAGGTGGGCTATCAGGTGGACCGCCGTATGGCCGCCGAGCAGGGGCTGGGCCGGTCGAACGGGTGCGCGTTCGCCGACTCGCCCATGCACGTGCCCATCGCGCGCATGGCGAACGTGTCCCTGGTCTGCGACCCCGACGGGCCGAGCACCGACGAGCTGGTGGCCGACACCGAGCGGGGCATCTTGGTGGTCGGCGACAAGAGCTGGTCCATCGACATGCAGCGGCACAACTTCCAGTTCACCGGCCAACGCTTCTTTCGCATCGACCGGGGCCACCTGGCCGGGCAGCTGCGTGACGTGGCGTACCAGAGCCGCACCACGGACTTCTGGGCGTCGCTCGACGCGCTGGGCGGCCCGACCAGCGTCGTGCTTGGCGGGGCCATGAACTGCGGCAAGGGCCAGCCAGGCCAGGTGGCGCCGGTCAGCCACGGCTGTCCGTCGGCCCGGTTCCGGTCCGTCTCCGTGTTGAACGCCCGGAGCGAGGCCGGTCGATGACGCGGTCCGGTCGGCCAGCACGTGGGTGTGTGACGCCGCCTTTTCTGCCAGGCGAAGCCGCACGATGAGCGCTTCGGAGGTGGCCTCGAGGTGCCTTCTGTCGCGAGCGCGTCTCCGAAGGGTCGGGTCCGGTAGGTGACCCGTCGGGTGAGATGAGGCCTGCTCACGAGGTGGCCGAGGCGGCGCTCGCTGCCCTGGGCGGCGAAGGGGTGGTCGTGGTCCACGAGCACCACGGGGTCGACATCCGTTTCGCTGCGAACACCGTCACCACCAACGGCGTCCGTCACCAGCGCCGGGTCACCGTCGTAGCTGTCCGCGACCGCTCCGACGGGCGCTGTGTCGGTGTGGCGTCGGGTTCAGGCGCCGTCGTCGCTCCCGGCACGCGTACCGGTGCCGGTGCCGGTGCAGGCGTTGGATCTGGCGGTGGCAGGCGCGCTGTCGGTGTGGTCCCGACTGCAGGCGTCGTCGCTGGCTCCGGGCACGGATCGGGCGTTTCTCCGAGCGCGGGAGGTACCGGCCGGCTCGGTCCGAGCTCGTCGCCGGTTGCGGCGGGGACCGGCGCCAGCCAGCAGGGCTGGTTCTCGTGGCGCCAGCTGGTGGAGGCAGCCGAAGCCGACGCCGCCGGCTCTGAGCCCGCGGACGACGCCTTCGACCTGGTACAGGGGCCCGCGGCCGCCGACTTCGCCGAGCCGGCCGGCAGGAGCGCACCAGCGGTGCTCGCCGGCATCGCCACCGGCCTCGGAGACAGCTTCGACCAGGCCCTAGCCGACGGGCTGGTAGTGAGCGGTTTTGCCGAGCACGCGGAGGACACGGTCTACGTGGCCTCGACGACGGGCTTGCGCCTTCGTCACGCCCAGCCGACAGGGAAGGTCCAGGTGGTGCTCCGCACGACTGACGGGACGGCCTCCTCGTGGGTGGGTGTGGGGACCGAGGACGTGGCCGGCGTCTCGCTGGACGGCTTGCTGGGCGAGGCACGGCGCCGGCTGTCGTGGGCGGCGCGCCGGGTGGAGCTGCCACCAGGGCGCTATCCCACCGTGCTACCGCCAGACGCCGTGGCTGACCTGGTCTGCATGCTGGGAGAAGCGGCCGTCGGGCGCGAGGCCGAGGAAGGTCGTGGCGTCTTCTCTGCCCCTGGGGGCGGCACCCGGGTGGGCGAGCAGTTGCTGGCAATGCCCATGGAGCTGCGCGCGGATCCGTTCGAGCCGGGACTGCCCTGCACGCCTTTCGTGGTGACCACCGCCTCGGGCAGCGACACCTCGGTGTTCGACAACGGCTTGGCGCTCGAGCGCACGGCGTACCTGCGCGAGGGCCGACTGGCCCAGCTCCGCTACCACCGGGCCGGTGCTGCGCGTGCGGGCGTGGCGCCGGCACCTCGGGTGGACAACTTGGTCCTGGAGCTGCCCGGCGCGACCGAGACGGTCGACGACCTGGTGCGCAGTGTCGACCGGGGCCTGCTCGTGACGTGCCTGTGGTACATCCGCGAGGTGGATCCGGCCACGTTGCTGCTCACCGGCCTGACCCGTGACGGTGTCTACCTGGTGGAACGAGGCGAGGTGGTGGGCGCTGTGAACAACTTCCGTTTCAACGAGAGCCCTCTCGGGGTGCTCCAGCGGGCATCGGCCGTGGGGGCCACCGAGCGGGCACTGTCCCGGGAGTGGAACGAGTGGTTCCCCCGTACTGCCATGCCGCCGGTGCTCGTGCCCGACTTCAACATGAGCTCGGTCAGTCCCGCTATCTGACCGCTGGGTCCGATGAAGCCAGCCACAGCGACCGCTTGCGGTGCCGGCGGGGGCTCGCCGGTGCTGGAGGATAGACTCCAGGCCGTCCCCTTCTGCGCCGTGGAGCGCATGGGCCCTTTCAGGCCCTCAGGCTTTGCCCTGTCAGCGGCGGTCACTACTGTCGACGGTGGGAAGGCGACGGGTGGCGTCGGTCGGCTCGGTGCCGGTCGGCTCGGCAGACCGGCCCGTTGCTCCCAGCCTGCGGGTGTCGCGGCCATCGTTCGGCCTGCTCTCGGAGGAACTGGCTCGGATGGGCATGATCTGGGTGGCGTCAGCTGTCGGCCTGTCGACTTCGCGGGCGAGACCTGCCGTTACCAGCGCGCTTTTCGATCCAGGGGGCCGGCTCCGATCTGGCGGATCCGCCGGCAAGCCCGGATCCGCCGGCAAGCCCGGATCTGCGTGCCTTGCCGGATCGATCAGACCTGCGAGCCCCGCCGGTGAAGCGGCAGCGTCGAGCGCCCGGAGGGCTTCCGCCAGTTCCTGGGCCGCCTCTCGAAGGCCCGGGGATCCGCCAGCATGTCCGGGAGCCGGTGCCAACCCGTCCCCGGGTCGATCCCCCCCACCAGAGATGGTGACAACGTGCCCGGCCGGCGCACTGGCGAGCGCAAGCGGGGCAGCGCGCGGCGTCGACGTCTCTGCGCTGCCGGGGTACCCGGAGCCGGCGATGGCTTCCTGGCTGGCGCCGGTCGGTGACGCCTGCCAGATGGCGGCGAGGACGGCAGCCACCTGGGCATCAGCAGCGCGGAAGGTGCCCAGGCACCGTCCTTCGCGCCAGATGCTGAGGACCACCGCCTGCTCTGATGCGTGGCGGGACACCCGCAGGATGGTGCCTCGAGCATCGACCAGTTCCCGACGTTCTGCGGCGGCCATGGGACTATGTTGCCTCGACGGCGACCTCCAGGGACAGCGGGCGCGCGCAGCTCGCGTGCTTGCGCGCGCTGGGTGGGCGTAGCCAGCATGTTCCTGACCGGCACCGGTGACGAGTCGGCCTGGCCACTCCGCTACCATGAAGGGACCATCACGGCATCGGGGTGCTCGCGGGCACGGTCTGCTGGCTCCGAACGTCGGGTGTCGTGCGCTCGTAGCCCAATTGGATAGAGCATCTGACTACGGATCAGAAGGTTGGGGGTTCGAGTCCCTCCGAGCGCGCTGGCATGAACTCCCTGGTAGCGCAGGGGGTTTCTTCGTCTTCGGGGGACGGTGATG
>JAKAQW010000316.1 GCA_021819525.1 Actinomycetes bacterium
AAACCTGACCGAGTGGGCACGTCGCCAGGGCATCCACCCACAGACCGCATACAACTGGTTCCATGCAGGTACGCTCCCGGTGCCAGCAGTCCGGGTGAACAAGCGAACCATCCTCGTCCAGCCGGACGCAGCTCTTGGCACTCCAGGAGAGACACTCGGGCTCTATGCCCGCGTGTCCTCTCATGATCAACGATCCGATCTCGACCGCCAGGTGGCTCGTCTCACCGAGTGGGCCGCAAAGACCGGACTTCCTGTGGTCCGGGTGGAAGCAGAGGTCGGTTCAGGAATGAACGGGTCTCGTTCCAAGCTCCGCCGCTTGCTCGCCGATCCGAAGGTCACCACCGTCGTCGTCGAGCACCGGGACCGCCTGGCCCGTATGAACGCAGAGCTGGTCGAGGCGGCCCTATCTGCTCATGGTCGCAGGCTGGTGGTGCTCGACGACGGCGAAGTGGAGGATGACCTGGTGCGCGACATGACCGAGGTGCTGACGAGCTTCTGTGCCCGCCTCTACGGACGCAGGTCTGCCCGCAACCGGGCAGAGAAGGCCCTGCGTTGCGCGGCCCACGACGTTGGGCCGATGGCACTTGCCAAAGAGGCGGAGGCCGACAAGGCGAAGACAGCGAAAGTGTCACACCCGAAGGGCAAGATGGGGCCATGAGACGGCGCATACGCGAGATCTCTCCGCCATTCGTGGTGGCACCACCATCTGGTGCTCGCGTCCGCACCAGGCTCAAGGTCAGCGACAGAGATGCTTACGTGCTCATGGCACTCGGCACCTACCTCGGCTCCCTTGCATCCAAGGACCTGGCTGAGCGCTGCCGCCAAGGGAAGCTCGATGCCAAGGGGAAGGCCGACTCACGTCGTGAGCGAAAGCGGGCGCTGACGGCGCTCAGCTCCTCTCGCTGGGCAGGGGCGATCACCAGGACGAGCGAGGATGCCTTCGAGCTCGCCATGCGCAACCTCGTTTCCGAGCGCCGGAGCCTCCAGGCTCGCATCACACGCATCCGAAAACGACTTGCCATCCCGGTTGGAGAACGTCGCGGCCGACTCCGTGGATATCCCACACAGGCCGAGCGCTTCCAGAAGCAGTGTCGCCTCCAGGTGCTAGAACGCCGTCTTGGCAGAGTCGAAGCTTGCATCGAAGCAGGGCGGGTCTCCATCTGTCGTGGAGGCAAGGCCCTGGCCAAAGTCCGTCACAACCTGGATGAAGCTGGCTTGAGCGAGGCAGAGTGGCGGGAGCGCTGGTGGGCCAAGCGGCTGTTCCTTACCGCAGACGGGGAGAGGGACCAGCTCCTCGGCAACCTCACGATCCGCTGGCATCCACACGAACAGTGGTTGGAGGTCGCGCTCCCGAAGGACCTTGCCCACCTCGCCAACCGAGGGACGAATCGCTACCGCCTCTCATGCCCGGTTGGCTTCTCCTATCGAGGCGAGGAAGTGGGAGCACAGGCACGCTGTGGGGCTGTGCGCTACGACATCGCCTTCTTGCCCGAGAAGGGACGTTGGTACCTCGATGCCTCATGGACGTACCCGGCTCGAGCGATCCCCACCCTCGACCAGCTACCAGAGCATCGGGTCCTGGCTGTCGATGTGAACGCCGGTCACCTCGCAGCGATGGTGGTGGACCCCTCGGGGAACCCGGTCGGTCGTCCGGTCACGATCTCGCTCGAACTCGCCGGGCTTCCTGCCACCACCCGTAAGGGGCATTTGTGCCAGGCGATCTCCGATCTGCTTGCCACTGCGAAGGCCAATGGCTGTCGGACCATCGTCATTGAGGACCTGGACTTCGCTGAGGCCAGGGAGATGGGCCGAGAGCGTGCGGGGAACCGTCCCTCGCGTGGCAAGGGAGGAAAGCGCTTTCGTCGCCTGGTCGCCGGCATCCCTACGGCGAAGTTTCGCAATCTGCTCGTTCAGATGGCGGCCAACGCCGGGATCATCATTGTCGCCGTAGATCCGGCTTACACGAGCAAGTGGGGTGCTGAGCACTGGCTTCGCACCCTGCGAGCGATCTCACCCGATGCCTCGGGCCACCATGCGGCGGCCCTCGTCATCGGAAGACGCGGGCTTGGACAGCGAGCACGACGAAGGACGAGGTGTGACTCGACTCCAGCAGAGCATGGGGAAGAGAGAGCTACCCGCCCGGTCGTGCGTCCCAAGGGTGCCGGAGAACCGGCACTCCTGTCCAAGCAGCGAATGAGGGAAACTGGGACACGGGAGGCCAGAGGGCAGCCGCAGACGCGGTGCAAGACCCGAAGGGCTGAACGGAGCTTCCCGGTGGACCAGGTGGCCCAAGACCGTTCGGGGCCACCCGCAAGGCGGGACTTGGTTCCGCTGAGTGTTTAGGAACGGTTCACGGCGAACGCGACGTCCAGCGAGCCCTGTCGCAGTGCCTGGGCCACGTCACCGGGGGCATGGACCTCGACCAGGCGCACCTCGGTGCTCGTCCCCGTCTGTCGCAGCGCTCGGAGCGACCCGGGAAGGAGCTCGACGGCGGCCGTCTGGATCACCCCCACCGACAGCGACGCCCGCCGGCCGTCGACGACGCCGGCGACCTCCGCACCGAGCGCCGTCAGGCCGGCAAGGACCCGGCGGGCTTGGGCGTAGGCAACCTCGCCGGCAGGCGTGAGCGAGGCGCGCGCCCGACCGCCCGGCCGCAGGAACAGCTTCACCCCGAGGCTCCGCTCGAGCCCTGCGAGCTGGTGCGAGACAGCGGACGGCGTGTAGCCGAGCGCCCGGGCCGCAGCGCGGAACGACCCTTCCTCGACCACCGCGCACAGTGCCTCCAGCTCCCGAAGCGTGACCGTCATTTCGGTGACGATCTTCGCGCATACTGAGCACCAAATCGCGCTTTCTCGCCGGCTGCTTCACCTTTACGGTGCAGCCGTGACCACGCACCGAGCTCTTCCGCTGCCGACGAGCCTGCTCGGCCTGGCGATGGCCGCCGGGGCGATCTCGGCCGACGAGTGGGTGATGC
>JAKAQW010000083.1 GCA_021819525.1 Actinomycetes bacterium
GTCAGGGGTGGCGCCAGCAGTGGGGTGGCGTCAGCAGTGGGGTGGCGCCGAGCCATGGCTGGCCGCTCCGCGCGCCCTGCGGGCCCGCCCCTCGTGACCAGGCCCGCCCCTCGTGACCCAGGCCCGCCGCTCGTGACCAGGCCGGCCCCTCGTCGCCGATGTCGAAGCCGAGCGTCACACGTCACCGAGGTCGAAGCCGAACCCGGGGCCGCCCACGCTGCGGGCAGCGACGACGGGCACCTCATGGACGGTGCCATCCGCGTCGAGGCGCAGGGTGCCGAGGCGTTGGCCGGCTCGGACGGTGGAGCCCAGGTGGTCCCAGTACAGGTGGCCGGTGACCGACAGCCCAGGCCAGGCCAGAGTCGAGACCGACGAGGCGGTCACCACGGCCGTGCCGGCGCCCCACGGCGTGACCAGCTCGGCCACCTTCTGCCCGGCTCGCACCAACTGCCGTTCAGACAGCTGCGGGGCAAGGCCCTGGACCAACGCGGTCCCGGCGTTCAAGGCGCTTTGGACGATGGGCGCCGCCTGCTGGCCGAGCACGGCACCGACGACGGGAACCTTGCCGGCTCCCGACGCCACGTTCGCCTCGAAGAGGTAGCAGCCGCCGGCTTGCGAGTCCGAGCCGGTCTTGATCCCGACGAAGCCGTCCTTGCCCAGGTTGTAGTTGTAGTTGTAGACGGTCCCGGCCACCGGGAGCGTCGCCTGCGCCATACCGACGATGCTCGCGAAGACCGGGTTCGCCATGGCCACCTCGCCGAGGCGGACCAGGTCCGCCGGCGTGCTCACCGATCTCGGATCCAGGCCGCTCGGGCTGGCATAGTGCGTGTGGTGGAGGCCCAGGGCGGCCGCTTCGTGGTTCATGTCGGCCACGAAGGCGCTCACGGAGCCGGCGTCCCAGCGGGCCAGGACATCGGCCATGTTGTTCCCCGACGGGATGAGCAGGCCCTCGAGCGCCTGCACCTCGGTCAGCTGCTCGCCGGCTGCCACCGCGACCACCGACTGCTGGGTGGCCACATCGGACTGGTACTCGGCAACGTCTGCAGACGTGATGGAGATGGTCGGCCCTGGATCGCCGGCGGCGAGCGGGTGATCGTGCAAGGTGAGCAGCGCTGTCATGACCTTGGTGATGCTCGCGATCGGTGCGGGGGTGGAAGAGCCGCTCGTGCCGACCACGCCCACCCCGGGCACGGCCACGGCCGCCGATCCCTGCGAGGGCCAGGGGAGCTGGGTGCGCCCGGGGACCGAGAAGTCGGTCGACACCGCGGTGATCGACGCGCTGGGCGCCGGCCGGAGCCACTGCACCAAGGCAAAGACGAGGAAGGCCCCGACGAGGACGACCGGCAGGCGTAGCCGTCGCGCACGAGGGCTCCGGCCCCCGGTGCGCGGCGAGCGCCTGGCACCGACCGGGCTCCGACCGTGCCGGCGACGGCTGTGGCTGTGGCTGCGGCCGAGGCTTTGCAGGCTCCCCGGGCCAGCGAGCCCGCTCACGATCGGACCTGCCCCAAGGAGTCGACGGTCCCGGCCTGGGGGCGCGCGGACGTGGTCGTGCGGTGTCGTCGCATGGTCCGCCACCCTAGAGGATGTGCGGACCCGCACAGGCACACCAGGTGGCGTGTGAACTGGTCAGCGCTAGCCTGACCGGCATGGCCGTCTATGCGCTGGACGAGTTGGTGCCCGAGATCGATCCGACGGCGTTCGTCCACCCAGAGGCCGTGATCGTCGGCGCAGTGACCGTCGGCGCCGAGGCGTCGATCTGGCCAGCCGCCGTCCTGCGCGGCGACTTCGGCACCATCGCGATCGGCGCGCGCTCCTCGGTGCAAGACGGGACCGTGATCCATGCCGGGCCGGGGCTACCGACCACAGTCGGCCGAGGCTGCGTCGTCGGGCACCTGGCCCATCTCGAAGGATGTGCCATTCACGACGACGCGTTGGTGGGATCGGGATCAGTGGTGCTGCACCATGCTGTAGTCGAACGCGGAGCCACGGTCGGAGCCAACGCAGTGGTCCCGAACCGCATGGTCGTGCCGGCCGGCGCCCTGGCGGTCGGGGTGCCCGCGGTGGTGCGCCCCGGCGCCTCCAGCCTGCCCTCGATCGAGCTGTCGGCGCAGCAGTACGTGGAGAAGGCTCGGCTGTACCGGGCAGCGCTCCGGCGCATCGCCTGAACCACACTTTGTGAGTTGTTGATTCAATCGATCACTCAGCGTGTCGATCATAGCGGTGATGACCCCGACGACGGTAACTTTCAGCCAGTGGCCGATCACGGTGATCCACCGGTGCCGGTGCTGTGGCAACCCGGTCACGCCGCGACGTCCCGAACGCGGCGTCGCGTGGTGTCCCACCTGCCGCCGGGTCGGGGTGGCGCGCACCACGCTCGAAGCCTGCTGATCCACCGGCACCCGGTGATCCCTCGCGGCACCGCCTCTGCCACGGGCAGGAGGAGACCACCGTGACCCCCGTCGCAGCCGCGCGGACCACCGGCCAGAGCCCAAGCCGATGGCAGTGGTGGCCCGCGTCGCCGGCGCTGGCGCGAGCACAGCCCACGCCGGCGGAGGTGCGCGGCTCGAACCCGGACGGTCACGGTGGCTCGGTGGTGTGCCTCGGGCGTCGCTGCGCCGGTCAGGGTGCCACGAATTGCCATCGGAAAAGGACCAGTGCAAGGAGATCCGGCTCGCCGCGCGCTCGGATCGGACCCTGCGACTGGCTGTGGTCCCCGTCGACCAGGTGAGAAGCGATGACACCCACCACCTCGAGTGATGTCTCTACCTGTAGTAGAAGGTGAGGGTTGCCCTCGGTTCGCAGCACTTCGACGAGATCGAAACATCATCGTAACTACGAGGGTGCAGCTTGCCTGTACGATCAGGGTGCGCTCGAGGTGGAGGAGGAGCCAGGTGGACGATGATGGACCGACGGACGAGGCTCCGGCTGGGCTCGTGGGCTATCGCGGCCCACAGGTGTGTGCCATCGTGGGCATCACCTATCGCCAGCTCGACTACTGGGCACGGACCGGGCTCCTGCGCCCGTCGGTCGTCGATGCCCACGGCAGCGGCACCCAGCGCTTGTACTCCTATCGCGATCTGGTCGAGCTGAAGGTGGTGAAGCAGCTGCTCGACGGGGGAGTGTCACTGCAGCGGGCGAGGAAAGCCGTCGAGTGCCTGCGCAGCTCGCTCGGTGTCGACGTGGCCGCCGCCAGCCTGGTGCTGGCGGGGACGAGCTCGGTCTTGGCCCACAGCGACGGGGAGGTCGTCGACCTCCTGCGCGGCGGGCAGGGCGTCTTGAACATCGTGCCCCTCGCTGGCGTGGTCGGCGAGCTGCACGCGGCCATCCACGAGCTCGACGCGTCGGCCTCGGCGGTGGCGTCGGCGTCGTCCCCGGTAGCGGCGACCGATGGACCCGATGCGGCAGCTACCGGCGAGCTGCCCGCGAAGCGAGATCGGACCGCGGCCGCCCGGGACCGCAGGCCTGCGGTGGGTGCCGATCACGCCGGGCAGCCCAAATCGGCGTAGCCTGTGATGCGGTGAGCGACGCACCTGGTGCCCGAGGTTCGAGCGAGATCGCCTCACAGGGCTCCGTGCTGGCGTCGAGCGCGATGGGAGCGTCGGTGGTCGCCGCCGACGGGCAGAGCGTCGGGCGAGTGGTGGATCTCGTCGCCCGGTTCGCCGACGACGGGTACCCACCGGTGACCGGTGCCTTGGTGAGGGGCGATGGCGGTGAGGTGTTCGTGCCCATCGGGCGTGTGGTTGCGCTGGGCGGTGACCGGCTCGTGCTCTCGACCGGTGGGTCGGCGCTCACCCCGTTCGAACGCCGCGCGGGTGAGGTGCTGCTCGGGCGCGACGTGGTCGGCCGCCAGCTCATCTACATCGGCGACCACCACCGTGGTCGGCTGGTCCGTGCCGACGACATCGTCCTCGCCAACCGGCAGGGGAGCTGGCTGGTCGACGCGGTGCGCGCTGGGCCACGCCGGCACTGGTGGCACCGCCGGTCGGCTCGCGCCGCCCGCCAGATCGACTGGTCCAACGTCGAGCCCTTCGTGAGCCACGTGCCCACCTCTCGGCTGCGCTTGCGCGCCCGGCGCCTGGTGCAGCTGCATCCCGGCGAGATCGCCGACTTGGTGGAAGAGGCCACACCGGCCGAAGCCGACGAGATCATCGAAGCAGTTGGCGAGGACCGTGAATTCGAGGCCGATGTGTTCGAGGAGCTGGACCAGGACCACCAGCTCGACCTGGTCGCCCGGCGCAGCGACCAGCAGGTCGCCGAGCTGCTGGACAAGATGGCGGCCGACGACGCCGCCGACCTCCTGGCCGAGATCGACCAGAGCCGGCGAGAACCGATCCTTGCGCTCATGACCGCCCCGGCCCGCCAGCGTCTGCGAGACCTGTTGCGCTACAACCCGCAGACCGCCGGAGGGCTCATGAGCCCGGGGGGACTGTGCGTGGCGCTGGGAGCCACCGTCGCCGACGCGCTCGAGCGGCTACGTTCGGCGCCTGACCTGCCCGACACCTTGGACACGGTCCTGGTGGTCGACGGCACTGGGATCCTGCGTGGCGCCGTCCGGCTCGTCGAGCTGATCCGTGCACCGGTAGACGCAGAGGTGGCCACCTTGGGCCAAGACGACCCCCCTCGCGTCCATACCGGGGCGGACCTGGTCGAAGTCACCCTCACCATGACCGACTACAACCTCACCACCTTGGCCGTGGTGGACGAGACCGAACGCGTGGTCGGCGTCGTCACGATCGACGACGTGGTGGAGCAGCTGGTGCCCGAGAACTGGCGGCGGCGAGCCGAAGCGGCCGCCGAGTGACCCGTCGGCCAGGCGGCAAGAGGCCCGAAGTGAGGTTCTCCCGCTGAGCGTCGGCGCCAGGTACACTGCGGAGGTCTCCACGACCAGCGGTGCCCGCTCGGCCGACGAGCGGGCATCTCGGCTCTCGTGGCGACGGTTCGTGTTGGCCGAAGGAGGAGGTGAGCCTGTGACGTCGTCGAACCCTCCAAGTCGTCACCTCGCTCGTCTCGCCCCCGGCCCGCCCAGCGGCACCTGATCTCCGTTCTGGCCCGGGGGCGCACACCGGTGCGCGTCCGAAGCCACGAAAGGAGGCCGTCGCGATGGCCGATCGCAGTCCGTACCCCGTCTCCGACCAGGATCTCGTCGGTGCGCAGGCAGTCGATGGTGCGGCGTCGGCCCGAGCCGCTGTGCTCGACGACGCGCACACCGGCGACATCGTCGGCGCCCTCGGCAAGATCGGCAGCCACGATCTGCCACCACGTCACCCATGGACCAAGCGCCTCCTGGCGCTCCTGGCCATCATGGGCCCAGGCCTCATCGTCATGGTCGGGGACAACGACGCCGGTGGCGTGGCGACGTATGCCCAGGCCGGGCAGAACTACGGAACCACCTTGCTGTGGACGCTGCCGCTCCTGGTAGCAGTGCTCGTCGTCGCCCAGGAGATGGTGGTCCGCCTCGGGGCGGTGACCGGGGTCGGCCACGGCCGGCTCATCAAGGAGCGCTTCGGGAAGCTGTGGGCCGGCTTCTCCGTGGTCGACCTGCTCATCTTGAACCTGGCCACATTGGTGACCGAGTTCATCGGCGTGAGCCTGGCGCTGTCCTACTTCGGGGTGAGCCCGTTCGTGTCGGTGCCCATCGCTGCGGCTGGCCTCGTGCTCATGACCGTCTCGGGCAGCTTCCGACGCTGGGAACGGTTCATGTACGTCTTCATCGCTACCAGCCTGCTGGTGTTCCCCCTGGCCTTGATGTCCCACCCGCACTGGGGGCAGGTCGGGCGCGGGCTCGTGGTGCCCGGCGTGTCCGGCGGGCTCGATCCCGCCGCGGTGCTGTTCGTCATCGCCATCGTCGGGACCACTGTGGCGCCGTGGCAGCTGTTCTTCCAGCAGTCGAACATCGTGGACAAGCGGATCACCCCCCGCTGGGTGAACTTCGAGCGCACCGACACCACCATCGGGGCCTTCCTCACGAACATCGCTGCCGCCGGGTTCATGGTCGCGGCTGCCTTCGCCTTCGCCGGCACCCACTATGCCGGCCAGTTCACCAACGCGCTCGGCGTCGCTCGGGGCATGGCCCACGAGATCGGTCCGGTAGCCGGCGCCATCTTCGCCGTGCTGTTGCTCGACGCCTCGATCATCGGGGCAGCTGCGGTCACGTTGTCGACCTCCTATGCTGTGAGCGACGTCATGGGGGCCAAGCACTCCCTGCACCGCCCGTGGCGAGAGGCCAAGGCATTCTACGGCTCGTTTGCCGCCATGGTCGTCGTGTCGGCTGCGGTCGTGCTGATCCCCCATGCGCCGCTCGGGCTCATCACCGAGGGCGTCCAGGCGCTGGCCGGCGTGCTGTTGCCCAGCGCCATCGTCTTCTTGCTCCTGCTGTGCAACGACGCTGACGTGCTCGGCCCCTGGGTCAATCCACGGTGGTTGAACGCCGTCGCCGTGCTCATCGTGGCGGTGCTGGTCGACCTGTCGATCATCTTGATGGTCAGCACCATGTTCCCCAACCTCGACGTGGTCGCCTCGAGCGAGGTGCTCGGTGCCGCCACGGTAGTGGCGCTGGTCGTCTCTGGCCTGGGGAGCCTCCGCCGCGGCGCTCGAGCGCCGCACCCGGAGCGCGCGCACCGCGACCGGTGGTCGATGCCCCGCCTGGCGCTGCTCGACCCGCCAGTGTGGTCTGTGGGACGGAAAGCGGGCATGTGGGTGCTTCGCGGCTACATCGTGCTGGCGGTGGCCCTGCTGGCCGTGAAGACCGTCACCGTCGGACTGGGGCACTGAGCGCGCAGGATGCCGACTTCTGGCTCGTAGCGGGGCCCTGGGCAGCACGCTGCTCGTCTTGCCGGCTGCTCGTCTTGCCGGCTGCTCGTCTTGCCGGCTGCTCGGGCGCGCCGAGGTGCCTCGCGCGGGCTGTGGACTGCGCCCCGAGCGCACATGGGCCCATCTGGAGCCTGTGCCTGGTGCAGCCCTGGCCGTGTGCGTGACCTTGGCAGCGGGGTGCTCTGCCCGCCGTAGGCTGCACGCCATGGCCGGAGACCTTCGCCGCTCGCCGCTGCACGACTGGCACGTCGCCGCTCACGCGAAGCTGGTGGGCTTCGGCGGGTTCGAGATGCCGCTGGCCTATCCCACCGGCACGGTCGCCGAGCACCTGGCCTGCCGCCAGGGTGCCGCCTGCTTCGACGTCAGCCACCTGGGCACCGTCGAAATGACAGGCGACGATGCCTTCGAGCGCCTCCAGGGGCAGCTGAGCAACGACCTGCGCCGGATCGGCCCGGGTCGCGCCCAGTACTCGCATCTCCTCGACGAAGACGGGTCCGTGCTCGACGACGTCATCGTATGGTGGGTGGACGACACCACCTTCGACGTCATGCCCAATGCGACGAACACCAGCCGGGTGCGCAACGCGATCGGCGGGCGCGACACCACGGCGCAGCGGGCCGTCGTCGCCGTCCAGGGTCCCACGGCACGAGCCGTGGTAGGCGCGATATGGCCCGAAGCGGCGGCGGTGGGTCGGTTCATGGTGGCTCCAGTGGCCTGGCGGGGCACGGCCTGCATGGTGGCAGGGACCGGCTACACCGGCGAGGACGGTGTGGAGCTGGCCGTCCCGGTGCAGGTCGCCGCGGCGATATGGCAGGCCCTGGTCGACGCCGGAGCCGTGCCCGCCGGCCTCGGGGCACGCGACACCTTGCGCCTCGAAGCCGGCCTTCCACTGTTCGGCCACGAGCTCGGCCCGGGCATCACCCCCTTGCAGGCGGGGCTGGGCTGGGTGGTGGGCTGGGACAAGCCGCTCCTGCGAGCCCGCGAGGCACTTGCGGCCGAGCGCGAGCGGGGCCCGGCGCGCCGACTACGGGGCATCGTGGCCTCGGGGCGCCGACCGCTGCGCGACGGCGCCACGGTCCTGTTCGACGGGCGCGCCGTGGGTCGGTGCACGAGCGGTAGCTTCTCGCCCGTGCTCGGACGTGGGATCGCGCTCTGCCTGCTCGACGCCGGCCCCGGTGGGGAGGCGCTCCCCGAGGGCACCGAGGTGGCCGTGGACCTGCGCGGCGCCCACGTCCCAGCCACGGTGGTGGCACCGCCATTCGTCCCGCTGCCCTCGCCGGCCCCGATCGCAGGCCGCTGATGCCTGGGTACTGGCCCCACACCGAGGCAGAGATCGCCGCCATGCTGGAGTTTCTCGGCCTCCGTCACATAGACGAGCTGTTCGCCTCGGTCCCCGAGGCACTACGGCTGAGCGGGGCGCTGGCCATGGCACCGGGGCGCCCGGAACCTGACGTGCTGGCCCACATGCGCTCGATGGCTGCGGCGAACCGCACGCTTGTCTGCTTCGCGGGTGGGGGAGCCTACGACCACGAGGTCCCACCGGTCACCGCCGCGCTCGCCGGCCGGTCGGAGTTCGTGACCTCCTACACGCCGTACCAGGCCGAGGTGTCTCAGGGCGTGCTGCAAGCAGTGTTCGAGTTCCAGACGTTGGTGACCAGGCTCACCGGCATGGACGTGGCGAACGCCTCGCTCTACGACGGGGCGGCTGCCCTGAGCGAGGCGGTGAACCTGGCAGTCGGCACCACCGGCCGCTCCACTGTGTGGGTGTCCCAGGGCGTGAACCCGGCTTGGCGGGCCGTGCTCGCCACCTTGGCCAGCGGACCGCACCACTGCCTGGTGGAGATCCCCCTGGTGGGTGGGCAGACCCACTGGGAGAGCCGTGGTGACGCGGGGAGGGCCGCGCATGGCGACGCCCCGGGCGCGGTGGTGGTCGCTTACCCCAACTACCTGGGATGCCTCGAGGATCTGGCTGAGGCCCGGCGCCTGTGCGACCGGACCGGTGCGCTGTTGGTCGTGGCTGTCGACCCGATCGCGGCAGGCATCTTGCGCTCGGCAGGATCGTGGGGCGCTGACGTGGTGGTGGGGGAGGGGCAACCATTCGGTCTGCCGTTGAGCTTCGGCGGACCCTACCTGGGGCTGTTCTCCTGCCGAGGAGAGCACGTGCGGCGGCTTCCGGGTCGCCTGGTGGGCGAGACGGTCGACAGCGACGGTCGTCGGGCCTACGTGACGACCTTGCGCACCCGCGAGCAGGACATCCGCCGCGAGAAAGCCACCTCCAACGTCTGCACCAACCAGACGCTCATGGCCATCACTGCTGCCATCCAGCTGGGGTGGCTCGGCTCGAACGGGCTGGCCGAAGTGGCCACCCGCTGCGCCCAGGGGACCCGCTACTGCCGGGAGCGCCTGCTCGCCTTGGAGCACGTCGCGCCGCTGGTGCCAGCGCCTGTGGTCCGCGAGTTCGCCGTTCACCTGCCCATCGACGCTGCGCTCGCGGTCGACCGGCTGGCCGAGGAGGGGCTGCTCGGTGGGATCGCGCTCGGCCCCCCGTACGCCGAGGACGGTCGGGGCTTGCTCGTGGCAGTGACCGAGCGCCGGACGAGAGCCGAGATCGACCGGTTCGCGACGGCTGTGGAGAAGGTCGTTCGATGAGCGAGGGATGCCAGACAGCGGCGGGCGGGCGCGCCTCGTCGGCACCGTTGCTCGGCGGCGACGAAGAGCCCACCTTGTTCGAGCTCAGCCGGCCGGGCCGACGAGCCTGGCAGCTCCCGACCACCGATGTGCCCGAGGTGCCCCTCGCGGATCTGGTCCCCGCCGACCATCGCCGCGACGAGCCGCCACCGCTCGCCGAGGTGTCCGAGCGGGATCTTGTGGCCCACTTCACCCGCTTGTCGCACCGCCAGTACTCGGTCGACCTGGGGGCCTATCCGCTCGGTTCGTGCACCATGAAGTACAACCCGAAGATGTGCGACACGGTGGCCGGGCTCGACGGCCTCGCCACCGTGCACCCGGCCGCACCCGCCCGCTACACCCAAGGGTGGCTGCAGCTGCTGGTCGAGCTGGAGCAGGCGCTGTGTGCGGTGACCGGGATGGCGGCGGCCACCTTGCAGCCAGCCGCCGGCGCGGCGGGGGAGCTGACCGGCCTCCTCCTCATGCGGGCCTGGCACGAGCAGCAGGGGCGCCAGCGCCGGAGCGTGATCATCCCCGACTCGGCGCACGGCA
Source organism: Actinomycetes bacterium (assembly GCA_021819525.1). Lineage (GTDB taxonomy): Bacteria > Actinomycetota > Acidimicrobiia > Acidimicrobiales > UBA8190 > JAKAQW01. The sequence continues at coordinate 10,030 of JAKAQW010000083.1, forward strand.
CCAATCCGGCATCGGTCACCTTGGGCGGGTACCGGGTCCTGACCGTGCCCAGTGACCAGCGGGGATGTGTCGACCTCCGGGCCCTGCGCCAGGTTGTCGACGACGACGTCGCGGGGATCATGCTCACCAATCCGAACACCCTGGGGCTCTTCGAACGCGACATCGCGGCCATCGCCGACGCGGTGCACGAGGCGGGTGGCTTGCTGTACTACGACGGCGCCAACCTGAACGCCATCATGGGGGTGGTCCGCCCCGGCGACATGGGGTTCGACATCGTCCACCTGAACCTCCACAAGACCTTTGCCACCCCCCACGGCGGTGGCGGGCCCGGAGCCGGGCCGGTGGCCGTCACCTCCGCGCTGGCGCCACTGTTGCCCGGGCCGCGCCCGGTGCTCGACGCCGAGAGCGCCAGCTACTCCTGGGAGCAGCCGGCTCGCTCGATCGGTCCGGTGCACTCCTGGCACGGCAACGCCTTGGTCCTGGCCCGGGCCCTGGCCTACGCTCTGGTCCACGGGGCTGACGGCTTGCGTCAGGTGGCCCAGCTGGCGGTCCTCAACGCCAACTGGCTGCGCGTGCAGCTCGGGCAGCTGTTCGACGTGGCGCACGAGGAGCCGTGCATGCACGAGTGCGTGCTGTCGGCAGCCACCTTGCGACGTGAGCACGGGATCCGGGCCGTGGACGTGGCCAAAGGACTGCTCGACGAGGGCTTCCACGCGCCCACCGTCGCCTTCCCGTTGGTGGTGGAGGACGCGCTCATGTTCGAGCCCACCGAGACCGAAAGTGTGCAGACCCTCTACGCCCTGGCCGAGGCCTGCCGCCGGGTAGTGGCCCGGGCTGGTGTCGAGCCGGGAGCAGGCGACTTGCACCACGCACCACGGCGCACCCCGGTGCGCCGTGTCGACGAAGCCCAGGCTGCTCGGCGCCTGATCGCCACCTTCGACGCCCGACCCGGCGCCGACGCGTGAGCAGGGCCGCGCTCGGTGCGCGGCGAGAAGGAGGGGGTGTCACAGCCTCGGGGCTACTGCGCCACGCGGCTGAGCTGCGGCCAGGGACCTCCCTCCGAGGGATCGCTGTCGGTGGCGCGGTGGCCAGCGCGGACGCCGTCGGCGCCCTCGAGACCCTGGTCGCTGTCGACGGTGGGCACCTCGTCTCCGCTGGCACCTGGTGCCGGGCCGTCGAGCACGCGAGAGAGCTCTGCGGGATGGCCCCAGCGAGTGCCGGGCCACGCCTCGTCGACCACCACCTCGACGGCAACCTCGGGGACGACACGGATGTAGGAGACGTGCTCGGCGGGGGAGGTGCGGCCGATCCACGCCGGTGGCAGCGGCGTCGGTGGCCACGGATGGTCGCTCGTGGCACGGCGCAGGCGCGGACCCAGCTGGCGCCGGACGGCATCGGGAAGCGGTCGGGTGGCGCCGACGAGCCCGAGCGACCCATCTGGTTCGAAGCGTCCGACGACGAGCGCCACTGGATGGCTCGGGTTGCCGAGCACGCCGCCGACCACCACTGTGGTCACCACCTGACGACGCGCGCAACGCCAGATCCGCTGTCCGGACAGGTACTGGCTGTTCAGCGGTTTCACCACCACGCCCTCGAAACCCATGGCCGGCAGCTCGTCGTACCAGCGGGCTGCTTCAGCGGGGTCGGTGGTCACCGCCGTGGCCGACAGTGGCGGGGCTGCTGCTCTGGTCAGCTCCTCGAGTGCCGTCCGGCGCTCGACGTAAGGCAAGGGGCGCAGATCCCGGTGCTCGCAGAGCAAGAGATCGAACATCACGAACGACACCGCTCGCTCGCTGGCCGCAGCGGCAGCCCGGGTCGTCGATGCCCCCAAGCGTCCGTAGAGCACCGCCACGTCGAGCCGATTGCCCGACCACGCCACCAGCTCACCGTCGACGACCGTCCCCGGCGGCAGCCAAGTACAGACTGCCGAGGCTACTTCGGGGAAGGCGCGGGTGACCACCTGGCTTCGCCCCGCCTGGAGCACGACGCCACTCTCGTGGCGGAACGCCAGACAGCGCAAGCCGTCCCACTTCGGTTCGTAAGCGACCTCGCCACCGGCTAGTCGGTCTCGATGCAAGGCGCCGGGTCGGGCCAGCACCGGTTGCACCGGTGGGTGCAGCGACGTCAACGCCCCTGCCGAGTTGCGTGGCGACGACTGACGCAAAGAGCTGGCATGGCTTTCATCCTGACGCAACACCCGGCCGAAGTGGTGGCAATCGAGCGGGCTACCGCCAAGAAATGGCTGTGGCATTCGCAGATGCGGACCAGTTACCCCACCGGTGATCGGGAAATTCCCTGGTGCACCAGCGGACCAGGGAGGAACACGATCGCCCGCCCCCGTTCGATCAACCGACGGACGACTTGGTCGTCCAAGGCACCGAGGTCGGCGAGCTGGGCACCGGGGTCGGCGAGCTGGGCACGCTCGTGGCGCATGCCACGAGCGTCGAGCCCATCACGTTCGACCACTGAGATCGGTGTCATCACCCCAGGCATCGGCACACCCGGCGGCTCACTGAAGCGGTTCCAGTCCGCTGGTCCCCTTCACTGACATGTGATGCAACTCCCTGATATGTGATGCAACTACCTGATGTTAGATGCATTTTTCTGAAATCTGCTTCGCATCAGTGATATGTGCTGTCGGTCACTGAAGAGCAATGCCGGTCGCCTGCAGCTGATGCCGGTCGCCTGCAGCTGATGCCGGTCGCCTGCAGCTGATGCCGGTCGCCTGCAGCTGATGCCGGTCGCCTGCAGCTGATGCCGGTCGCCTGCAGCTGATGCCGTCACCGCCAACCGCGCGGTTCCAGCTCCCGTGACCGCGGACATCATCTCCACTGCCAATGGTGGGCGGTGGAGCCCTGCGATAACCTGGGTACGGAGGTCGGCCATGGCCAAGAAGCGCAAGCACCGCATCCAGCAGGGCTTCATGAAGCTCGTCACCAAGGTGCCCTGGATGCGGCGACGGTACAGCAAGTGGGTTCTCCGTTACATCGACAAGAGCCGGAGCAAGGGACGGACACTGCCGCCCGAGCTGCAGCGCGTCGAACGGCAGTTGGCCAAGGTGCCACCTCGCAAGCGCGCCGAGGCGCTCGAAGAGGCGTTGGTCAGCGGATCTGACGGCGCCAACGCCGCCAGTCGCGAGATGCGCCGAGCCATGGCCCGCCAGCAGCGTCAGCGGCCTAACGGCAAGGGCCAGCGTCCGGGAACAGTGGGCGGCAGCCGGGTGGTGGAGCGCCGCTGACGGGTCGTGGCGCGGCGGGCTGACGCCTTGGAGGCGTCGCGGTGGCAGGCCAGCGGTCGTGGAATGGCGCCTGAGGTCTGCGGCGCCTGAGGTCTGCGGCGCTTTCGCCGGCGATCTTCCCGGAGCTCTCCAGGGACCCCCTCGAACTTGACATAAGTAACCTTATCGGCGCAGATCCAGGGGAGGGGCACCGTCTGGCTCGTCGCCGGACCCATGGGCACCGTCTGGCTCGTCGCCGGACCCATGGGCACCGTCTGGCTCGTCGCCGGACGATCTGGGATGCTGGAGCGGTCATGATCGAACGGTTCGACGACCGATCTCGCCGTACGCTCGGGCTGGCCCAGGACGAGGCTCGCCGGGCCCAAAGCGACGTCATCGACACCGATCACCTCCTGCTCGGCCTGCTCGACTTGGAGCCCGACGGCCCCATCGCCGGCACCATCACCGCCCAGGGCGTCAATACGGCGACGGTCCGTGGAGCCCTGCCGCAGCCGACCAGCCCGGTGGGCGGCGTGCCGAGTGCGACGTTGCCTTTCAGCGACGGGCTCAAGACCGTGCTCGAATCGGCCTTGCGTCGATCCCTGCAGCTGGGCCATGACGTGGTCACCAGCGAGCACCTCCTCCTCGGGATCCTGGACGACAGCACCGGGGTCGCGGCTCGAACGCTGAGCACCGCCGGCGCCGATCTGTCCCAGCTCCGCCAGCAGGTGCTCGATCACCTCTGCGCTCGCCCCGGCGCAGCGCACGCTACAGCCCCCGCGTCGTTCGCCGGCGCTTCACCCCCCTCGGGCCACTTGCCTGAGACGGTCCTCCGGCGCGACGCAGCCTCGCCTCCGAGAAGTGTACCTTCACCGGGGCATGCCTCTCCCTCTCCCTCTCCCTCTCCCTCTCCCTCTCCCTCTCCCTCTCCCTCTCCCGTCGCCGACGCGTCACCGGGTCCCATCCCCGGCGCGGGACCCGACGGCACCCGGACCGACAAGCAGGGCG
>JAKAQW010000004.1 GCA_021819525.1 Actinomycetes bacterium
ATCGCGCACGGGATGCGGAATTTCGAGAACTACCGGCTCCGCCTCTTGCTCCACTCAGGCATCCAATGGAACACTCAGCCGACTGCTCGAATCAGGGGCCGTCACCCACGCCTGATCGCGTAGAGCCACCAATAGGCGATCAACCCCGAGGCTCCTCTACTTCTTGTCGGGCCGGAAGCCGACGACTTGCTCGTAGGCGAGCGGGTCGCTGAGCTCCTCAACGAGCTTGTCGACCCAGGCCCGGGTGTAGCCATAGCCGCGTAGGAGACGGTCCCATCGGCAGTGTTGCTCGTCGGTCGCCTCCGGCTCGGCCGAGTCCGTCGCCGGTCGCACTGCGTAGTGCTTCCAGGCCCGCTGGTGAGTGTCGAGGGTGAAGCGGAACGGCAGCCGTTCGCTCACTAGGTTGACGACCTCGGTCGGTCGCAGTAAGTCGTCGGAGACGACGGGGACGCGCTTGGGCTTTGCTACCACGGCGAGCTGTTCGAGGGCCTCTTCGACTTCGGGGGTAGTGGTACCGGGCCGGATGAAACGGACCACTGCGTCAGCCGAGCGCTCCCGGTTGGCGGCAACGGGGACGAAGAAGATCGGCATGGCGTACTCCGAAGTGCGCAGCACGTCTTCGTCAACCTCCTCACGGTGCCGACGGAGGTATGCCTGCACGTCGACGGGCAGTTGTGCCTGGGCCGCTCGGAGAGAGGCGAGCGTCTCCTTGCTCCGGAACCCCGACAGCTGCAGGGGAACAGTGAGGCGGTCACCGAGCGCTGCTTCGTCGCCGAACTCGTCGACGAGGAGGTTCTCGAAGTTGAGCAGCATGGCCTGGGCCTCGGCGGTGACCTCGAGGTCGAGCGCCGGCAGGTAGCGGTGCGCGATCTGGTGGCGTAGGCCCAAGAAGAAGTCGAGGTTGGCTCGGATCCCTCTCGATCGCCGATCGTCCCCGCTGACCGCCCGTGCCGCCAGTTCGCCGGTGTCGAGGACCTTGGGGCGTTCGTCGACCAGTACTTGGAGCCCGTCGGGGCGGCGCACGTAGTAGTCGACGCCGTCACGTTCCAGGATCGCCTGGAACAGCGAGTTCCACGCGATCACCATCAACACGATGAACGTCTCGGAACGAAAGCCGGCGGCCGGGTCGTTGTAGACCCTCACGGCGGCGAGGGCCGACTCGCGCGCCTTGGCGACGAGCCGATGCTCCTCGGCCAGATCGCCTGCCTCCGTCGGTGCGATGCCGTTGACCCGCAGCAGCGCCTCCAGGCGGTGGATCCGCTCGGTCTGCTCCGAGCGCCGTTCCGTCTCGACGCCGAGCCATCGGCGCACATAGGAGGTGAAGCGTTTGCCGTGACTGGTGCCGTCGTTCCAGTAGGCGATCTCCAGCTGGGACTTGGGCTCGCCGGCGAGCCAGCGGGTGTGCATCTCCTCGGCGAGACGACGATGCTCGTACGCCTCGCTGTTCTGGCCGTCTAGAAGACTGTCGTCGCTCCCCATCGTTAGACCTGCCCTGATGGCTCACCGGCGGAATGCCCCAGCGTAGGCCGGCACGGCGCCGAGACGGTGGTTGCGGGGTAGCCAAGGTCCCCGATGCTCCTATCGCTGTCAAGCGGCCGAGGCGACGGATTCGAGCCAGTTCCCGTAGCGAACGGCGAACTCGACGTCGTGGGTCCGACCGAGCTCGAGACGGGAGACCGAGGAGATCGAGGTGCTCAGCGCTTCGGCAACGGTCCGGAGACTCAACGCGCGTCGGGTTCGTTCGGCTCGGAGGTCCTGGCCGTTCGGGACGACCTTCGGGTCGGTGAGGAGGGCGAAGATCTCCCGGGCGATGTAGCGCTTCAGACAGCGCATGATCTCCCGTCGCGACTTCCCTTCGGCGGTTCGCCGTTCGATGTAGGCCTTGGTTCTCGGATCGCAGGTGAGGCGCACCATGGCGATGCGCCAGAGCGCATGGTTCGCCTGACGGTTGCCGGACCGGTTCAGGCGGTGGCGGTGGGTCCTGCCCGACGAGGCCTGGATCGGGGAGACCCCGCACAAAGCGGCGAACGCCGCCTCGCCCGTGAGTCGCTCGGGGTTGTCGCCGGCGGTGACGAGGAGGATGCCGGCCACGTCGACGCCGACGCCTCTGGCGGCCCGCAGGGCCGGGTTGGCCCGTGCCGTGAGCTTGTCGAGCGTCGTGGTCAGTTCACCCATCTCCTCGGTGAGGGCCAGGTAGCGCCGGGACAGCGTGCGCAGGGCGAGCCGGGTGGCCTCGGTGGGGTCTGCCGGGTCGCCGGGGCGGAACTTGCCACAGCGCTCGACCCGCTCGGCGGTCGTGAGTGGATCGAGGGTGCCCCTGAGCTGGTCGGGAGCGGTGATGATCAGGTCCCGGACCTGGTTGGCCACCCTCGTCCGGGAGTTCCTCGCCGAGGTGAAGGCCACCCGAAGGACGCGGATCGACTCGACCAGGTTGTCTTTGGTCTTCGGGGTGACCGCCGCCTCGCCGTTGAGGGCCGCACGGGCCGCGGCCTCCGCGTCGACGACGTCGGACTTGCCCCGACGCCGGCGCACCTGGCGGTTGGGTCGGTTCACCTCGACGACGGCGATGCCTTCGTCACGCAGGTGCCGTGACAGGCCTGCGCCATAGGCCCCGGTGCCCTCGACGCCGACCCGCTCCACGGTGCCGAACGACCGCATCCAGTCCAGGAGCTGACGGCAGCCCGCCGCCGTCGTGGCGAACTCCCCGGTCTCGAGGATCCTCCCCTGGGCATCGACGATTGCTGCGACGTGGATGTCCCTGTGGGTGTCCACCCCGCCGATGACAATCCCGCACTCGTTTGCCATGCTTGACCCTGCCTTCCTTCCATTCCAGTGGGATCGCACCACCGGCCGGGACGGCGGACAGGACTCTCATGGTGCTCGTCAAGGCTCCTATCAGGTCACGTCCGTCCGACCGGCTGGTGCGCGTCCTCGGCCGGAACTGGGTCGACAGATCAACGGCAAGGCACCAGGCCAGTCACACAATTGGAGTCAGGCCCAGACCCGAGCCGGGGACAGCTCCAGTATGAGAGTCACACCCCCTGGTTATCGTGGTGGCGTCGCTCATCGCCGGTGGGGCGGCGCGGCTGATCAGCCGGCCTGAAGGGACCATGAATCAGGACAGATCTCGCACGGGACGGCGTCGGTGACCACCGTGATCTCGTCGGCGGCGGTAAGCACCCCTGAGCCTGGTCAGCTGGTGCGGGTACGGGGTCGACACTGGGTAGTCGCCGATGTCTCGGCGAGCGCGTTGCCGCTTGCGGGTGGGGTCACCGGCGAGCCCGAGCGGCTGGTGACCCTCACCTCGGTCGAGGATGACCGCTACGACGAGTCGTTGCAGGTCTTGTGGGGTGTCGAGCCCGGCGCGGAGGTGCTGGAGCGGGCCACGATGCCCTCCTTCGACCCTGAGCATCTGGACGATCCTGGCCGGTTGGCGGCGTTCTTGGACGCAGTGCGGTGGGGGGCGGTGACCTCGGCCGACTCGGCGGTGCTGCAAGCGCCGTTCCGCTCGGGGATCGCCATCGAGGACTACCAGCTCGACCCGGTGGTGCGCGCCTTGCGCATGCCTCGGGTGAACCTGCTGATCGCCGACGACGTGGGTCTGGGCAAGACCATCGAGGCGGGGCTCGTGGTCCAGGAGCTGCTCCTGCGGCACCGTGCCCGCACGGTCCTGGTCGCGTGCCCGGCGAGCCTGTGCGTGAAGTGGCGTGACGAGATGGCCGAGAAGTTCGGCCTGGAGTTCCGCATCGTGAATGCCGAGCTGCTCCGCCACCTGCGTCGCACCCGTGGGCTGCGGGCTAACCCGTGGACGCACTATCCCCGGCTGATCGTCTCGGTCGACTGGTTGAAGCGGGACCGGCCGATGCGCCTCCTGCGGGAGGTGCTGCCGGCCACGGCCACCTATCCCCGGACGTTCGACCTGTTGATCGTGGACGAGGTCCACAACGTGGCTCCGGCCGCCCGGGGTCGCTACGCCACGGACTCGCAGCGCACCCAGGCAATCCGGGCCATCGCTCCGCATTTCGAACACCGGCTTTTCCTGTCGGCCACGCCGCACAACGGCTACCGAGAGGCATGGACGGCCCTGCTGGAGCTGCTCGACTCCCAACGCTTCGCCCGAGGTGTCGACCCGGACCCGGCCCAGGTGAGCCGCATCATGGTCCGCCGGCTCAAGTCCGAGCTTCCCGCCCTCGACGACGGCACCCCACGGTTCCCCCGCCGAGTGGTGGAGGCGATCGAGGTCGTCTACCCAGACGAGGAGCGGGAGGCTCATCGGCTGCTCCAGGAGTATGCGGACCTCCGCCGTCGGGTGGCCGGGGACCAGCCGGGACGGATGGCGGCGGAGTTCTCGCTCAAGCTGTTGAAGAAGCGGCTGTTCTCGTCACCGGCGGCGTTCGCCCGCACGCTGGACGTGCACCGGGAGACGGCCCTCGGGGGAGCCCGTCAGGTGGAGCGTCGTCCGGCACTCAGGGTGCTCAGCGCGGCGATCGACCGTACCGAGGACGACGTCGCCGACGAGGAGGAGCAGGCCGAGGCGGTGCGCACTGCGCTCACCGCCTCGGCGCAATGCCTGGGCGGGCTCAGCTCGGAGGAGACCCGCCTGCTCGACCGTCTCCAGGGGTGGGCATCGGGACTCGCAGGGCGGCCTGACGCGAAGGCGGGCGCGCTGTTGTCCTGGTTGGACGAGACGGTTCGACCGGTTGGTCCTGACGGAGTGCGCCGGTTCGGCGACGAGCGGGTCATCGTGTTCACCGAGTACCGGGACACTCAGAGGTACCTCATTGATCTGCTCGTCGCCCACGGCTTGGGTGGTGAGCACGGCGAACGCCTGGCGCTGCTGCACGGCGGGATGGACGAGACCGAGCGGGAGCACACGAAGGCCGTCTTTCAGGCTGACCCCTCCCTCGACAAGGTGCGGATCCTCGTCGCCACCGACGCCGCGTCGGAAGGCATCGACCTGCAAGCCCACTGCCACCGGCTCGTCCACTACGAGATCCCCTGGAACCCGAACCGGCTCGAGCAGCGCAACGGCCGCATCGACCGCCACGGACAGACGGCCCCCGACGTGCGTGTCGCCCACTTCGTCGGCGCCGGGTTCGAAGCCGCACCGCCGGGCTCGTTGGAGGACGACCTGGAGTTCCTGCACCTGGTGGCCGAGAAGGTGAACGCCATCCGAGCCGACCTGGGCTCGGCCGGCCCGGTCATCGCCGCCCAGGTCGAGGAACGCATGCTCGGCCGCCGACGCGACCTCGACGAGACCGAGATCGACCGGGCGGCACCCAAAGGGCGCCTGGCCCGGGTCGAACGGGACCTCCGGGAGCAGATCGCCCGCCTGCGGGAACGGCTGGCCGATAGCGTAAATCAGCTGCACCTCGCACCGGACAACGTCGAACGGGTGGTGCGGACCGCCCTCGCTCTCGCGCATCAGCCCGACCTCATCGACGTCACCCTCGACCGACCCGGCACCACAGGCGCACCGGTCCGCGCGTTTCGCCTTCCACGGCTCACCGGGAGCTGGGCGCGCTGCGCTGAGGGCCTCGCCCACCCGGTGACCGCCGAGATCCGCCCGATCACCTTCGACCACGCGGCCGCCTCGGGGCACGACGACGTCGTCCTGGCCCATCTCGGACACCGCCTGGTGAGCCAGGCCGTGTGGTTGCTGCGCGCCGAGGTGTGGGCTGCGGGCAGCGACGCCCGGCTGGCCAGGGTGAGCACCCGGGTCGTCCCCGACGGCGTCGTCGACGAGATCGCCGTCGTCGCCCACGGCCGGCTGGTCATCACCGGTGCCGCGGGCCACCGGCTCCACGAAGAGGTCGTCGCCGCCGGCGGGGTGGTTCGGTCCGGCCGCTTCGCACGTATCCCCACCGTCGGCCAGGTCCAGGCCATCGTCGACGCTCCCACCCTCGGACCGGCGCCGCCCGCCGTCCACCAGGAGCTGGCCAAGAACTGGCCGGTGATCGCCGACGCACTCCTCACCTCGCTTGTGCGCCGCCAGCAGGAACGAGCCGAAAGCCTCCAGGGTGTGTTGGATCGCCGAGCCGATGAGGACGCCCGGGCCGTCGTCACCGTGTTGGCCGAGCTGGAACGCTCGATCCGCGCCGAGCTCGATGAGGCCACGAGCGACCTGCAGCTGCGCTTCTCGCTCTTCGCCGCCGACGAGCGGGCTCAAGCCGAGCGGGACCTCGACGCGCTCCGCCGCCGCCTCGAGGAGATCCCGGCCGAGGCCGAAGCTGAGGCGTCCCTGGCCCGCCGTCGCTATGCCGAGCCGACCCCCCGTCTGTTTCCCGCGGCGGTCGAGATCTGCGTGCCCGAGCACATGGCGGTGCGATGACGGCCCCGAGCAGGACGCAGGCTGAATGGCTCTCGCTCGTCGAGGTGTCGGGACCGTTCCTGACGCTGCCCGTGCTCACTCGGGCCTTCCCGGCCGGTCTGGAGCCCACCGACCGCGAGCTTGTCGAGGAGCTTCGCGTCGCGTACGCGGAGGTGACCGACGATCCGACCCTGTCGCCCCGCTGGGTCCGCTGGGTCCTCGAACGTCTCCTCGGCCTTCCTGATGCCGTGCTTCGCCACGGCGCCGCCGTCCCCGGCCGCCTCACTCACCGAGTCAGCGAGCACCGCATCGAGCTTCGTCCCGACTACGCCGTGATCGACCCGGACGCCGAGACGGCCGAGCCGAGGGCACGCCTGCTCGTCACCGAATGGCCGTGGGCCACCCCGCTCGACGAACGCCCCCCCGACTCTCCATGGGCGGCCAGCCCGATCGACCGGATGGAGGAACTGTGCCGGGCCACCGGCCTGCGCCTCGGCCTGGTCACCAACGGCGAGACCTGGACCCTTGTCGACGCGCCTGCCGGCGGCCCGCGGGGAACGGTCGCCTGGGACGCGGAGCTGTGGCTGGAGGAGCGCTCGACCCTCGACGCCTTCACCACGCTGCTGGGAGCACGCCGGTTCTTTACCGTCCCCGCCGCCGAGACGCTCGATGCGCTCCTGGCCGAGTCGGCCGACGCCGAAGCCGAGGTCACCGACCAGCTCGGCCGGCAGGTACGCCAAGCGGTAGAAGTCCTGATCGACGCCTGGAGCCGAGTCAACCGCGAGCGCCACGGCCAGCTGTTCGGCCCACTCACCCACGCCGAGATTTACCAAGGCGCCGTCACCGTGCTCATGCGTCTCGTGTTCCTCCTCTGCGCCGAAGAGCGCGGTTTGTTCCTCCTCGGTGACCCTCTCTACGACAGCGCCTACGCCGTTTCCACCCTGCGCACCCAGCTCGCAGAGGAGGCCGACACCTACGGCGAGGATGTCCTCGAACGCCACAGCGGCGCCTGGCACCGCCTGCTGGCCACCTTCCGCATGGTCTACGCCGGCGCCCACCACGAGAACCTCTCCCTCCCCGCCTACGGCGGCAGCCTGTTCGATCCCGACCGGTTCGGCTGGCTCGAAGGCCACCACCCAGACAATCCGCCTGGTGTGAACCGGGCGGCACCTGTACCCGTCGACGACCGCACCGTGCTGCACATCCTCGACGCCCTCCAAGTACTGCGGTTCCGTCGCCGAGGTGAGACCGATGAGGCCCGGCACCTGTCGTTCCGCGCCCTCGACGTCGAGCAGATCGGACACGTCTACGAAGGCCTCCTCGACCACGGCGCCGTCCCAGTCGACGACATCGTCCTCGGCCTGACCGGGAAGAAGGAGCCAGAGCTCCTCCTCGACGACATCGAATCCCACGCCGCACAGGGAAGAGAGACCTTGGCGTCCTGGCTCGTCGAGCAAACTGGGCTCAGCGCCAAGGCCGTGACGAAGGCGCTTGACCAACCGGCGACGCCGGAGGACGCCACTCGACTGGCGAGCGCCTGCGACAACGATCCCACCCTCGCTGAACGGATCCTGTCCTACCTGGGGCTGCTTCGTCGAGATCTGCGCGGACTGCCTCAGGTCTGGCTCCCCGGCAGCGTCGTCATGACCCAAGCCGGCGACCGCCGCTCCTCCGGCACCTACTACACCCCCAAGGCGCTCGCCGAAGAGATGGTCCGACACGCTCTCGAACCCCTCGTCCACCATCCCGGCCCCGCCGACGGCGCCTCGCCCGAGGACTGGAAGCTTCGACCCGCCGCAGAGCTGCTTGACCTGCGCGTCTGCGACATGGCCATGGGCTCCGGTGCCTTCCTGGTAGCCGCATGCCGCTACCTGGCGGCCCGACTCCTCGAAGCCTGGAGTGCCGAAGGCGTCTCCGTGGGCGACCCAGTCGGACCACCCGGCGGGACGCCCGTACCCATCCCCGGGGACGAAACCGACCGGGAGATCCTCGCCCTCCGGCTGGTGGCCGACCGCTGCCTCTACGGCGTCGACCGCAACTCCATGGCAGTTGAGATGGCCAAGCTCTCGCTCTGGCTCGTCACCCTGGCCAAAGACCGGCCCTTCAGCTTCATCGACCACGCCCTGCGCATCGGCGACTCGCTGCTCGGCGTCACCTCACTGGAACAAATCGAGTACCTCCACCTCGACCCGGCCAAGGGCGCGCGACTCCACGGCGGAACCCTCTTCGACCCGTCTACGGTCATCCGCCCCCTGGTCGAGGACGCCGTTCGCAAACGCCGGGAGATCGAGTCGTTCCTCGTCCTCGACGTCGCCGACGCCGAGACCAAACGCCAGCTCTTCGACCAAGCCCGCAGCGAGCTAGAACAGCTTGCGGTCATCGCCAACGTCGTGGTCGGCGCATCACTCTCCACCGCCGCCCATTCGGAGGACGAACTGGAGAGCCGGCTCCTCGCCGTCGCACCTGACGTCCGCGCCGCGCTCGACCCGGACCGGCGCCCCGACGACCGGTGGGCACTCATCGAAGACCTCCGGCTGCGGGCCGAGTACTGGCTCGACGAAGGCCGACCGTCAATGGCTCCCGATCGCGTGTGCTTCCACTGGCCTCTTGAGTTCCCGGAGATATTTCTGCGCAATGAGGACTCCGGCTTCGACGCTATCGTTGGCAACCCCCCCTTTTCGGGCGGTCCGAAGCTTGGCGGAATCCTGGGAGAGGCCTATAGAAAACATCTCATCAGCGACATCGCGGGAAATCGACGGGGCCTTGCTGACCTGGTTACGTACTTTCTCCTTCGTGCGTCGGTTCTCAGCAAGAGGTGGGGCTTGCTCGCTACGAGCATGATAGCGCGAGGCGATTCACGCGAGGTCGGTCTCGATTATCTTCTTAAGTCAGGTTGGGTTCTCACGAGCGCAAACCGGAGCCGCCCTTGGCCCGGTGAGGCAAGTGTTCATGTCGCGCAACTGTGGGCACAGCACGCGCGATGGCGGGGACGGTTCGTCCTCGACGAGCAGCCGGGATCGGCCATAACCGCTGCTCTCGAACGAGCGACGCGCTCAACTGGAACGCCTCAGCGCTTGGAAGCGAACGCTAAGAGCTCGTTTATTGGCTCATATGTCTTCGCCGAAGGATTCTGTTTATCGGAGGACCGAGCGCGGGAACTTCTCGCTGCAGATGACTCTAACACGGAGGTCGTTCTTCCGTACGTAAATGGTCAGGATATCAATACTCATCCTGACCAACGGGCTAGTCGCTGGGTCATCTACTTTCGCGACTGGTCGATTCAGGAAGCAATGGTGTACGAAGAACCCTTTGACCATGTGCGGAGATATGTTAAGCCAGAACGCGACCGATGCAAGGAAAGAGGGCCACGTGACAAGTGGTGGCTATTTAAGCGCCCTACTATGGCGCTATATAGCGCCATAGCGCAGTACGAACGAGTTCTGTCGCGTCCACTAACTGGCAAGTACAACACTTGGAGTTTTGTGCGATGCCATGGGGTTGTATTTGATCAGACTGCCCCTGTGTATGCATTCGATGACTACCATCATCTCGCTGTCCTCCAATCAGACGTGCACGGGTGGTGGTGGCTCACGTGGGGCCCGCCAATGGGGAGTAATCCGCGCTACACCCCTTCCGATGTATTTGAAACGTTCCCCCAGCCCGAATGGACGGAAGCAACTACCAGAGCCGGAGAAGTCCTAGACATACAAAGGCGCCGGCTCATGTTGGATCGCTGGGAGGGGCTCACTGCCACCTACAACCGGGTGCACAACTCGAAAGACGAGGCCTCCGACGTTGCCGAGCTGCGTCGACTTCACGTAGAGCTCGATCATGCCGTGGCTGCCGCCTACGGCTGGGAGGATCTGAGGCTCGATCACGACTTCTGGGAAACTCGGCAGGGGACGCGGTTCACGGTGTCTCCTGAGGCCCGGGTCGAGCTGTTGGATCGCCTGCTGGAGTTGAACCACGAGCGCTACGCGGAGGAGGTCCGGTTGGGCCTGCACGACAAGAAGGCAAAGCGAGGGCCGGCTAGGCGCGGTCGTTCTGTTCCCGCGGCCCCTGCGCTGTTCGAGGTGGAGCCGTGACAGCCGAGCCCGTTGGCGACGCGCAGGTCTTGGCCCCGCCGCCACCTGCCGCGATCCGTGCTGAGTTGGAGCAGAAGTTGATGGCGAACATCCTCGGACCGGAGGGAGGCGAGACCGAGGAGCTGGTGACTGACACGCCGGTGCGCGAGTACTACCTGGTGGGGATGCTGGCGCCTCGCCGCTCGCAACCCGACGCGGGGAGTTACGACGGGCAGCAGGACGAGCTCGCGGTAGAGGGCTCGGCAGAATCGGAGGAGACGTCGCCGGATGTCGGGACGCTGCCCGGCCCGTCGCTCTTTCCCTCCTCGATCGGTTTGACGTTCGGCGTAGCCGGCACGTCCACGGAGATCGAGGTCGATGCCCGGTGGGGACGGTACGAACGAGTCACGTTGGAGACCGAGGGTGGCAACGGCCCTCGGCGAGCGTGGCGGAGGCATCCGGCTGGCGGCTCTTGTCGGCTGCTGCTTTCGGAGGGGACGTTCGGTCCGCTGGTCCCGGACCCGACCCAGGAGGGGGTGATCATTCGCGGCGAGATCCGCCGGATCGGTGACCACTGGGTGGTGACCGCGTTCTTGGTCAACGACCAGGAGGAGCAACCGAGTCGGAAGGACGAGGCGTGGCTATTCCAGACGGCCCTCGCGACGCGGGATCCCAACGGCGGGGCGGTGCTCCGCCGTCCGCAGGTGCTCGGCCAGTGTGTGGATAACTCGCAGGAGTCTCGTGCGCTCGACATGGCGTACCGAGACACGGTCGAGTTTGCGGTGGGTCACGGGACGGGGGTGCACGCCGACGTCGACCCGTCTGATCCGCGCCGTGCCCTTACGGTCACGACGACGGCCGTACCTGTGGCAGAGGTGCGCCGCACGGAGCCTCCGACGGTGGCGGATTTCCCTGCCCTAGCCGAGGTGGAGCTCGATATGGCCGCATTGGCCCGAGCGTCGGACGTCGAGGTGGCGAGGCTGGTGCGCCCTCTGGTCGCTGCCTACCGCACTTGGATCGCCCATCAGCGTGCCCGGACCGGCGATCCGACCAGCCGGCTCGATGGGTTCGAGAGCGCCGCGGCAGAAGCGCTGACCCAGTGCGAACGAGTTGCCGAACGGATCGAGGCCGGGGTCGACCTGCTCGACCCGGTGAGCCCCACCTACCACCGGGAGGCGGCGGACGCGTTTCGCTTCGCCAACGAGGTGATGTGGCTCCAGCGGGTGCACACCCTGGCCGCCGCGCGCCGACGGGCCGAGCCGACGGTGAGCCTCGACGACGCGGTCGCCGAGATGGACCGCCCCGAACGCCACCGCTGGTATCCGTTCCAGCTCGGTTTCCTGCTCCTGAACCTTCCGAGCCTGGCCGACCCGCGCCACGCCGAGCGCGGGCCGGGCAGCGAGGGACTGGTAGATCTGCTGTTCTTCCCGACCGGTGGTGGCAAGACCGAGGCCTACCTGGGATTGACGGCTTTCACCCTGGCGATGCGCCGCCTGCAAGGGACCACCTCCGGCTATGACGGCGGTGACGGTGTCGGCGTGTTGATGCGCTACACGCTCCGGCTGCTGACCGTGCAGCAGTTCCAACGGGCGGCGACGCTGCTGTGCGCCTGCGAGCAGGTCCGCCGGCAGCGGGCCACCGCTGGAGACAGCAGCCTCGGCGAAGTGCCCTTCCGTCTGGGGCTGTGGGTGGGAGCGAACGTGACGCCGACGACGGGTGGGCAGGCGTCCAAGGCGATCGAGGAGGCGCGGGGGAACGCCTACTACGGGGGTGGCTCGAGCCCCGTCCAACTCACCTCCTGCCCGTGGTGCGGGGCGCCCGTCAGCGCCTCGAAGGACGCCGAGTATGACCCGGTGCACAAGCGCACGCTGCTGTACTGCGGCGACCCGCTCGGGCGCTGCCGGTTCACGCGGCGCCAGGCGCCTGGCGAGGGGCTACCCGTGGTAACCGTGGACGACGAGATCTACCGGCTCGTCCCGTCGATGGTGATCGCCACGGCGGACAAATTCGCCCAGCTCCCATGGCAGGGCCCCACCCGGGCGCTCTTCGGCCGGGTGGGCCGGCGCTGCGAACGGCACGGATGGCGACATCCCGATCTCGACGAGGTGCTCGACGAGCGCGACAGCCACCAACGACGGGGCAACCACCCAGCGGCGCACACCGTCGAAGGGGGACCGCTACGGCCCCCTGACCTGATCATCCAGGACGAGCTGCACCTGATCAGCGGACCGTTGGGCAGCCTTATGGGCCTGTACGAGACGGCAGTCGACCATCTGTGTAGCTGGCAGGTCGAGGGACGGACCGTTCGCCCGAAAGTCGTGGCCTCGACCGCGACCGTCCGACGGGCCGAAACCCAGGCGCACCAAGTGTTCTGGCGCCGCTTGGAAGTGTTCCCCGCCCCGGGCCTGGATGCCGGCGACTCCTTCTTCGCCGTCCAGCGTGATCCCTCGGTGACCCCGGGGCAGCGCTACCTCGGCGTGTGCGCGCCGGGCCGGCGCATCAAGGCCGTCGAGATCCGCATCTACGTGGCCCTGCTCGGCGCAGCGCAAGCCCTCTTCGATCGCTACGGTGGGGCTGTTGATCCGTGGATGACCCTCGTCGGCTACTTCAGTGCCCTGCGAGAGCTGGCCGGCATGAGCCGCTTGGTCGACGACGACGTATCCACTCGGCTGTCCCAGCCATCTACTGCTGGCCGCGGGATGGGCCGTCGCTTCTTGCGCGAGAAGCGCGAGCTCACCTCCCGGATGACCTCCAGTGAGATCCCGGGCGTCTTGGAGCAGCTCGGCCTCACGTTCCGGCCCGAAGCCAAGCCAGAGCGGACGCAGCCTCGGGGCGGGAAGCAGGCGAAGCAGATCGACCGGCGCCCAGTCGACGTCCTACTGGCGACGAACATGATCTCGGTCGGGGTCGACGTCCCACGACTCGGCCTGATGGTGGTCGGTGGTCAGCCGAAGGTCACCGCCGAGTACGTCCAGGCCACGGGTCGTATCGGGCGAGGTCGAGGCCCAGGTCTCATCGTCACCGTCTTGAACTGGGCTCGCCCCCGCGACCTTTCGCACTACGAGACCTTCGAGTACTTCCACGCCACTTTCGCCCGCCATGTCGAGGCGCTTTCGGTCACCCCGTTCGCCCCCAGGGCGCTCGACCGAGGTCTCACTGCTACCGCCCTCGCCATGGTCCGCCATCATGACGAGCACACCAATCCCAACCCGGCGCCACAGACCCTCGATCCTGCGGCCGTTGCCGACGAGGCCCTCGCTGCCCTCCGTGACCGGGCCGAGGGAGTCACCAGCGTGCCAGCGATCGGCGAGGAGCTCGCCCGCTCTCTGCGTCACCGCCTTGACTCGTGGGTGGCGCTGCAGCGACGCCAGGCGGTGGTCCTCGGCTACCGGGACCGCAAGGACGGCAAGACCGTCGGCCTCCTCCAGCAGCCGGGCGACGCCCGCTGGAGTCTGTGGACGTGCCCGACTTCGTTGCGGGAGGTAGAGGCGGGGATCAACCTTCTTCTCAGCGACGACGCGCAGCAGGCCGTTGGACCCGACTACGACTTTCCCGTCCCCGCCGGTCCTGACCAGACCGAACAAGGCTCGACAGCGGCCGGATCGGCGGACGACGCGCCGGTGACGCCATGACGGTAACTCGATTAGGAGAGGTTCGACCCAGCCAGCTCCTCTACACCTACGGACCGGGAAGCCTGGTCGACCTCCCCCACCTGTCGGTGATGGTGTCGGGCATCGACAGCTGGGTGAGCGACCCAATCGCCGCACCTGAGGTGACCGAGCGGCGGCTGCTCGACGCCGTCCGACGAGTCCTCGGATCCCAGGTCCAGTCCCTACGTTTGCCCCCGCACCTGCCCGAGACGCCCAACCCTTTCGACGACTGGGCCAAGACCGGGGTGCCGGTCCAGATGTTCCCCTCTTGGGTGCGTTGCCCGGCCTGTGACCGCATTGGCCCTGCCGGGCCGCCACTCTTCGAGTTGCGCACCAACCCGTACCGGCCTGAGCGGGCCAGCTATCAGCACGTGAACTGTGGGAAGGTCAAGAGCAAGGCGCCGCCGGCCGTGCCAGTGCGATTCCTTCTGGCCTGCCGTGACGGACACCTCGACGAGTTCCCCTGGGTCGGATTCGTCCACCGAGGCGTGTCGTGCACGGCGCCGATATTGGAAATGTTCGAGCGCGACCAGTCGAGCCGTGCCGACGATGTTCTCGTCATCTGTCGGGGATGCAACGCTACCCGGAGCCTGGTCGAGGCCTTCGGCCAAGCCGCCCAACAGAACCTTCCCCGCTGCAGGGGCCGTAATCCTCACCTGCGAAGCTTCGACGACGAGGCATGCAAAGAGCAGACCCGCACGCTGCTGCTGGGCGCCTCGAACACCTGGTTCTCGGTGACTAGGCGGACGCTGGCCATCCCGGAGGCAACCACTCCGCTATTGCAGTTGGTCGAAGACTGCTGGCCCCAGCTCGAACCAATCGACGCCAAGTCCACCCTGTCGTACGCGCTGCAGAACGTCCCTGCCCTCTCGGCGCTCTCCGGGGAAGACCCCGACGCCGTCTGGGCAGCCATCCAGGCGCGACGGGAAGAGCCGCCCGGGGTTCAGGAAGACGAGGAAGATCTCCTCGGGCCGGAGTGGGCGCAGCTCTCGCTGCCCGGCTCGGATGTGTCATTTCCCGACTTCACGACCCGCGAGCATCCGGTGCCGCCATTGCTAGCCGACGTCATCGAGCGCGTCGTTGCGGTCGAACGGCTACGCGAGGTCGTCGCCCTGGTGGGGTTTACCCGGATCGACCCTCCCGACGAGCCGGATGCCCTGGGCGACGTGGCCGACCTCGGCCCGCTCTGCCGCGGCACCCCGACCTGGGTGCCGTGCACGGAGGTCAGAGGGGAGGGCCTGTTCTTGCAGCTCCGAGAGGACACGGTCAGCGCCTGGGAATCCCGCGTCGGCACGAGCGAGCGGCTGGCAGCCCTCCAGGAGAGCCACCAGCGTTGGCGGGCCCGCCGTCACCTTGATCCGCACGGCGGCTGGCCCGGTCCGCGCTACCTGGCGTTGCACACCTTCAGCCACCTGCTCATGCGGGAGCTCGCTCTGGAATGCGGTTATGGGTCCGCCAGCATCCGAGAACGGATCTACGCCCGCAGCGGCCCCGAGCCGATGGCCGGGATCCTGCTCTATACGGCCGCGCCGGACAGCGAAGGCACGCTCGGAGGGCTTGTCTCTCTCTCCGAGCCGGGGACGTTGGGCAGGATCGTCGGCCAAGCCCTGCGCCGGGGCCGGCTCTGCGCCTCTGACCCCATGTGCGCGGAGCACTTGCCCTCGGCCGACGAGGACAGTCTCCACGGCGCCGCCTGCCACGCGTGCCAGTTCGCCCCCGAGACTTCCTGCGAGCGTTCGAACCGCTACCTCGACCGGGCGTTGGCCGTGGAGACCTTCGGCGAAGCCGGCCTGGCTCTGCTGCCTGCGTGACGACCACGGGCGATCTCGTGGCGGCGGTGGTCGACACCGTCCGCGCTCTGCCCGGAGACCAGATCGAGCTGGTGGCCACGGCACTCGACCGCATAGATGTACCCGGCTTGACGACGCTTCAGGCGCTCTACCGCTTTGTACCGACCGAGCCTTACCGGGCAGCGATCGACCGGCTACATGCTGCCTGGCGACGATCTCCCGAGACGAGCGGCGCCAGCGTGGCCCTCGCTCTTCGAGCGGCGCACGCCAGCCACCACAGCGCCCGCTCCGAGTCACAGATCGACGTCGTGTGGACCGGTCCGGACGGCGACGTCGATGTCCGTCTCACGTACGCTGTCCTGATCGAGGTCATCCGCACGGCGGTGCGAAGCCTGATCCTGGTCAGCTTTGCCGCGTATCGAGTCCGAGAAGTTGTCGAAGCGCTGCACCAGGCCGCAAACCGTGGGATCGAGATCCGGCTCATCCTCGACGGCGGAACCGAAGCTGCCCGGGCGTTCGAGGTCTCCGAGCGGATCGTGCACTACACGTGGCCGCCCACGTTGTTGCCAGAACACGATCCGGGCCATGCCAGCTTGCATGCCAAGGCGGCGATCGCCGACGATCGACTGGCGTTCGTCACCAGTGCCAACCTGACCGAGTACGCACTGGATCGCAACATGGAGCTCGGGCTGTTGGTCCGTGGAGGGGCGGTACCGAAGCTGCTTTCCCATCATTTCAACGACCTAATTGACAGGAACGTGCTGGTCAGGGCCTAGCGATCGCGATCGAACGGCCCTCGCGCCTGGATGGTCCGGCGCCAATAGAGAGCCGTTGTCCCATCCAGAAGATCGCAGTGTCGCATGAATTGAGATCAGGTGACCTGACGAAGCTTCTCCTTGTCGGTGTCGCGGCTGGGGACCTGAATGCAGAGCGTGAGCGATGGTTGGGCGGCGACGGTGAGCTCGGTGACGTCGAGGCGAATGATCCCGACTGGTGGTCGGCGGATGGCGATCTGGCCGGTGAGGGCTTTCTCGACGCGGTTGTCGGCCCATCTGGCGGCGAATCGGTCGCTTTCGTTCGTCAGTGCGTCGACGAGCTCGGCGAAGCGGGTGTCCGCCGGGTGCTCAGCTGCGGCGGCGCGGAACTGACCGAGGAGTCGGCGGCCACGTTCCTCCCAGCCGACACTCATGCAGGCGGCAGTGTCCTTGGCGAAGTAGAGCCACATCAGGTTGCACCGATCGGCAGGGAGTGCTTCTGGCGCCCAGATGGTTGTGAAGGGGCGGTTCCACGAGACGAAGTCGAAGTGCAGGTCGATGAGGCAGGCGGGGGCGGGTTCGAGGGTGTCGAGGAGCCGGGTGAGCTGCGGACCGACGCCGTTGGTCATGTGGTTGATCTCGGGCACGGCGAGCCCGGCGAGGCGTCGGAGGTGGCGGTGCGATTCGGGGTCGAGCTGCAGTGCTCGGGCGAGCGCATCGATGACCTGGGGGCTCGGGTCTGCTGGGCGTCCTTGTTCGAGCCACGTGTACCATCCGACGCTGACTCCAGCGGCGGCAGCCAGCTCCTCGCGGCGGAGCCCGGGGGTGTTGCGCCGGCCGGGCAAGGGGTCGATTCCGAGCACCTCGGGGCGGACGTCGGCGCGGCGGGCTCGAAGAAAGGCGGCGAGCTCAGCCCGCCGGGCTGCTGCGGGGTCGGACACCGCGGTCCGCATACCGGAAGGCTACCGCTTACCTGGTAGTGCCACTACTACGGGTCACCCCAGCAGGCGCGTGACCACCTCGGGGCTTAGCGTTTCCGGTGGGTCGGTGTCTCCGTGTCGCTGGGTGCTTCCCCGGCGACATGACCCGGGTTCTTCCCGCCGCGATCGGTGTGCCGGCTTCGTAGTCGAGGACGATGCAGCGCAGGTGAAGGCGATCGCACATGAAGCTGGGCCGAGCCGGGCGAGGTGGAGATAAGAAGCGTCGAGGCGACACCGGAGCCCGCCTGCTCCCATCCATGACGTTCCTGGCTGCGAGCGCCGTGCTCCTCGCTGCTTGTGGCGGTAGCCCGTCGGCGTCACCGGACACGACCTCCCGACCGAGCGCTGGGGCGTCGACCTCAACGTCGAGGCCGGTGTCGTCGAGTGACCCGCCGCGGGCGGCGGTGCTCGCC
This sequence comes from Actinomycetes bacterium, assembly GCA_021819525.1. Taxonomy (GTDB): domain Bacteria; phylum Actinomycetota; class Acidimicrobiia; order Acidimicrobiales; family UBA8190; genus JAKAQW01. The sequence goes on from JAKAQW010000004.1 coordinate 17,963, forward strand.
GCCTATCGGGCTGCGTCGCAGGCCTTTCAGCAGGCGCTTGCTACCGCAAACCCCGCGGATCCGAAGCTGGCCGAGACCATGGTCGACCCGCAGCTGCAAAGCGTCCGGGCCAACTTGGTGGCCGATCAAGCGAAGGGCATCGTCGGCAAGGGGGCGGTGACCTTGCACCCAAAGCTCAGGTCCCTCTCGGGGACGAAGGCGACGGTTGTCGATTGCGCCTACAGCACCTCCGAGCTCGTCTACGAGAGCACGGGCAAGCCGGTGCCGCCGGTCACGCCGCCCGAGAACGACGGAGTTCGGGCGACGTTGGTGCAGGTCGGGGGGACGTGGAAGCTCTCCAAGCAGGTGGTGACGGAGGGGAAGTGCGCGCCGGGGTCCTGATCCTCGCCGTTCTCGTGGCCGTCGTGGCCAGCGTGCTGGTGGACGCCGGCAGTGCGTGGGCGGGTGACGGCTACGGCCAGGACAACTACGCGAACGCTCAGGCGTCCGGCGGCCAGCTCACCGTGCAGGCCGACCACACCTACTGGACGCCTCCGGCGCACTCGCGCTGGGCTTCGGCAGGCAAGAGCACCCCGCCGCCGGGCAAGCCGAACCCGAACCAGCCCTACGGATGCACCTATGCCGTGCTGGGGCAGAGCGCGACGCAGCTGCTCGGGGTAGGTGGTCCGACGCCGGGGCATTGGGTGATCCCGACCTGTGCCGGCCCGGGGGCGATCGACCCGATGCCGCCGTTCTGGGTGTCGGGCGCGACCCCACCGGCAGCGGTCGTGGTCCAGACGAGCCCGGTGGTGGTGGCCCGCCGGGCGGTGAAGCACCTCGGGCTCTCCTCGCTGCAGGTCGAGATGGCCCCACCGGATGGCAGCCCGCAGCTGGTGGGGCTGGCGACGTGGCTGTGGGTCGACCACGCCGGCTGGCACCCGGTCAGCGCGTCGGCCTCGGCGGGCGGGGTGACGACGACGGCGACGGCGGTGCCGACCAAGGTGGTCTGGGACATGGGTGACGGCGCCACGGTGACCTGCGACGGGCCGGGCACGCCGTATGACGCCGCGGACCCGGGCGGCTCGACGGCCTGCTCGTACACCTGGCCGACTCCGGGGTCTTACACGGTGACCGCCACGGCCTACTGGTCGGTGACCTGGACGGCTGTAGGCGCCTCCGGCGGCGGGAACCTCGGGGCCATGGCGGGCCCGCCGGCCGAGGTGCCGGTGACGGTGACCCAGTCCGAGGCGATCAACACCGTGGGCTCAGGCAGCACGGTGGGCGCAGGAGGCGGCTGAGGAGGGACGAGGGCGATGGCGACGACCGCCACGACAACCCGAAGCGACGGCCGGGCGAGGTTGGATCGTGCCCGGCCGGCCGCCGGTCGGTCTGGCCGTCGCCGCCAGCTGCCGCTGGTCGTGGTCGGGGTGCTGCTGGTGGTCGGCTGCGCGCTCGCCTTCGCCGACGCGTCGCTGCATCTCGGTCGGCGCCAGGCGGTGCTCGAGGTGGCCGAGCCGGTGGCGGCGGGCCAGGTGCTCTCTGCCTCCGATTTGCGAACGGCGCGCGTCTCGGTCGGCAGCGGCCTCACGGTGATGCCCGCCGCGGCGGAGGCGAGCGTGGTGGGCCGCCCGGCTGCCGTGCCGCTGGTGGCCGGCGAGCTGCTGAGCGGATCGGAGGTCGGACCGGCGCCTTCGGTGGCCTCGGGCTTCGACGTCGTGGCGGTAGGGCTCAAGTCCGGCGGTTTCCCGCCGGGGCTCGTCGCGGGCGACCGGGTCGAGGTGGTCCCGGTCCCCTCGTCGTCGGGCGGGGGGTCGACAGGGTCGGCGGGGAGCCCGGTGCGGGCGACGGTGACCTCGGTCGAAGCCGCTTCGGCGGCGTCGGGGAGCCCGACGGTGTTCTCGCTGCAGGTGGCCAAGGGGGACGCCGGCGAGGTGGCGACGCTGGCGGCGGCGGGCCAGGCGAGCCTGGTCCAGCTGGGGGCGGGGTCCTGAGGGTGGGGGTGGTGGCGTTGGGCGCGGTCCGCTCCTGCGGGGTGAGCACGCTGTCGTTGGCGCTGGCGGCGACGTGGCCGGCGGATCGGCGGGTGCTGCTGATGGAGGCCGACCCGGCGGGTGGGACGTTGGCGGCGGCGTCGGGATGGCCGGCCGAGCCGGGCCTGGTGACCCTGGCCGCCGCGTCGCGCCGCAGGTTCGACCCGGCTGCGGTGTGGGAGCACTGCCAGCTGCTGCCGGACGGCACGGCGGTGCTCGCCGGACCGGCGTCGGCCGAGCGGGCTCGCGGCGCGCTCGGGATGCTCGGTGATCTGGCCGGTCACCTCGCCAGCCTGGACGCGGACGTGGTGGTGGACTGCGGCCGGCTCGACCCCGGCTCGCCGGCGATCACCGTGTGGGAGGAGGCGCACCGGGCGATCCTCGTCGTCCGGCCCCAGCTGGCCGACCTGCACGCCGTGGCGGCCTGGACCGAGACCCACGCCACCGGGAGAGAGCTAGCCGATGTGCGCCCGGAGCGGCGCGCCGCCCGGGTCGGGCTGGTGGTGGTGGGAGAGGGCCCTTATCCCGATGCCGAGATCGCCGAGGCACTCGACGTTGACGTTCTCTGCCGTATCCCGTGGGATCCCCGCGGCGCGGCGGCGCTCGTCTCGGTTCCGGCGTCGTCGCGCGATGCACGACTGGCGCCGCTCGTGCGCGCGGCCCGCACTCTGGCCCGCGGCCTGGCCGATGACCTCGCCGCCGGCGCCGGCCAACCGTCACCGCAGCCCGACGCGGACCGCTCGCCGGAGCATGCGGTGGCATCGAGGCTGACCGCCCGGGTGCTGCGGGGGTGGCGGCCCGAGCCGGCGCCGGCGGTGTCGAACGGCGCCACGCCGGGGGAGGTGTCGGGGTGAGCGTCGACCACGCCAGCGTCACCGTCGAGCAGGGCGCGGTGGGCGAGCTGCGCGCCGAGGTGCTCGCCGCCCTGTCGGAGCGCCAGCAGGCCCTGGCGGCCGCCGGCCGCCCGCTGTCTGTAGCCGACGAGCAGGCGCTCGGCCGCCAGCTGATCGCCGAGGCCTTGGAGCGCCGGGCCCGCCAGGCGGTCGCCGCCGGCCGGCCGGTGATGGCCGCCAGCGCCGAGGACGACCTGGCCCGGGCGGTCTTCGACGCCCTGTTCCGTCTCAGCCGTCTCCAGCGCCTCTTGGACGACCCGTCGATCGAGAACATCAACGCCAACGGCTGCGACCAGGTGTGGGTCCGCTACGCCGATGGCCGGCGGGAGCAAGTGGAGCCGATCGCCGCCTCGGATGGCGAGATGGAGGAGATGCTGCGTACCGCCGCGGCCAGGGTGGGCATCGGGGAGCGACGTTTCGACCGGGCCTCGCCGCGCCTGTCGCTGCAGCTGCCCGACGGGTCGAGGCTGTTCGCGTTGATGGCGGTGGCGGCCCGGCCGTGCCTGTCGATCCGCCGCCACCGCTACCTGCGCATCACCCCCGACGACCTCGTCGCCATGGGCACCGTGGACGTGGCGCTTCGCGAGTTCGTCCGCGCCGCGATGCTGGCGAGGAAGTCCTGCATCATCTGCGGCGGGACCGGGGCGGGAAAGACCACCCTGCTGCGTGCCATGGCCGCCGACATCCCACCCTCCGAGCGGCTCGTCACGATCGAGGACTCCTTGGAGCTCGGCCTTGACCGCTTCGGCGACCTCCATCCCGACGTCGTCGCCTTGGAGGCCCGCGAGGCGAACCTCGAGGGGGAGGGAGGGGTCAGCCTGGCCGAGCTGGTCCGTTGGGCGCTGCGCATGTCCCCCGACCGGGTGATCGTCGGCGAGGCGAGAGGCGAAGAGGTCCTGGCGCTGCTGAACGCCATGTCGCAGGGCACCGACGGATCGATGGCCACCCTGCACGCGTCGAGCTCTCGGGGTGCGTTCTCCAAGCTCGCCACCTACGCCGTCCAGGCCCCCGAGCGCCTCCCGCTGGAGGCCACCAACCTGCTGGTGGCCAACGCCGTGCACTTCGTCGTCCACCTCGCCCAAGACGGCGAGTCCCGGTACGTGTCCTCGGTGCGCGAGGTGATCGACGCCGAGGGGCCGATGGTCGTCTCCAACGAGATCTTCCGGCCCGGGCCCGACGGGCGGGCGGTGCCGGGCGTCCCGTTGCGCAACGACACGATGGACCAGCTCGTCGCCGTCGGCTTCGACCCCGGACTGCTGGAGCGACCGCAGGGGTGGTGGGAGCGGTGAGCGCGCTGGCCGGGTTGTGCGGGGCCGGTGTCGGCCTCGGCCTGGTCTTGGTCGTGGCCGGCTGGCACGGCGTCGAGCTGCCCCGCCGGGCCGCCCGCCCGCTCCTCCCCAGGCTGGAGCGGGTCAACCTGCGCCTCGCCCTGGCGGTCGGCGCGGCGGTGGTGGTCGGGGCAGCCACCGGCTGGCCCGTCGGCGCCGTGTTGGCCGCAGCGGCCGGCTGGGGCGCCTCGGGCCTGCTCACCGGTGCCAGGGCGGCCCAGGCGGGCGTGGCCCGTGTCGAGGCGATCGCCGGGTGGGCCGAGATGCTGCGCGACACGATGGCCGGCGCCGCCGGCCTGGAGCAGGCCATCGCCGCCACCGCCACGGTCGCCCCGCTGCCCATCCGCGCCGAGGTCGCCACCCTGGCGGCCCGGATCGAGCACGGCCGGCTCGCCCCCGCCCTTCGGGCCTTCGCCGACGACGTCGCCGACCCCACCTGCGACCTCGTCGTAGCCGCCCTGGTCCTCGCCGCCGAGCACCAGGCCCAGCGCCTCGGCGAGCTGCTCGGCTCCCTCGCCCAGGCAGCACGCGACCAGGCCACCATGCGCCTTCGAGTCGAAGCGGGCCGGGCACGGACCCGCACCTCGGTCAAGGTCATCGTGGGGGTCACCGGCGGCCTCGTCCTCGGCCTGGCCGTCCTCAACCGCGGCTACCTCGCCCCCTACGACAGCGCCACCGGCCAGCTCGTGCTGCTGCTCGTGGGCGCCCTGTTCGCGGCGAGCTTCGCCTGGCTGGCCCGGATGACCCGCCCGGCCAGTGCCGAGCGGATCCTCACGGCTACGACCAACTCGGCCGAGTCGGCGACGGGGGTCGGACGGTGATCCTGGCGTTGGTCTGCGGCGCCGGTCTCGGCGCCGGGCTGTGGCTGGTGGTGCGCGGCCTGTACCCGCCGCGGCCCTCGCTCGCCCAGGCCCTCGCCGAGCTGCGCCGCCTTCCCGAGCCCAGCCCAGCCTCAGGCGAGACCGAGGGCGGGTTCGCCGCCCGTGCCGGCCGCCCCCTCGCCGCGGGGCTGCTGCGAGCCGGCGGGGCGTGGCTCGTCCTCTCCCCGGTGCGCCGAGACCTGGCCGTGCTCGGTCGCGGCGTCGAACGCCACCTGGCCGAGAAGGTCACCCTCGCCCTCGTCGGTCTCCTCCTCGTCCCCGCCGTCACCGCCCTGCTCGCCGTGGGCGGTACCCGCCTGCCGCTGGTGGTGCCGGTGTGGGGGTCGCTCGTGCTCGGGGCCGCCGGGTTCGTCGTGCCCGACCTCGGCATCCGCTCCGACGCTGCCCGCAGACGGCGGGACTTCCGCCACGCCCTGTCCAGCTTCTTGGACCTCGTCGTCGTGGCCCTGGCCGGCGGCGGCGGCGTCGAGACCGCCCTCGCCGACGCGGCCGGGGTCGGCTCCGGGTGGGCGTTCGACCATCTGCGCCGGGCCCTCGACCAGGCCCGCCTGGCCCGACAGGCCCCCTGGGAGACCCTCGGCCGGCTCGGGGCCGACCTCGGCATCGCCGAGCTGTCCGAGCTCGCCGCCTCGGTGGCCTTGGCCGGCACCGAAGGCGCCAAGGTCCGCGCCAGCCTCACCGCCAAAGCCGTCTCGCTGCGCACCCACGCCCTCGCAGAAGCCGAGACCGCCGACCAGGCCGCCTCGGAGCGCATGAGCCTGCCCGTCGTGTGTCTCTTCGCCGGGTTCCTCTTCTTCCTCGGCTACCCGGCCGTCGAGAAGGTCCTCACCAGTCTCCACTGAACGCCCTGCCGCCCACCTCACACCCGAAGAGAAAGGAACAACCGATGAGACCGAAAGGACCGCCGTGCTCAGCGAACTGACCCTCCTCCGCCACCTCGCAACCGTGCTCTGCGACCGCTGGCGGGCACTGCGAGCCGACCCCGAGGCCGGCTACACCACCGAGACCGTCATCGTCACCGCCCTGCTCGCCGCGCTGGCGCTCACCGCGGTGGGGATCATCGTGGCCAAGGTCGTCACCGCCGCCAACCACATCTCCACCGGCGGCTGACCAACCTGCCGATGGACGACGCCGCCCGCACGGGACGCTCCTCGCGCCGCGCCGCGTCCCTCCGCCGTGCCCGGCATGCGGTCGCCCGTGACGAGCGCGGCGCGGCGTCGGCCGAGCTGGTCATCGCCACCCCCCTGCTGCTGCTGTTGATCATGGGGGTGATCCAGTTCGCCCTCTGGCAGCACGCCGAGCACATCGCCTCGGCCGTCGCCCAGCAAGGCGTCGCCGTCGGCCGCCTCCAAGGCGAGACCGCAGCCGCCGGAAAGGACCAGGCCCGAAGCGTCCTCGACCAGCTCGGCTCCGGCGTCCTCACCGGCTCGGACATCACCGCCACCCGCACCGCGACGACCACGACGGTCACCGTCACCGGCCACGCCGAGAGCCTCCTCGGCATCTTCACCCTGCCCGTGAAGGCGACCGCCGCCGGACCCACCGAACCAAACGTGATCGGCCCATGAGCACACGGCGCGAACCACAAAAGCGTCGCCGCCTGCGAGACGAGCGCGGCGCGGTCAGCACCGAGCTGGTGCTGCTCACCCCGCTGCTCATCGTGCTGCTGCTGTTCGTGGTCGCCCTCGGCCGCCTCGCCTCGGCCCACCTCGAGATCGACGGCGCCGCCGCCCAAGCCGCACGCGCCGCCTCCATCGCCACCACCCCCGCAGCAGCCACCGCCACGGCCGCCCAGACCGCCACCGCCGCCCTCGGCACCGACCACGTCACCTGCGCGGCGCTCACCGTCCACACCGACACCGCCAGCTTCGCCCCCGGCGGCTCGGTGGCGGTCACCGTCACCTGCAGCGTCACGCTCTCCGACCTCGTCGGCCTGCGCCTGCCCGCCACCGAGTCGGTCTCCTCGACCGCCACCTCGGTCATCGACCGCTACCGGGCAGCGTCGTGACCCGCCCAATGACGTCCGTGCTCCGGCGGGTGCGCACCCGATACGCCGGCGGAGACGACGGCATGGTCACCGCCTTCGTCGTCGTGTTCACCCTCGCGCTGTTGTGCATGGCCGGCCTCGTCCTCGACGGCGGCCTCGCCCTGGCCGCCAAGGTCAAGGCCATCGACACGGCCCAGGCCGCGGCACGCGCCGGCGCCCAGGCCATCGACATCCCCCTCTACCGCGCCACCGGCCAGATCACCCTCGACGCCCAGCAAGCCGTCGCCGACGCCAAGCACTACCTCGCCACCACCGGACATGTCGGCACGGTGAGCGTCGACGGCGAGCAGGTCACCGTCACCGTCACCATCAGCCAGCCAACCCAGATCCTCGACCTCGCCGGCATCGACCAGCTCACCGAGACCGGCACCGGCAGCGCCATCGCCGAGCAAGGCACAGGGTGAGACGACCATGAGCTCCAAACGACTCGTCCGCCTCTACCGCGTCGTCGGGGGTCTCGGCGCCCTCGTTCTCCTCGCCGGACTGGTGGTCGGCATTCCGTGGGCGCTATGGCACTTCGTCGGCTGGCCCCTCCCGCACCACGTGCCCACCGCCGCCCAGGTTGGCCGGGCCCTCGACCACCAAGGCATCCCCGCCCAATCCCTCGTCGACGCCCTCGCCGTGGTGGTCTGGCTCACCTGGGCCGTGCTCATGGTCTCGCTGGCCGCAGAGATCCCCGCCGCCCTCTCGGGACGTCGCGCCCGCCGCCTCCCCCTCGCCGGGGCCTTCCAACCGCTCACCGGCCGCCTCGTCGCCGCCGTGGCCGTCGCCTGCCTGGCACTCGCCCCCCGCCCAGGTCACACCGACGCCCCCGGCCCGCCCGGCGGCCGCCTGGCCTTGGTCACGGCGCGCCGGCCCGCCGCCGCCCTTGTGCTCGACCGAGCGGACCTCACTGGAGCGACCCTCACCGGGGCCACCCGACCGCCGCCGGTCACTGCAGCCCCAGCGCGACAGGCGTCGCGACCGCCGCGGAGCGGAGCCCCACCTGCCGCGACGGGCCAGAACGCTGCGGACCGTACCTACGTCGTCCAGCGAGGCGACACCCTCTGGGGCATCGCCGAGCGTGAGCTCGGCGATCCGCTGCAGTGGCAGGCCATCTACCAGCTCAACGAAGGCCGCCCCCAACCCGGCGGCGCCACCCTCACCGACCCGCACTGGATCGACCCTGGCTGGACCCTCCTCCTGCCCGCAGTCGCGGTGGTCACCCCCACGGCTTCCGCTCCGGTCGCGCCACCGGCCGCGACCCCGCCGGCCGCGCCGAGGTCCCCGGCCGCGGCCAGCACGCCACCGGCCGCCAACACCGCGCCGGACACCACCAGTCCGCCGTCCACCATTCCTGCGACGCCGACGACTGCGCCGAACGCGACCAACGGATCCGCCCACCACACGACCCGTCGCAGTGAGCCGGTCCGCCTCCCGTCGGGGTCGATCGTGGCCGGCTCGTTCGCCGTCGGAGTTCTCACCACCGTCGCCCTCGGACGCCTCCGCAAGCGCCACGCCTACCGCTACCGGCCCCCCGAGCCAGGCCGGGATCTCACCCCCGAACCGCTCCGACCTGCCCTGCGCCGCCTCGCCGAGGCGGCGCAGGGCAGCGACGACGAGACTAGGACACCGGCCAGTGCCGAGACACCGGTCTTTCCCGTCGATGACGACGAGCGCCGCTTGGACCCCGGCCAGCTCGAGGTTGGTACCCGAGACAGCACGCCCGTGACCATCGAGGTCACCGAGCTGTCCGGGATCGCCCTCCAGGGGCCTCCGGTCGACGACGTCGCTCGTGCCCTCGTGGCGGGCCTGCTGGTCCGCGCCGTCCCGGGAGCGAGCGAGGTCCTCCTCACCAACGCTCTCGCAGACCGGCTGTTCCCTGGTCTCGGCCCGGACTGGTCGCTTCGGCGCGTTGACAGCCTCGACCACCTCGCCCGGGTGGTCGAGGCGGAGCGGATCGGGCGCGCACGTCGCCTCGCCAGGGTCGACGCCCCCGACGCGGTTCGCTTCCGCCACGACAATCCCGAGAACCCCCTCCCGCTGCTGGTCGTGCCCATCGACGACGTCCCGGGTGAGTCACGCGGCCGGTGGGCAGCGCTCCTCGCCGACGCGCCCCGTCTCGGCATCGCCGTGGTGCTCCTCGACGACACGCCGATCGCAACGGGCCGCCTCGACCTCGACGCCGACGGTGTCGTGCTCGGCGCAGTTGGCCAGGGGGCCACAACGATTGCCGGCGCCGCCCTCTACCGGCTGCGAGCCGACGAAGCGGTCGAGCTGCTCGGCGCGGTCAACGACGCGCGCCGAGAGGCCGACGCGGATCCCGACCCGGCCGAGCCGCAGGGTTCGCTCACCGCACTGCACCGCGACGACAGGCCGACCCGGTCGCACGAGTCGTCCGAAGTCGACCGCTGGCCGGGGCAGGCGGCAGGTGACGGTGTCACCGCTGGCGACGGGAACACCCATCCCCTCGCAGTGCGCGTCCTCGGCCCGTACCGCATCACCTTCGGCGGGGAGGTGGTGACGACGGGCCTCCGGTCCCGGGCCAAGCTGCTGCTCGCCTGGTCCCTCCTTCGTCCGGAGGGGGCCACTATCGACGAGCTCGTCGACACCCTGTGGCCCGACACGCCCCCCGATCGCTTGCTCAAGCAGTTCTGGCATCCCCTCGGCGACCTGCGCACCTTCTTCCGCGGCTCCGATGGCACCAACCTCGAGGTGCTGGAGAAGACTGGCGAGCACTACCGGCCCAACCCGGCCGAGATCACCTGCGACCTCTGGGACTTCCAAGCTGCGCTCGGCGAAGCGGCCTATGCCCAGGACGACGACCAGGCCCGAGCGGCGTTGGCACGAGCGGTCGACGCCTACGGCGGCGACCTGCTCGCCGGGCTCGACCACCCCTGGGTCGAAGCCGCCCGACAGGACCTGCATCGCCGTGCCGTCGACGCCCACCTCCGCCTGGCAGAGCTTGAAGAGCACGCCGGCCGACCCGACGCGGCGATCGACGTCTTGGAACGGATCATCGGCCTCGACCGCTACGCCGAGGAGCCCTACCGGCGGCTCATGACCCTCCAAGCCGCCCAGGGCCGGCTCGATGCCGTGGCTGCGACGTGGCGGCTCGTGCAGCGCCGCCTGGCCGAGCTCGACCTCGACGTCGACGACGCCACCGCCCGCCTCTACCACGCCCTCACGCCCCCCAGCCCTGACGTGGCCAGCCCACGATCGGTCCGGCTCTCGTCGTGAACGCGACGCGCGTCTTGCCCGGCGTCGACACCCCCCTGCGCGCCGCCGCGGTCCTCGGGCTGGTGGTCGGCATCGACGCGGTCATGGCGTGGCGCGTCGGGGTCCAAGCCACCCTTCCTGCCTACGTCGTCCTCGGCGTGGTCTGCGCCGTCGTCACCGTGTCCGACCTCGCAGCCCGCAAGATCCCGGCTGCCGTGGTGCTGCCCGCCTACCCGATCGTCCTCGTGCTGCTCGTGGTGGGGTCGGTGTCGGACGGCCAGTGGTGGGCCCTTGGCCGGGCCGTCATCGCCATGGCGGTGCTGGGCGCCTTCTACCTCACCCTCGGGCTCGGCTTCGCCGGCCAGCTCGGTGTCGGCGACATCGAGCTCGGCGGCCTCCTCGGCCTCTGCCTCGGCTACCTCGGCTGGCCGGCAGTGGTCGCCGGCACCCTGCTCGCCTGGTGCCTCGCCGCCCTCGCCGTCCCCGTGCGCAGAGCCCTCGGTCGCCCCAGCGTCACCGGCGAGCTTCCCGCCGGGCCCTTCCTCGTGGCCGGCGCGCTCGTCGCCGTCCTCGTCATTCACTGGCTCTTGTCCGAGCGATGGTATCGGCCGTGTGGTTGCGGCTACGCGCAGGCTTCTCCGGAGGCTGGAGGTCGCCCGTCCGCTTCAGCGGTGTGTCGTCACAGCCTCGGCCTACCGTTGCCACGTGAGCGAGGCGAACCAGCCGGGGCAAGGCCCCCGATACAGCGGTCGAGCCGAGGTCACCCGAGCGGCCGCTCGTGCCCGACTCTTTCTCTCCTCGTACGCCCCGTTGTTCGGGATTCTGGCGATCCGGTTCGACGGCCTCGCGCTGCGCCTCGTTTGTGCGGCGCTCTTCGCTTGGGGGGTGCTCGACACGATCTGGATCACCCGCAGGGCGAGGACCCACCTCCAGCCCTACGAGATAATGGTCGCCGGAACCGAGGACACGGGTGGCGAGGTCGGCGGCTACCTCGCCTCATACTTGCTTCCGTTCGTCACGATCTCGACTCCTGGTTGGCGCGACTTGCTCGGCTACAGCCTCTTCCTGCTGGTCGGTCTCGTGATCTACGTCCGCTCGAACCTGGTACGGGTCAACCCCACGCTCTACCTGCTCGGATACCGTGTACTCGCCGTTCGATACGGAGGTCACAAGAACCAGTACTTGGTGACGAGGATCGCGCCGGAGGACGGCGGCGTCGTCGAGGTGGTCGACGTCGCCGGGGTCTTGCTCGCGGTTGGAGGCGCTCATGCGGACGGCTGAGGAATGGGTCCAGAGAAGCCTCGGACGTACCTCCGCCCTCGTTCTTGGATGGCGTCGAGGGACCCGTGTCCACGCCGGCCGGCTCAATCTCGACCGCGCCATGGACCGTGAGCTTCGCCGACGAGCCCAGGCTGCGCTCACCGAGATCGGTGTTCGTACCAGCCGCGCCTACGATCCCGCAGCTCAGCTCGAGGACGACGAGGTGTTCCTGCTCGCCGCTGACGAGCTGCCTCATCGCCCAGCGCGACGGCGGGCCTCGAAGCGCACTGCTGCCGATGAAGACGAGGAGGAGCAGCCCGAGACCAGTGAGCTGATCGGCTTGCTCAACGCACCGGGCACTCTCGACCCGATCTCCCCGGACACCGTGAGAGGGCAGGCGTTTCTCTTCTACGCCGCGGTCTTCACGGATCGCCATGGCTCGGTCGCCTTCCTCAAGCGTCACAATCCCGGTGTCGTGCTCAAGACCGGCAGAGTGCTCGGTCTCTTCGGAGACGTCATCACCCATATCGAGGAGCCGGTGCTCGTTTTCGAGCCTGACTTCGACTTGGTGATCGAAGGCACGGAGCTGGCCGCCCTCAAACCCAACGCCCTTCCCCGCCTGTTCGCCGATCTCGAGGTGGCCGCCGCCGCCGTACCCGCGCATCTGGCCGAGCTCGGCAAGTCCGGGCTCAAGTTTGCCGGGACCACCCTCGACGTCATCGCCGCAGCATGCTCCAAGCGCCGGCTGCTCGCCGGGCGCCTTCAGAGCCTCATCCAGGCGAAGCACCTCCCGACCCTGACGGTCGAGATGGTCCAGGCGTACCTCGACGGTCTCGATGAAAACCCGGGGCGATTCATCGTCGATGGGGAGATCGACGTTTCGGAGGAAGACGTCCCCAAGCTTCTCGACGTCCTCGACCAACGCCACTATCGGGGTGGCTACGACGACCTCCTCCGACGCGCCGACCGCAACTCCGTCATCTCGTAGAAGCGCGCTGCCCTCGCGTCGCTGTCCCGGCGCAACGGGCGGTCGACCGACCGCTACCCATGCAGCGCGGCGCTGGATTCAAGCAGCGGGGTCAGTCACTCCGACAAGGATGTCGGTGCCCCACTTCGTGCCGCGTACGGTCGGGGTGGCCTCGACGCGGACGAAGGCTCCGGCGTGCGGAGCGTCGACCATCTGGCCGTTGCCGATGTAGATACCGACGTGGGTGATGTCGGTAGGTCCGCCGCCGAAGAAGATCAGGTCGCCGGGCTGGAGCGGATCGCCGAGTCCGAGCTTGGCCGTGGCGTCGTACTGGTCCTGGGCGACGCGGGGAAGCATGATCCCTGCGGCCTTGTAGGCGGCTTGGACGAGACCGGAGCAGTCGAAGCCGATGCCCGGCGTCTCGCCGCCCCATATGTACGGGGTGCCGACCTGGGCGAGGGCCCAGTCGACGGCGATGCCTCCGGCGGTTCCCGCGGCGACAGTCTGAGCCTGGGTCTTTCCGTAGGTCTGGGCGAGGTCGAGGACCTCGGTGGCGTAGGTCTGGCTGTGGTTGTAGGCGAACACGGCAGCCGAGAGCTCGGCGCCGTTCTCGGCACCGTTGGCGCAGAGGTCTCGGGCGGCGGCGTAGACAGCGTCGGTCGGGTCGTAGGGGCTCGGCGGTGTGACCCCGCCGGGCGGGACCGGGGTGTCGTAGGCGGCGAAGGTGGCCGGCTCGAACTGCATGGGGCCTTCGGCGCCGGCCGAGTTGGCGCCGGAGTGGACGCCGGGCAGGTCCGAGGTGTCGTTGCCGGACTCGACGGTGCCGATGGCGGCGAGCACCGTCCAGGGCAGTCCCGGGCAGGTGGTGGCGGCCTGTTGGTAGAGGGCGAGCATGGCCGGGGGGATGTTGGCGGTGGCGGTGGCCGACGCTGCGCCGCCGCCGAGGAGCGAGACGATCCCGGCGCCCGCGCCCGCGGTGAGGACGGCGACGAGGAGGACGAGACCGCCGGCACCGGCGGCGAGCTTGGTGGCGAGCCCGGAGGGAGCGGGGGCGTCGAGGCCGATCGTCACCGGCGGCCGGGTGTGCCGGCGAGGGGGCGGGCGGCAAGGTCGGCCAGGCGCAGGCGCCGCCCGCTGCTCGTGACGGGCAGCCAGACCGCGCCGTCCGGCGTGGCGCCGGGCAGCCGGGCGGTGGTGGCGACCGGGACGGATCGCTGCGCGAGGGCGTGACGGGCTTCCGCCTCGCGGCGGGCTCCGGGGAAGGTGAAGAGGACCCAGTTGGGGTGCCCGGCCGCTTCGGCGAGGCGGGCGTAGCCGTCGAGCTTTGCGGCCAGGCGGTCGAGGCGTTCCGTGCCGTTGTCGTACTCGACGAGGAACGGCAGGCTGGCGCCGTTGTCGGTCCAGATGCCGTAGCCGTCGGGGCGGACGACCTCGCCCCACTCGCGGGCGCAGCGACGCTCGGACCACCATTCGATGAGCGCGCAGCTGGGTCGGGTGCGCGCGGCGCGGAGCAGGGTGGTGAAGAGGCCGTTGGTGCCGACGAGGTGGGCGAGGCGTTGGCTGGCGGCGAGGTCGTGGGCGAGGGAGCGCCGCCAGGACCGGTCGGCGGGATCCGCGCCGGCTTCGGCGGCGACGAGGGCGGCGCCGAGCGGGCCGAGGACCCAGTAGTAGGGGGCGGGGCTGCCCCAGCTTTGGGGACGGAAGCGGTCGAGCACGTCGAGGGCGTACAGCTCGGCCAGGCGCATCCGGGCCCGACGCTCACCGGTGAAGCCGACGTCGGCCACCTGTGGCGTGGTGAGCACCCGATGGTCGTCGAGCAGGCGGCAGAGCTGACGGTCCCGTTCGGTGAGCCGACCGATCACGGCGAGCAGGCGAGCGTCGAGGTCACGCCATCCACGGCGGGTGGCCGATGCGGCGCCTACCGGCGCTGACGGCCCATGGGGCGAGGCCCGACGCCGGCTCGACGACGCAGGCCGCTTGCTCGAGGGGAGGGATGCGGACCGGCCGTCGGCCGGCGGATCCTGTCGAGCCGGCCCTCGGCCGGACGATCCGAGCGGACTCACCACCCCCTACCCCCTGAGTCCGCCGACGCGACGGAGCCCTCCTCGTCGCCCTGACCTGCGGTTTCGTGCCTTTGAGGGGGCTCCAATCCTGGTCGGAGCCCTCGACGGAGCCCTCCGTGGACGCCCTGTCGGAGCCCACTACGGTCCTCGCCCATCGCCTTGTCCCCTTCTCGGGGGACTCGGTCGAACCCGGAGCGGGACGGCGCCGAGGCGGCGGGGAGGCTTCGCCCTTCGAGCGGCGAGCGGGTCCCGGAGACCGAGGTGGGTCGAGCGTGGGCGGCCCGGTTGGCGGCGCGCACGGCGTCGGCCCGTCCGGGGACGGCGGGTGGGGCGGGGCGGGTGGCGAGGGTGAACGCCGGGGTCTCCTCGCCGTCGACGACGAGGCGGGCCGCGGCGGTGTAGGCGCCGAGGTGGGAGAGGTCGTGCTCGGTCAGGTTGGGGGCGACGTGACGTTCGAGGGCGCGGGCGTCCTCGGGGCTCATGGTGAACCAGACCTTGGTGCGGGCGTTGGCCGACACCGTTTCGCGCAGCTCCTTTCCGAGCTGGCCGAGGTGCTGGTGGGCAAGCACCATGGACAGCCGGTAGCCGCGGGCCTCGGCCAGCATCTCGTCGAATGACCGGGGCAGGTGCAAGAAGTTCTGGCACTCGTCGACCACGAGCGACGCGTCGACCCGGGCGGCCTGGCCGAGCCGAGCCCGGTGGGTGGCGGTCTGCCACACCTTGGCCACCACGAAGGACCCGAGCAGCCGGGCGGTGTCCTCGCCCAAGATGCCCTTGGGTACCCGGACGAGGCAGACGCCGCCGTCGAGGACCTGGCCCATGTCGAAGCTGGAGTCGGGCCGGCCGACGACCTGGCGGACGAAGTCGCGCAACAAGAACGCCCGGAGCTTGTTCATGAGCGGGCCGATGACCTGGGCGCGGTTGGCCTCGCTCATGGCCTCGTAGGACTCCCAGAACCCGCCGAGGCCGACCGTGTCGCCCGCGACGGTGGCGACCATGGGGGCGCGGAAGGTGTCGTCGGCGAGGAGGCGGGGGACGTCGGCCAGGCTGGTCGAGGCGCCGGTCGCGGCGGCATGGCGCAGCAGGGTGAGGCAGGCGGCGCGGAGCACGTCGTCGGTGCGTGGCCCCCAGAACGCCGAGAAGATGGACCGGAAGATCCCGACCAGGTTGTCGACGGCGAGGTCGGGGTCCGGGCCGGACAGCACGTTGAGGACGGGGGCGGCCACGGGGTCTTCGGGGTCGACGAGCACGGTGCGCGACTCGGCGCCGGCCGGCAGCCGGTCGCACAAGTCGGTAATCAAGTCGCCTTTGGGGTCGATGATCACCACGCCCCGGCCGGCTTCCACGTCGGCCAGGACGAGGTTGGTGAGCAGCGTCGACTTGCCAGACCCGGTGGCGCCCATGACGTGGAGGTGGTAGCGGGCGTCGGGCACGGCGAGGGCGACCGGGCGGCGCCCGCCGGCCTGGGCGTCGCCGAGCACCTTGGGGGTGAGCACCCTGGACGCCACGGCGCCGGCCGGTGTCACGGCGGCGGGACGGCCGACGGCGGGTGGCGGGGCGACGGCCTTCGCCCCGGCCCGGGTGAGGCCGGGCACGGCTTGGTCGGTGGGCAGGTGGGCGAGGGCGGCGAGCTCGGCGACCGAGACGAGGTCGCCGCGGCCGAAGCGGCGGGCGGCGACGATGTGGGCGGGGTGGCGCAGGTGGCGGCGGTCGAGGCGGTTCCGCCCGGCGTAGAGCGAGAAGGCGGAGGCGACGGCGTGCGCCCGTCCCCGCAGCCGCGCCGGTGCCTGGCGGTCGGAGGCGGTGGTGGCGACGGCGTATCGGACGGTGATTGCCCAGCACGGCTGGGCGGCCTTGTCCAAGATGTCGGCCACGTCCGCGGCCCGGCTGGGGTCGGTGGCGGCTGGTTGGGTGATCGGGCCGGGAGTGACGAGGTCGACCAGGCGGGCGGTGCGCGTCGCCGGCCGCCCGGCGCGCCGGGCTGCGGCGGCCTTGTGGAGGCGGGTGAGGCGCCGTCCGGTGACGGGACGGGCCAGGATCTGCACGCAGGCGGACTCGTCTTCGGCCATGGCGTCGAGGGCGCCGAGGAGCGGTCGGAGGGGGTCGACTTTGTGCGCAGCTCGCAGCGGGTACTGCTCGGGGAGGGCGAGGCGCAGCTCGCCGCCGGTCGCCACGCCGTCCCCGGTGAGCGGCGGGGCGGCGGGGATGGTCTCGGTGCGGGCCCCGGGCCAGGCGGCCTCGACGGCCCGCTCGACCAGGCCGGGTGGCACGGTGCCGGGCACCCACCAGCCGATGGTGAGCCCGGCGTCGGTGGCGACCAGCTCGAAGCCGAGGTGCGGCTGTCCGCCGAGGGCACGGCGCCAGGCCGGGCGAAGGAGGGCGACGAGGTTGGTCCACAGCGTGGCGGCCCCGTGGGGGTCGACGTCGGGGGGTGCGAGGACTCGGACCAGCCGGGCTCCCTCGGCGAGCCGTCGTGCCTGGCGTCGCCGGATCACCTGCAGGACGACGGTGGCGGCGAGGGCGACACCGGCGAGAGCAGGCCCGGCGGTGACGCCGAGGTGGGCGGCCAGCGCGCCGAGGTGGTGGAGGAGGCGGGCGGTCTCGGCGCCGGGGTGGGCGAGGTAGCGGGCGAGCGGCCCCGACAGGTTCGGGGCGGGGGTCGGTTGGGGGGCGGGGATGCTCACTCGGTGGCCCTCCTTTCAGTCTCGGTGGCTAGAGGTCGGGGGTGTCGTCGAGGGTCTGCTCGATCCCGGTGCGGCACACGGCGTCCTCGGCGGGGCTGGCGAGGGCGGTGAAGGCCACGCGGTCGACGCCTGCGGCGAGGAGGCCTTGGCCGCGGGTCGCCCCGAGGAGGTAGGCCCGTTCGCCGGCCGACAGGCCGAAGGCGTCGGTGAGGGTGTCGATGGACTGGGGGGCTTGGCGGAGCAGGATCTGGGTGGCGGCGTTGGCGACGACGGCCTGGCCGAGGGGTGAGCCGAGGAGGTCGCCGGCGTCTTGGGTGACGACGGTGAGGCCGGCCCAGTGCTTGCGGGCCGACTTGGCCATGCGGAAGAGGAACTCGGCGCCCGACGGCTCGGACATGAGCAGCCACGCCTCGTCCACGACGACCAGGCGGCGCTTGCGGACGGCGGGGTCTGACACGCGCCGCCAGACGGCGTCGAGGGTGAGCAGCGTGCCGGCCGCCTTGAGCTCGGCAGGGAGGTCGCGCAGGCTGAAGACGACGAGGTGGCCCTCGGGACGGGTGGTGGTCGGCCCGTCGAACAGCCCCCGATGCGAGCCCGTCACGTACGGCGCCAACCGGGCCGACAGCTCCCGTGCCGCGGGGTCGGGATCGGCGTCGAGGGCGGCGGCCAGGTCCGACAGCAGCGGCGCCGGCCGGGCGTGGGAGCGGGGGTCGGCGGTGATGCCGACCGACTCGTAGGCGCATACGATGGCCCGGTCGAGCGCCGCCGCGGAGGCCGGGTCGGGTTTGCCGCCGAGGAGGACGGCGACGAGGGTGTGGACGAACAGCGCCCGGCGCGTGAGGGCGTCGGGGCCGGGCTGGAGGTCGAAGGGGTTGACCTGCACGCCGGGGGCGCCGAGGTGGACGTAGGTGCCGCCGACGGTCTCGGCCAGGCGGCGGTACTCGTCTTCGGGGTCGACGACGGCGATCTCGATCCCCGCGTACAGCGACCGCAGCGCTTCGAGCTTGGCCAGGTAGGACTTGCCCGCCCCCGAGCGGGCGAGGATCACCGAGTTGTGGTTGTCCTGGGCGAAGCGGTCCCACAGCACCAGCCCCGACCCGTTGGTGGTGGCGCCGTAGAGGACGCCGCTGGTGGCGGACAGCTCGGCCGAGGCGAACGGGAAGGCGGCGGCGAGGGCGTCGGTGTCGAACGAGCGGCGCTGGGCGAGGGCGTCGACGCCGACGGGCAGGGTGGAGGTCCAGCCGGCCAGCATGCGCCAGGTGGCGGGTTGGGCGTCGAGGAGCATCGAGGCGCACACCGAGCGGACCCGGGCGCACTCGGCCTCCAGGCCCTTTTCGGTGCGGGCGTGGACGGTGAGGTAGAGGCCGACCCGGAACAGCTTCTGCTCGCCCCGGGCGAGACCCGCCGCGAGATCTCGGGCGTCTTCTGCGGCGACCTCGACCTCGGGGTCCCCGAGCCGGCCTTTGGCGGCGTCGGCGCGCCGTCCCGATTCGAGTCGGGCCAGCTGGCGGCGGAGGCGCTCGGCGGCGATGTTGGCCGGGACGGGCTCGACGTGGACGGCGACGTCGAGGCGGCTCGGGTGGGCGGTGAGCGGCTCCAGCCAGCCGCGGGCCACCTCCCGGGGGTAGCCGGTGACGGCGAAGCTGGCGCACCAGCCGCCCCCGACGCGCAGCGCCCGGGGGTGGACCTCGATCGAGTCGGGCCCGAACGGCGACGCCGGCCGGGCGGCCGGTCGGGGCAGGCGGGCGAACAGGCCGGTCATCGGCGATCTCCTCTCTCGCGGGCGAGCGTGACGGGGACGTCGGTGCCGGACACGACTGCGCCACAGGCGCCGGGGCGCAGGTCGCCGGCGGGGTCGAGGGCGCGTGCCAGGCAGGCCGCGGCGGCGGTGGCGTCGAGGACGCCGAGCGTGACCCCGGCGGCAGCGAGGGCGGCGGTGGCCTCGGCGGCCCGGCGGTGCAAGCGGGCGGCTGACTCGGCGCCGGCGCGGCCGGTCGGGGAGGCGTGGCGGAGCACGACGAGGACCTCGCGGCGAAGCAGGTCTCGCCGGGCGGCTAGGTCGGCC
Source organism: Actinomycetes bacterium (assembly GCA_021819525.1). GTDB lineage: Bacteria > Actinomycetota > Acidimicrobiia > Acidimicrobiales > UBA8190 > JAKAQW01. The sequence goes on from JAKAQW010000004.1 coordinate 37,358, forward strand.
AGGAACGCCGCGTGGTCCCGGGCGGCCGCCTCGAGGGCGGGGTGCGGCAGTGCGGGCGCGGTGTCGAGCAGCGCGTCGATGGTGGGCGTGAGGTCGACGGGTTCGGCCCGGACGAGGAGCTGGGCGGGGCGGTCGAGACCGTTGAGCCAGCGGGCGAAGCCGGCGACGAGCGCTTCCTGTTCGGCTGGGGTGCGCAGGCTGAAGGTGACGGCGCTGGCCCGGCAGACGAGCGCCGCACCCTCCGCGCCGAGGTCGATGACCCCGTCGTCGCCGATGCCGGCGAAGGGGAGGCGCAGCGGGTCGGGCGGCGGGCCGACGTCGACGGGGAGGAAGGCCGGGGTGGCGGGCACGCCGTCGGCGGCGGGCACCAGCCGGCGGGGGCTGCGATGGTGACGCCACGCGGCGCTGACCCACCGGTCGGCGGCGACGCCCTCGAAGCGGCCGAGCGCCAGCATCGTCGCCGCGGCGGCCACCGGGATGGCGACGACGGCGAACACTACCGTCGGCACGAGGTGGCGGGTGCCGGCGTAGGCGCCCCACAGGACCACGGCGGCGACACCGAGGATGGCGAGCTGGCGGGCGGTGAGCCCGGCGAGCAGCTTGTCCGGTCGCTCGACATCCGCGGGGATGCGGACCCGGCCCCGGTCCTCTCGCATGCTGGCGGGGCGGGGGCTCACAGGCCGACTCCTGCGGCGAGGGCCTTGGCGCCCTTGTAGATGACCACGTCGCGGACGACCCGGCTCATGCCGCCACGGCCACGCGAGCCGGAGAAGACCGTGCGGCTGACCCAGCCGGGGATCTTGACTAGCACCCAGCACAGGCATGCCGAGACCAACAGGTCGACCAGGCCGCCGGTCGAGGCGATGCCCAGGTTGGCCGGCCCTCCGGTGGCGAGGAACACCCGCAGGGCGCAGATGAGCACGAGGGACTGGGCGACCTGGACGGCGAGCGCCCCGGAGAAGGCCCGCCACCACAGCTTGGCCAGCCCGTCGGTCTGGGGGAGGGCGTGGCAGACGAGGCAGATCGGCGCGGCGACGACGAGCAGGATGACGAGGGCGAGGCGGCAGATGTAGGTGGCGAGCACGACGATGGCCAGCACGGCGACGACCCCGCCCAACAAGACGACGAAGATGCCGCCCGAGGCGAGGGAGCCGAGGACGAGCTGGCGGAGCACGACCGCGGCTTGGGAGGGGTCGACGCCTTGGCCCATGATCGCTTGGGAGAGCGAGTCGGCGGTGGAGATGACGAGGCCGGCGAGGGACAGGCTGGCGTTGACGGCGATCCCGGCGACGACGACCCGGGGGAGGACGTCCTTTATGGCGGTGCGGGTCTGGAGCGTCTCGTGGCCCATGACGATCGCCCCGCCCACCAACACGAAGAGCACCAAGAAGGCATCGGCGATGCCTTCGGTCATCTGCCACAGCTGGCCGACCCGGGACTGGGCGGTCACGTTCGGGGTGGCGAGCAGAGTGTGGCCGAGGAGGGTGAGGATGGGGTCGAGCGCGGCGGTGACGAGGTCGCGGAACCACGAGTCGATGGCCGCCTCGATGTGGCCGGTGATGTCGAACAGACCGGGTGAAGGTTGCGTCCCGCCAGAGACGGATCCGCCGCTGCCGGGCGCCGGGGTGGTCGGCGTCGTGGTGCCGCCGGGGCCGACCTGGATGCCGGCAGGGCCGTTCCCGTTGCCGGAGTAGCCGGGTGGCGCGGTGGTCGTCGTGGTCGGTGCGGCCGTGTGGTCGGCGGTGAGCACCATGCTCGCTGTGGCGACGGTGCCGGTGCGGCGGGCGGTGGGGTGGTGGCTGCCGGCGCCGAGGGCGGCCAGCGCGACGACGGCGAACGCGGCGACGACCAGGGTTCGGGCTCGCAGCCGGTGGACGCGGCCGGCGATCCGGTGCAGCCAGCGCATCGTCAGCCGCCCACGATCGAGGCGAGGATCGACACCAGCAGCGGGGCCAAGATGGCGAGGGCGTAGCCGATGGCCGCCGACTTGAGGGCCACCTTGGCCTTCTCGACCTGGCCAGGGTCGCCGCCTGCGGTCAGGTAGCGCAGACCGCCGATGGTGAGGAACAAGGTGGCGACCCCGGCCAGGATCCCGACGATCCAGTTGCGAAGGTTGTCGATTACCCCCGACAGCGACGGAGTGCCGCCACCGCTGCCCTGGGCGAAGGCGGGCGTGGCGAAGACCACGAGCAGGGCGGCGGCAAGGGCGAGGGCGACCGGGAGGCGGCGGACCAGCCGACGCCCGGGTGGCGGCTGTCTGCATTCGATTGGCCTCGACTTGGTCGGAGGGGCGGTAGGTCGGGGGTTTGGTTGTGTCGTCGTGGTCTCCTCGGGTCGGCCGGGCAGGTGCGCCGGTTGTGTCGTCGTCGGGGTCGTCTCGGCCGGCCCGGGTGGGCCAGGGGTGGGCACTCACCTCCTCGTCGGGTCCGGGCGACGCTTGCCCGGTTGGCGGCCCGTGGCCCGGGCTGGCCGGTGACGATCCCCACATTGAGAACACCCCGATTCGCCCGCTTTTTGGACAAAGTCGAGGGGTGAATAGCGGTCGCTGGTCACCCATTCGGCGACGTGTGCTTCGGCTCGGCGGCGGCGCTTGTGGCAGGCCCAGTAGCCGATGCCGAGCTGTCCGGCCGCGTCGGCCAGGTCGGTGTCGCCGAGGCGGGTTGCGCTGATCAGCTCGGCGTCCGACGCGCTGATCACCCCGGCCCGGACCGCCTTGGCTAGCACCAGGTCGGGGTGGCCCCACGGTCGGGGCGGGGCGGCCGAGATCGGCTCGGTGCCGGGCCGGGCTCGTTCGGCCAGCTCGGCGTCGAGGAGTCGGGTCGCTCCCTTGCGGGCCTGCCAGCGCAGCCACGACGCCAGCCGGGGCCGGCCGGGTTGGCAGCGGGCGACCGCGGCCACGAAGGCGGCGAGCGCCTGGGCCTCGATGTCGTCGGCGTTGCCCGGGCAGGCCTGCACGAGCGACCGGACGGTGCGCCGTAGTCCGGGCAACAGGACGCCGGCCAGCCCCACGGTCCACTTCCCGCCCTCGGCCTGGGCGCGGGCGACGAGGTGGCCGACGATGGCGTCGCGGGCCTCGAAGCGGGTCGAGGGGTGCAGCAGCCGGGCCTTGAGCTCGCCGAGGGGGACCGGCCGGTCAGGCAGCCCGGCGACGCCGGTGCCGTCGAGGGCGAGGGGGTTGGGGCCGGTGGTGAGGAGGGCGAAGGTGCGCTCCAGGGTGTCGAACGGCGAGTCGGTGAGGGCGCGGCGCCTGGGAGTAGCGGAGGTGGGCACGGGCGGCTCCTTTGGTTGCGGAGCCGCCATCGCGCCACGCTGGGTCCCCCGCATTTCCCCCGGAAATCCCCCATTCGGGTCAGGTGGGGGACTCCCCCGAATTCGGGGGAGTCGCGGGGGAGCTGTTCCCCCGCGGCAGTGTCGGTGCAGGTCAGCGGGGTGGGGGAATCGGTGCCGGCTCGCCAGGCGCCGGGCAGGGTCGCCGGGTGACGGCGTGTAGAGAATTTTTCCGACGGCCGGTCTCGTCGAGCGGGGGATGGGTCCCCCGCGCCCAGCCGAACGGGTCCCCCGCGCCCGGCCCGAGGGTCCCCCGCGGGGAACGTCGGCGCGGGGGTACCCCGACCGGCAGGCGGCTATCGGCCGGTGGCGATCTGGTAACGGCGCGGCGAGGTGTTCACCAGTTGCGCCTCGCCGCTCGCCTCCAGACGTCCGAGGGCGTTCGAGACGGCACCCTGTGACCGGCCGAGCGCCTTGCCGATCTGGGTCGGGCCGAGGTCCTCTTCCGGCCGAGCGGCCAGGTACTCGCGGACCAGGGTCCCCAGGGCACCCCTGCCGAGCCGGTCGGTAGGGCTTGCGTCGACCGCGTCGACGGCCGGCGGTTCGGCCAGAGGCTCCGAGGTCTCTGCGGGCACGGCGAGGTCGACGGGCGCCGCCCCGGCCGCGGCCGCTGCCGGCCGGTCGCCGGTGGCAACGACGGACCAGCGGTCCGCCAGCTTGCGGCCCGCCTCTCGTCCCCCCGGCTCTCGACGGACTGCTCCCTCGGCTTCGAGGGTCGCAAGGTACTTGGCCGTGGTGGACTGGCCGGCGCCGAGCGCCTCGGCCAACCCGGCCGCCGTGGCGCCCGGACGGGCGGCCAGGGCGTCGAGGACCTGGGCGGGCGAGACCTTCTTCGTGACGGGCATGGTGGGCTCCCTTCGACATCAAGTTGTGCCTGGCGTCGAGGAGCTACCTCCGTCTCGGGATCGATCTCAAGGCCCGGCATCGCACCGCTCCGAGCCCCGGCCATGTGCTGAATGGGCCGGCGGGTCGGGGTGGTCGATGTCCAAAAAGGCATCCGCTCGGGGTGTTCTATTGGTGACGCTTGCCCGGTCGTGGGCCGCCCATGACCACACCGACCCCCCGCCCTCCCGGCCACGCCCGCCCGTCTCGCCCCGCTGTCCCGCTCGGCGTGTGGCCGGTCGCCCAGACCACCGCCCAATACCAACGCGCCGGCCGCTACCTGCCGGCCTGCACCGACCACCCGGCCAAGATGCTCCCCGAGCTGGCCCGGCGCATCGTCGCCGAGTACTCGACCCCGGGCGCGCTCGTCGTCGACGTGATGGCCGGCATCGCCACCACCGTCGCCGAGGCCGCGCTCTTGGACCGCCGCGCCGTCGGCGTCGAGCTCGAGCCCCGCTGGGCCCAGCTCGCCGAGGCCAACCTCGACCACATGCTCGACCCCGCCCGGCGTTCCCTCGCCGAGGTCCGCCTCGGTGACGCCCGCCGCCTCGGCGACGTGCTCGGCGACCTCGAAGGCACCGTCGACCTGGTCTGCACTTCCCCGCCGTACGCCTGCGACGTCGGGAACATGGACAAGACCAGATGGGGATCAGGCGGTGACCTCTGCCCGAGCACCGCCCGCAACTACTCGACCGACAGGGCCAACCTCGGCCACGCCCGCGGCGTCGCCTACGAGGCCGCCATGACCGACGTCTACGCCGGCTGCCACGCACTGCTGCGCCCCGGCGGCGTGCTCGTCACCGTCACCAAGCACACCCGCCGAGGGGGCCGCACCCTCGACCTGGCCGGCCTCACCAGCGAGCTCGCCCGGGGCGTCGGGTTCGCCTACCTCGGCCACGTCGTCGCCCTCCACGCGGCGGTCCGCGACGGCGACCTCGTCGCCCGCCCATCGTTCTGGCAGACCACCCAGGTCCGAAAGGCCCGCCAGCGCGGCGAGCCCGCCCACCTCGTCGTCCACGAAGACGTCCTCGTCTTCCGAAAGGGGACCGCCGATGCCCACTGACCTGCCCCTCTCGGTCTGGCCCGCCGCCCAGCGCACCGCCCGAGCCCAGCGCGCCCGGCGCTACCTCGACCTGTCGGGCACCCACCCGGCCAAGATGCTCCCCGCCATCGCGGCGCGCGCCGTCGCCACCTACACGAAGCCCGGCGACCTCGTCGTCGACCCGATGTGCGGCATCGGCACCACGCTCGTCGAGGCCGTCCACCAAGGCCGCGACGCCATCGGCATCGAGTACGAGCCCACGTGGGCCGACCTCGCCCAGGCCAACGTCACCCTGGCGGCCAGCCAAGGTGCCACCGGCCACGGCGAGGTCCTCTGCGGCGACGGCCGGGCCCTCGCCGGGCTCGTCGACCCCGCGGTGTGCGGCCTGGTCGCGCTCGTGTTCACCTCGCCCCCCTACGGCCCCTCGCTGCACGGTCGGGTGTCGACCGTCCCCGGGGGAGGCGTCCGCAAACGCCACGCCCGGTACTCGACCGACCCGGCCAACCTCGCCCACGTCGGCCTCGCCGGGCTGCTCGACGCCATGCGCACCGTGCTGCGCGGCGCCGCCCAGGTGCTCCGCCCCGACGGCGTCGTCGCCATGACCGTCCGGCCCTGGTGGCGCGCCGGGCAGCTCGTCGACCTGCCCGGCGCCCTCGTCCGGGTCGGCGAGGAGGCCGGCCTGGTCCTCTACGAGCGCAACGTCGCCCTCCTCGCCGGCCTGCGAGACGACACCCTTGTGCCCCGAGCGTCCTTCTTCGCCCTCGAGCAGGTCCGCAGAGCCCGGGCCGCTGGCGTCGGCCGCCAGGTGATCGCCCACGAGGACCTCCTCGTCTTCCGCCCGGCCCGAAATTCCGTGGGTTCATCAAAACTGAAGGTTCTTCATCGGGAACCAAAGCGCCCGCGCCGCGACGGCCGGCCGGCGGGCGCCCCGGTCGGCGGCCACGACGAGGCCGCGTGACTCTCCCTCCGATCGGGCGCCCCTCGACCCCGATCGGGCGCGGTCTCCGAGAGGGCCTTGACTTGTCCGGCCGGCTGTGGCCTCCTCCGCAAGGCCATGCACGCCGCACCACCCCACCAGCGCCGCACGGCCCGCACCGGCCGCTGCCCACAGCGCCCATGGAGCTCCCCGATGGCCACCGTCGCCGCTGACCGCGGAAGGCGCCGCCGCCCCCGAACCAACACCGACGAGTACCCAGACCGCTTCGTCACCCAGCGCCAAGCCGCTGAGCTGTGCGGGTGCAGCAAGGACACCATCATCCGGGCCCGCCTGGCCGGCCGCCTCCCCAACGCCCGACTCGACGGTCAGACCTGGACGCTGCCGGTCGGCGACCTCGTCGTCGCCGGCCTCCACGACCCGGACGCCACCGTCCCGACGGACGCCGGCCGACCGCCGAGGCCCGACACCGCCGCCCCGACCGAGGCCACGGCGCTCGCCCGAGCCGAGGCGCGCGTCGCCGCGCTGGAGGACCTGGTCGCCCGCCAGGACGACGAGCTGGCATTCCTGCGGCAGCTGACCGCCGACACCCTCGGCCGGAGGGCCGGCTGATGAGCCGGACGCTCACCGGCTCGATCCGCCAACGCGGCGACAAGTGGTGCGCCCGGGTACCCGTCGCTACCGGGTCGACCAGGCGTCGCGAGGAGCGCTTCGCCACCAAGTACGAGGCCCGGGCCTGGCTCGACCAGGCGGTCGCCGCCCTGGCCGCCGGCCAGCCCGTCCCCGACCCGGTTCGCCGGCCTGCGCCGGCCAAGCCGGCCGAACCGCCGGCAGCGATCAGCCCCGACGTGGCCTCGGTGGCCAACGCCTGGATGGCCGCCGCCTACGAGGACCTGCGTCGGGCCGGCCCCGAACGGGCCGACCAGGTGCGCCGGGTCGTCGACACCTACCTCCTGCCGTGGTTCGCCCCCAAGACCAAGACCGTCGGCGACATCACCTACTTCATGGCGCACGACTGGCTGCTCCACCTCGTCGGCCGCCTGGACGCCACCCCACCCGCCTCGCCCCACGGCCGCAGCGCCAAGCAACCGGGACCGCTCGTCCCCGTGACCAGCGGCGAGGTCGGCCTGGCCGAAGCCGCCCGGCTGTGCGGCCTCAGCCTCCCGACCCTGCGGCGCCGCTGGCACGAAGGCCAGCTCCCCGGCGCCTACCGCGACCGGAACGGCCACGTCCGAGTCCCGGTCCGGGCGCTCAAGAACGTCCCCGGGGCGAAGCGACGCCGGAGCGTCGGGCTGTCCAAGCGGGTCGTGGCCGACGCTCTCTGGATCCTTCGCCGCGTCCTCGCCTTCGCCCGGGCCAACGGCCTCTTCCCGCCCGGCTTCGACCCCACCGAGGGCCTCGAAGCACCCCTGCCCGACCCGGCCACCTCCCGCAGGCGCACGCCGACCAGCCAACCCCGCCCCCTCACCCTGCCCGAGTGCGCCCGGATCGCCTCCCACCTTCACGCCGTCCACCAGCTCGCCTTCTGGCTGCAGCGGATCATGGGACTGCGGATCTCCGAGGCCTTCGGGCTCCTCGTCGGCGACGTGGTCGACCTCGGCGAGTACGGCATGCTCGCCGTCCAAGGCCAAGGCGGGCGCACCTTCCAGGTCCGCGACGACACCGGGGCCATCGTCGGCGTCGACCGCAAAGCGACGGCCAAGACCGCGGCAGGCTCCCGGGTGCTGGTCGTGCCCACCAAGATGATGGAGCTGCTGCGGGTCGCGATCGAGGCGTTCCACACCGACCCCGACACCGGCGCCGTCGACCAGACGGCCCGGCTCGTGCCTGGCATCCAACGCCCGAACCGCGGCGGGCAGGTCGGCTACCAGATGTCCCTCGCCGAGGCCACCCGAGACGAAGGACTGGGAAGTGACGACCTCGGCTTTCGGGTCTCGTCCCACCTGCTGCGCAAGAGCCTCGCCACCGACCTCGCCTGGAGCCCCGGCATCGAAGACAGCGTCCGGCGACGGTACATGGGACACCGGGCCGGCGAGGACGTCTTCGGGCGCATCTACACCCTCGACCACCCCGACGTCGCCCCACTCGCCAAGGTCGCGGCCATCCTCGACGACCACATCGCCGAAGACGTCGGAACCTTGCTCACCCCGACCACCCGCACCGTCCACTGGTTCGCCACCAACCCCCTCTTCGCCCGAGCCGACCAGGTCACCGCCGTGCTCGCCGACGCCGGTTGGCAGGTCGAACCCGGCGACCCCGACGATCCCCTCTGGGACGCCAAGCACGTCGCCGACGAGCTCGACATCGTCACCACCACCGCCCGGCGGTGGATGACCGACGGCACCATCCCCAGCGTCGTCCAACCCGACGGCGACGGCGTCCCCCGCCGCTACAGCCGCATGAGCGACGTCCTCGCCTACCGCGACCAGCGGGCCGGGATCATCCGCCTCCCCGACCTGGCCGAACAGCTCGGCGTCCGCTACGACGAGATCTACCGCTCCCTGCGCTACCTCGACCTCGCCCCCGAACAGCACCCCACCAGCAAAGAGCTCACCCTCACCGACGAGGAGGCCGAGGCCCTCCGGGCTGAGCACGCTCGGGTGCGAGCGCTCCACCAACGCTCGATGAAGCTGCCCGCCGCGGCCCGCCAGCTCAAGCTCAGCTTCACCACCGTCAAGGTCCTCGCCCGCGACGGCGACCTCGAGCTCGACCCCGAGACCGACACCAGCCGGGCCCGCTTCGTTACTCGCGCATCGGTCCAGGCCTGCTGGATCGCTCGTAACGAAGCCAAGCGTCGCAAAGCCCGACCTGTCGCCACCGTCCCCTTCGCCGAGGTCGTCCGCTTCACCGGTCTCGGCCGGCGAGCGGTTGTCGACCTCATCCGAGCCGGCGTGCTTGAGGAGCTACCGGGTCGCCGCTCAACCTGCACGATCACCGTGACCAGCCTCTCGTCCTGGCTGGAGAATCTTCGGCGTTTCTCCTGACGCTTCGATGTCGGTCAGCGCGTTGGGAAAAGGGCAGTGATCTCGTCTGCACCGATTACCCGGCCCTGGGTGGGTCGGAGCAACCGTTCGAGCCAACCTTCGGTTGGGAGCAGGGCTTCGATCGTCGTTCGCGCTTGTCCGCGGGCTTCGGCGCTTCCGTCGCCACACAGGGCAGCGTATTGCTTGAGGCGGTCGGCGAGGATGTCGTAGAGGCGCACCGCAGCATCATGCTGGAGAAAGGCGATCTTGTCTCTGCCCGCCTCAACGGCACCGGCGCTCGCGGTGCTCTCGGGCGTGAGCAGGCAGCCGATGACTCGGGTCTTCGAGGCGCGCTTGGTTTCGACCTCGATCTGCCCGAGCAGTTGGTTCACATCTGACCGCGGGACCGAGTCACTGCGTCCGGTCTTGACTTCCCACACGCGGCGTTCGCCCCGCTTGCTGGTCGACCAGGTCCAGCGGCAGTCCGTGGCGCTCTGTTCGCTCTTCGGTGGCCGCTCAGCGCCGGCGCCGGCGAGCCGGGCGAGGATGAGCAGGGCATCGCACTGCTGATCGTGGGTCCCCGTGAGCAGCGTCCGCCCGTCCCGCAGGGCGGGGTCAAGTTGGCCGCCGGCCTCCCGCTGCCATTCGTCCCAGGTAAGGAAAAGCCGGTCAGAGTCATCGGTGCTCCTTGCCTGGAGGCCGGAGAGTTCGTCGACGGTTCTGGACAATCGTCGGAACCACGTGGTCCGAGGCCCATTGGTCGTCGCTTCCTCCAAGGCTGCGCGAGCCTTCGAAAGGTCGTTGTTGCGTCCGCGGTCGAAGAGGGCATGGGCCTCGACGTAGCGCCAGAACGCGGCGTGCTCCGTCTCGCCCGCTGCGGCCAGGAGCGAGGCGGCGTTCGAAGCGGCCTTGGTGGCGGCGGTGTGGTCTCCAAGCCACAGATTGGTGGCGGCCGATACTTCGGCGTCCGCGCTCGCCACGTCGCGACTTCCACCGGTTGCTCGGCCCGGCCGCAGCCGGCGTCCGGGCCGAGATTCGGGCCGTTCGACACTGCGCCCATCACGCATGGCCTCTGGAGACCAGAACTCGGAGCACGAGCGCTTCGTCGCTTCCCAGCCTTCGTCGTACAGCTCCAGTGCATGACGGATCGTGGGTCGGGTGTCATCTGGAATCGATGCCCGAACGGCAGGGTCGGCCAGTACCTGAGCGAACGTGGGGTCGAGTCCAAGGTAGAGGGATCGATCAGTGGGGATACGGTTTGCTCGGCCGAGCGCTTGGGTGACGCGTTGTCCGACCCGGTGGCGCATGAAGGATGCGTCGCCCAGGTAGGCGACTACGAAGCGCTCGAACTCGCTGCTTGCCTGGGGGACCGTGGTGATGATGACGAGCTTGCAAACGTCGCCGGGCAGGTCGAGGCCGTCATAGCGGCCGGCCGTCACCAGGTTGCCCTTGGGGACTCGGCTCCACGTCTCCACCATGTCGTCGTCGCCAGGCCCGAGCCGAAAGACGGACTGCCCGGCGGCCGTCAGCAGGTCCTGCAAGGTGTCAGCTTCGGCGTGACTGGCGCAGAGCCACGCAGCTCTGCCGCCAGCCGCGGTCACTTGCTCCAGGGCCCACCCAAGGGGCTCGTCATCGAGCGGTTGGCGCCTGGTCGGGTTGAGCACCAGCCGACGCTCACCGGTGGCGCCCGGAGGCAGCGGCTGGTCGGGCTCGAGGCGGGTCACGGGGTTCCCGCCGATGCGGCGCTGGAGATCGTCCATGGAGCCGAGGGTGGCGGAGAGGTAGATCCGCTGCTTCGCTTTGCTGTAGCCAGGGCAGAGCGACGTCGGCGGGTGGTATGGCCTGATCTCGATTGCCGAGGATCCGATCAGCACGCCGCAGCGATTGAGGTGGTCGCGGACCGCTGGCCACACCCAGCGGGCCTCGTCGTCTTCCACGAAGGGCGAGGACTCGATCGTGTCGCGAACCGCTCCGGAGATCGCCGACCAGTCGCAGAAGGACAGGAGCTCGGGCGGGGTTCCGGGCGCTGCCGTGCCGTCCTGCATCGCTCGAAGACCCGCGTAGGCGTCGGTGTGGGCGATGGCGAGATTGCAGACGTCTCGGTACAGCGAGCGTGCCGAGCCTTTCCTATTCGGGATGCGCAGGGTCTGGAGCGAGCTGAGCGGCTGCTCGGCGAGATGAGCGTCGTCGAAGATCACGACGTCGGCCGGCCGGGGCACGGGCTTCGAGTTGAAGTACACCCAGTAGTTCATGATCCCCACCACCTGGGCCTGGTGGTAATCGTCGAGCTTTGCGCCGCCGTAGTCCCGGGCGGCAAAGCGAACGGCCTCGAGCCCCAGCTTGTCGGCCTCCTCCTTCACCTGGTCGGCGAGGTGACGGGTGCCGGTCAGATACGCGACGGAGCGTCCTTGCTCCAAGAACCAGTCGGCGATGAGGAGCGCCACCAGGGTCTTCCCCTCGCCGGTCGGCATCTGGATCCCGAGGTCTGGAGTTCCGCGGTGGTCGCGGGCGTAGCTGGAGAGGACGAGTCGCTGGCTGTCCCGCAGCGACGGAAACGTCGGGGATGCGAACGACTGGAGGCGAACCTCGAAGTCGGGCACCTCGGTCGCGCTCATGCCTGCCAGCCTATTTCGGACGGCGCCACTGGTGCATCCAGATTCACAGAAGCAGACTCAAGGTTCAGTATCACGCACAAGATACTGGTTGTGGTGTATCTTCTACGTCGTGAGCGAACAGCAGCAGGTCATCGCTGCCCTTGGGAAGGTGGGCATCCTGGAGGGCATCCGCTGGGCGTACGTGTCGGCTACCGATCGAGTGGCCGACGACTACTCCGAGGCGGCCGGCCACGACGCGACTTGGGCCGGGATGACGCGTTTCACGTTGCTGCGTGACCGGCTCGATCGCGTCTTCGCCTGTGGCCGATACGCCCTCGCCACGGGCGGCGACGGCTCCATCAGCTTGGACCTACTGCAGGCCGAGCTGACCGCGCAGGACGTAACGACCATGCCCCAGCTCAAGCCGGATCTAGTAGAACGCGCAGACCTGAACGGGAGCCCGGGTTGGGCGTGGAAGGACTGGCGATGGCTCCTGGCATCATGCGCCTTTGGGAAGATCGACCAGCTACCCTGGCCCCAGAAGAGCCCGACGAAGCAGCAGGTGGCCAGCCAGCGAAATCCCGAGCCCCCGCAGCCCAGCCTGTTCGAGGGTCTCGATGACGCCGAGGTAGCTGGCCTCGTACTCTTGGGCAGCCCGGACGTTGAGCTCGATCGGCAAACGTTGGTCGTGGCCCACGCCCAAGACGTGGACCACGACGAGCGCGAACTGGTGATGGGCCGCCCCCGGCTGAACGCGGGTGGGGGACCGGCGTGGCACTGGCGTCATGATCTGCTTACCGCTCCACCGGCGGGGGGCGGCCGTCGTATCGACGACGCTCTGCCATCCCTCGCACCCGAGAGTGTGCCGGACGCTCCCGTCCGGCTGCGTCGCCAGCCCAAGGAACAGACTGGCACCGAGCAGGCGAACGGCGATCGGTGACCGATCGTTCCCGCTCCACCGACCGTTCGGCCGAGGTCGCAACGCTCTTTGACGGTTCCCGACTCACCTTGGCCCGCCATCTGGCGGGCCTCCGAAAGAGTGATCTGGCGAGCAGGGTGAACAAGAGCCCTACCGCCGTCGCGGCCTGGGAAGCCGGCGCCAAGAGGCCAACCGCTGCCACTGTGGCGTTGCTAGCGCTGAGCTTGTCAGTCGATCCTGGCTTCTTCGCGGTTCGACCCGACGACGTCGCGGCGAGCAGCACGACGCCGCACTTCCGGTCGCTGCGGTCGACCAGCCAGCTCGCCCGGGACCAGGCCTTCGCCTACGGGCAACTAGCAGTTGACATCGCCGGAAGCCTGGAGCGCCACGTTGAGTTCCCCGAGCTAGACCTCCCGAACTTCCCGGTGGCCACCGACCACCGCGACCTCGAAGGACCGGAGGAAGCAGCTCGCCTCGTTCGCGAGCGCTGGGAGATGGACGATGGCCCTGCTGGACACCTCGTACGCCTCCTAGAGAATCACGGCATCCTCGTCGTCTTTAGCCCTGCGCAGGCGGCCTCGGTCGACGCCTATTCCTTCACTAGTCGGCTTCGACCGGTGGTGGTCCTCAACCCGATCAAACGTGACTACTACCGTCAACGGTTCGACGTCGCTCATGAACTCGGTCACCTGGTGATGCACAGCGACGCAGAGCCGGGCGGTCGAACCGTTGAAGATCAAGCCCACCGGTTCGCCTCCGAGCTGTTGATGCCGGCAGCCGAGATCCAAAGCCTCTTGCCGTCGGCCATGGGTTCTAACGCATGGCGGACCTTGGCGAAATTGAAGGAGCAATGGGGAGTCAGCATGCAGGCCCTGCTGTTTCGTGCCCGCCAGCTCGGTCGACTCGGCGACGTGTCTTATCGAAACGCCGTGACCACGATCTCCAGTCGCGGGTGGCGGCGCGACGAGCCGGGGCTCGTGAGCGCGATTGAACAACCCTCGCTAATGCCCCGTGCGGTCGAGCTCTTAGTGCAAGAGGGCATCGACGAGGATCTCCTCGTCGAACAGTGCCGGGTACCGCACGAACTCTTCCGTACCGTCGTCTCGCGACGTCCTGACACCTCGTCCGGAGATCCCAACTCTCGTTCGCCACGCGGCGATGAGCAGAGCGGGGGCCGTGTCGTATCGCTCCTTGGCCGAGACACACTAGTGTTCGACCGCTCTCGCGGTCCGATCGAGCAACGATGAGTGCCCCGAGCTTCCGGCGCGGGTGAGAGCATGACGCCTTCGTCGATTGGCGCTACTGAGTTCGCACTTTGGTCGGACGAGCCATCGCCGACCGACCTGCTGTCCTTCGGAGCTGTGGCTTCCACGGTGACCGACGCCCTGCTCGATGAGCGCCTCAACCCCGTGGCTCTGGGGCTGTCGGGGGCCTGGGGAAGCGGGAAGACCACGGTTCTGGGCCTGGTCCACCAAGAGCTAGCTGCTCGTAACTCACCTGATGCCACGGTCATCGTCGTGCCCACTGATCCTTGGCGCTACGACCCGGCCACCGGGGCAAAGGAGAGCCTCATCTCCGAGGTGCTCGACCGGCTGAGCAACGAGGTGGAACGTACCGAGGATAAGGGTGATAAAGCGAAGAAGCTCGTCAAGCGTCTCGTTGGTCGGGTGAACTGGTCGAAGGCGATTCAGCTGGCGGCCAGGACCACCCTTGCGCTGCAGCTTCCCAGAGTCGAGGACCTCTTCGGCCTGATCAACGACGACAATAGAGAGTCCGACGCCGCACCGCGAGGGATGGACGGCTTCCGGGACGAGTTCAGCCAGCTCATGAGCTCCGATGAGCTTAGGCACGTCCGGCGGGTGGTGGTCCTGGTCGACGACCTCGACCGCTGTCTGCCCCGGACGGTCATCGAAACCCTGGAGGCCATCCGCCTCTTCCTGGCGGTGCCTGGCATGTCGTTTGTGCTGGCTGCCGACGAGGAGCGTGTCGCCGAGGCCATCCGAACCGAGTTTCCGAAGCCAACTGGTGGAGACGGCCAAGACGGGACCGTAGAGGAACCAGCCCGGTTGTACCTACACAAGATCGTCCAGACCACGATCCCACTTCCAGCCCTGAGTCGCTTTGACACCCATGCGTACCTGCTCCTACTCCAACTGCAGGCTCGCCTGCCAATGGAGCAACTGGCCACGTTTGCCGACCAGTGCCAGACGCTGCGCCTCGAATCCCGGGACCTCGATGATCTCCCAGGCCTCGACGGCGTCGAGATCACTGAGGAGCTGGCCTTTTCGGCCCGACTGACGCCGCTGCTCTATGAGAAGCTCCGTGGCAGCCCGCGACGTGTCAAGCGTTTCCTAAACGACCTACATGTCCGTCAGGGGGTGGCCAGTCGCCGCGGCATCAACCTTGACCCGGGAGTGGTCGCCAAGTTGATGGTGTTGGAGGTGCTCCTCCCCGACGAATTCACCCGGCTTTTGGACTGGTTGGCCGCCGGCAAGCTTCGCGAACAGCTCGACGCGCTTGAGGTTGCAGCTGGCCGTCCCGCGGAAGAGGACGCGACGGAGCCCGACGTTCCCGCCGCCGAAGCCCACGATGCCGACGAAAATACGTCCGGGTCAGCACCCACGGAGCAGAAGCCCCCGGAATTCCCTGACGCCTTGGTTCGCTGGGCGAAGCTCCCCCCACCCCTCCGTGGTGTCGACCTCGCCAGCTATCTTTTCCTCGCCGCCGCCTTTCAAGGAAAGCCCCTACTCGACGCCGGGCTGCCAGAACGGCTGCGGGACATCGCCGCGAACCTGCTGTCCAGCGAGCGCGCCGACCAGAAGTCGGTCACGGACGAGTACCTCTCGGCGCTGACCAGCGACGAGGCACGGCTGCTGGTCCAGCACCTGGGGCGAATGGGTCGCGACCGTCCTAGTGATCAGCGAAAGGCCGTACTTGGCATCAAGCGCATTGCCCTTCAGCACCCCGACACAACCGAGGAGGCAAAGCGAGCGCTCCTGGCGATACCACCCGATGAGGTGGGCCCGGCAACGCCTCTGCTCTTCAAGCTCCCTGCAGATATCGCCTATCGCCCGGTACTAGAGCACTGGCGGGACCGATCCTCCAGGGAACCGGTCCGCACGGCCGCCACTGAAGCTCTCAGGGAGAATCCGAGCCACTGATGGGCACCAGCGGCGCGTACTCGGGGAGTGGTGACACCGCCGGGAAGAGGCTGCGCCGGGAGCTGAAGCAATGGCTGGACGATGTCCCACTGAACGACGACCGCACCGAACCGCGAGACGACTCGGACAATCCGCAGGACGAACCCCCGGCGGACACGTCGCCACCGCAGGGCCACCTTTCCCCTGACACGCTTCTGAACGTCATCCCCCTCCTACGACCCCGCACCGGAGGCGGGCAGGGCGGAGACGGCCCTGGCGTCGGGGGCGGCCTCGGTCCTGGCGGCGCTCGGGGTCCTGGTACCGGCACTCGCAATCGAGGCGGAGCGCACCGCACCGCTGCCGGCTTCGCGACCACCGCCGGCCGGGCTGCGGCCGCAGCGTACGCCTACCAGACTGGCGACGCCACGGCATTGGCTCGGCTCGGTCTCGACTACGCCGAGCTGCGAGCGCTCGGCGATCCCCTTGAGGTCACCGTCCGGATCGTCAACGCCGCCTGTGGACCGCTTAGCGACAGCACCATCGAGCACGAGGAGCAGCGCTATGTCGCTGGCGAGATCGCCCAATGGGTCATCGAGCAGGGTGAGGCGGGAGCCACGCCGACCCCCGAGGAGATTGTCCGCAAGACCATCGCTCTGATCATCCAAGAGGCAGCGCTGAGCGAAGCCGGTGAGCTCGCTCGCCAAGCCGACCGACCTGAGAACACCGGCGAGCTCACCGAACGAGAGATCGAGGAGGTCGCCGAGGCCCTCGCCGGCCGGGCCGAGCTGTCAGTGAACGGCCCCACCGAGGATGAGATCACTCAAGCGGTTGAGGACGGCATCGAGACCCTTCGTCGAATGCGAGGACATGGTCGCCGATGACCGCCTACCGTTTGCGCCTCAGCCTGCCAGAGCAGATCCCGCCTCGCCTTGCCCGTACGACCTTCTATTGGACCGCGCAGGGCCGATCCTCCTTCGGGTCGACTTATGGGCCGCGGCTAGGGGGCCTTGGCCCGGCACCCCAGCCCAACGTCGACTTCGTGCGCATCGCCACCGCCGTATTCGCCGCCGACCGCACCGAAGCACGCCAGTTCGGGGGTTCCAACTGGAACCAGCGAGATATCGAGCTCACCGTCCCCGTCAGCAAGGTCGACCGTTGGGAGCCGCTCACTGACCAGTTGGCCACCCTGTTTGGCTTCCTCACTGGTGACCAATGGCACTTTCGCTTTGTTGCTGCCCGATCGGCTCGGGAAACCGTCGTCTCCGCCCTGCCTCCTCCCCAGCGAGTGGTGCTGCTGAGCGGTGGCGCCGACTCAGCGATCGGCGCGCTCCTATCCCGGTCGCAGCTCCAGGGCACAGAGTCCCACACCCTTGTCTCCCACGTCGGGCTGACCAGCATGGCGCCCATACAACGACGTGTCGCTAGCCAAGTCGAGGCGCTGATGCCCGGACCCGGACAGCGGCACATCCAGGTCACTTTCGGGCGCCGCCAGAAGCAGCCCAACGGAACCTCATTCGGGCGGGGCGAACCCTCCAGCCGCTCACGCTCCGCACTGTTCCTCGCCTTCGGATTGGCGGTAGCAGGCATTGACGGCGTGCCGCTCTGGATACCCGAGAACGGGTTCGCCTCCCTCAACCCACCACTCGGACCAGAACGACGTGGCAGCCTCTCCACCCGCACCA
>JAKAQW010000084.1 GCA_021819525.1 Actinomycetes bacterium
AGCTCCATGTCGCTGCGCGTGGCCGGGCGGGTGGCGGGTGACAGCGTTCGGCCTGCGTCAGGGCACGCTCAGCCTGGGCGAGATTCCGCTCCCAACCGGCGACTATCTTGGCGTACATCTCCGGGTCATCGCCCGTCAGGCGCAGAGGACTCTTCTTGATGTACTCCCTGTGCCGAGCGATGCGACGTACCTCTGTTCGGATCTCGTCCAACGCCACACGCTTGGCGTCCACTGCCTGCTCCCCGCTGGTCCGATACTCCTACCAAGCGTCGCATACCGCGGAAGGACCCTGATGGACCTCAAGAGCATGACCGTCGACGAACACCGAAGGGCCGTCGAGGTAGTCGTCACCCGCATCGAAGCGACGACCGATGCACTGTTGGCAGAAAAGCAGCGCGTGCCCCGAGACCCCGACCGAGTGCGGGCGGCCGCGGCCGCTCGAGAGGCCGCGTACATGGACATGAAGCGCCTAAGCCCTAGGTGGACCGAGATCACCGGAGAAGTGCTCGACGGCTGACCGTCGGGGTGTCCGCGGTGGTCGGGGCCATCGGCTGCCTGGTGCGGCCACGGCAGCTCTTCCCGGTCAGGTCTGTCCATCATCCAAGTGCGCGTGGGAACCATACGACCTTGCCTTCGGTGCTCTCCAGCGGGGCGCGGCCGTCGACCGGGGCCGATGGCTAGCGCTGCCAGTTGATGACGGCGACAGCCATCTCGTGGGCTGGTTCGAGCGGGCGGTCGCCCGACGCGAGCGGTACCCGCGAGGGGTAGGCGAGTTCAAGGGTGTCCGCAGGCTGGTCGGTCGCGAGCTCGGCGAGTCGCTCGAGCAGCATGGGTCCGGGCCATCCCGGCGGCGTAGTCGAGCCTTGGGTGGGAGGCAGCCGGAGCACGAGGGTGAGATCGACGAGTGTCTCTGCAGCCACGGGCACCACGACGGCCGTCACCTCGAGTCGCACCAGCTGACCGACCGTTCCCCTTGCCGGGCAACGAGGCTGCCCGAGAGCGGCTGTGACCAGTTGCTGGAGGCCTGGTCGAACTCGGAGCTCGAAGTCGAGCTCCTCTCGTTCGAGCTCGAGCAGAATCTCATCGTCCTCGTCTGGGAGAAGCTCACCGTTGGCGGCCCGGACCTCGAGAACCGTGTAGTCGTGCGCCGGCGAGTACCCGAGGAACCAACAGACTCCGGCAACGGGATCAAACCAGGTCGCGGCCCGCCCTCCGTGCGGCCCGTGGAGTGGGTAGACGTCGCCGCGACCCATACGGGCCAGCGCCCCGCCGGTCGTCGCCGGCGACTCACCTCGCTGCTCTCGGAAGTCCCTCACGACCGCAGGCCACGGCGTCGCGGATTCGATGGACGTCAGGTCACCTGGAGCGAGATGCCCGCAGCGCAGGTCACCCAAGGCTCGCTGGGTGAAGCGCAGCTCGTACGCCGGGCCGACCGGCGGGTAGGCCGCTTCGGTCAACTCGTCCGACGAGCGGCGATGCGCGCCCGAGCCCTGGCCCGCGCACCGTCGACGCGAGCCGAGGTCTCGGGCTCCTTCTCGGCCGCCTCGAGCAGCGCCATCGCCTGGTAGCCGGCCCGCTGACGCGCCGACAGCAGGGCAGCCACGGACTCGACAGGAATCCTGTGATGTGCGCCGACCGGCGAGTCCGCCAGCAGACCTTCGGCGATCCAGCGTGTGACCAGCGGCCGCGACACCCCGAGCATCCGAGACGCCTCCGCAGGGGATACCGTCGCGCTGGCGTCTGCGACGATCACCGCTCGGCCCTCGGCGAGGCTGGCGGCAACGGTACGCAGCGCTCTCGAAAGCAGCGGCCCGACAGCGGTCTCGACGCCATCCGAGGTACGGATGACCAGGTCACCGCGCCCTTCCGCGACCGACCGGACCTGCTTCTCCCCCTCCCCGACCTCTCCGGCGGGGTCGAAGACCTCAACGCGCGCTGGCTGCATCCCACTCACCTCCTCTGCCAGTATAGGGAGTAAGTGAAATAACTGCAACAAGGGGCCACCGAGCTCCCACCCACCCTCGGCAAGCGGCGCTGAGGTCATGTCGGGCGGTGAACAGTCCCGGCGATCCCTGGAGTCCCGGCGCCCGAGGTCCGGGCCTCGGCGGGTCACGCATAGCGTGAGAGGTCGTCCACCTCGAAGAGCTCGTGGCGTCGTGCGGTCCTGGCCGTCGCACCGGCGTCTCGGACGCGTCCGGCGGCCGACTGGTCGAGACCGCCGGCGGCGACGAGTTCGGCGAGCAGCGCGTCTGTCCGGCCGGCCGCGTCAAGCGCGAGACCGAGGACCTGGGTCATCTCCGGTTCGTGGAACAGGGCGCCGGAGACCCCGGACTGCTGCACGTCGAAGGCCTCGTTGACCAGCAACACCTCCACCGCTACGTCGCCGTCGCTGGTGCCGGCACGCTGCCAGATGACCCGGTCGATGCGCATCGCCGTCGGGTCTTCGGCAACCCTTGGCGGACCACCGGGAAGTAGCCGGGCTGGGTCGCTTCCAGGGCCCAGATGCGCTCGGCGGTGTCGGAGGGCACCGTGGCGCGCACGGTCACCGTCATGGCGTCGTCGCTGCTGTCCTCGTCGTAGCTGGTCGGCCGAAGCACCAGCCCTTCGAACTCGACAGCCGTCGCTACGACCTCGACGGTCTCCCAGTCGAGCACCATCTGGTACGACCCGTCGTCGCCGGCGGACGAGTCGGAGACGACCGTGGGCCGCCACAGGCGCCCGATGGCGTCGGGCACCGGCTCGCCGGCGAGAAGCGGTGCTCGTACGTCTTCGACCTCATCGGGTTCGACAGTCACCACCGTCCGCACCCGCGGGGCCGCCGCCGGCCCCACCCACTCAGCGGCGGCAAGGGCCTTCGCCACCGTGTCGACCGTGAACCGCAACTCAGCCTCGATGTCCACCAGCACCTCCGACGTCGGCCACCGAAGGTAGCGACGGGGTGTAACAGCACCGGCGCCCCGGGCGCTGCTCTCAGCTTCGCCGTGCGTGGGTCGGTGGCCCACGCCGACGGCGGCCCGAGATCGCGCCTCACCCGGTTCACGACCTTGCGTACCTCGCGCGGCGGGACGCTTCCCGCCTGCCACCGCTGCCGCCTCGCCACGCCTTCAGCATGGCACCTGACCCAGCGAGATGCGCCGGCGGCGGGGTCCTCTCAGCCGGCAGGTCGGGCCATGCCCCCGCAGAGGGCAGTCTCCGTGATGCCCGCCGTGATGGTCATGCTGCTCGAGCGCGCAGGCGTTCCCGCCCCGCCGGCACCTCGGCTGGCTGGACGATCACACAGTGACCGCGTCAGCCAGGGCCAACACGGCTGCCGCGCGAACTCGTTCAGCGCAGAGGGACTGATGACTCCGGGCGGGGACCGTCCGTTGAGTTCGGGGAGCGGGCGAGACCAAGTGACCCGTAACTGGATCGCTCTACGAGAGGAAAGGGGCGTTGCGGACCTCGTCGCAGAAGGAATCTGCCCAGCCGTCGGGCAAGTGACCAACGCTCAGCGCGTGCCGACCGATGAGGTGGCAGAACGCCGCCTCATCGCCGACAGCATCACCCTGGGGCTGGTGGCGACGAAGCCGACCGGACCCGGCTGGGACCAGATCGATCAAGACGTCAAGGTTGCAGGCGCGGCGGCCTGCCTTGGCGTGGTCTGTCTCGTTCTCGCTGTGGACGACGGTGTAGCCGACCGCCTCGAAGGAAGCAGCCTGGAGTGCGGCAAACAGAGCCACCCAGGCCGCCGGCTGTCGGTTCGCGTAGCTGAGAACCAGATGGCCGCCAGGGCGCAGCGCCCGGTGTATCTCGCGGAAGACCGACGTCAGCAGGTCACGGTACGCGTCGGTGCCCGACCGGTCGTTGCGGCGTCGCACGACGGCGTCCCCCTCAAGGGCCCCGGTTGTCTCGCCCGCCCAGGCGCGAAACAGGTCGGAGAGCTCCCCGTACTGCACGTCGTCGTGATAGGCGGAGTCCGTCACGACAGCGTCGAGCTGGTGTGACGCGATGCACAGCCGGGAGCTGCTGCCTGAGACCACCCGCGCGTCCACGCCTCGGCGCACGACGGTGCGGCGCCCGGTGGCGGACTTGGGACCGTCGACAACGAGGCGGTGACCAATCCGCTCCTCGAGCCACAGGACAGCCTTCGCCAGCTGATCGAGACGCCGCTCGACGGTACCCCGACCCACGTCGTGGGATCCCCAGACGTTCGGCTCGACCGCGAACGTGGTGAAGCTGAAGCGGTGGTTGGCGACCGCCTCGTAGGCCTTCAAGTACCGGGCGTCCCACCGCGACGTGTGGCCGGCCATCTCCGTCGATCCGATCACTGCCGCCTCGAGAGCTCTCGACACCCGGGGGTCCCCGCCGCCGGCATCGTCGCAGGCAGACAGGAGAGACTCGATGACGACGCGCTGGCGCTTCGGGAACAAGTCGTGCCAGTGGGTCATGCCATGCCTGATGAGGACGTAGCTCTCCATCCCGGGATCGATCGGGGGGAGCTGACGGGACGGCACCCAGGCAGATGGGCATGCCGCGGCGATTTCGTCGGCGCTGGGGAGACCGATCTCGCGCCGCTCGGGACCGACTCGCTCGACGAGGACTATCTCCCACGCGAAGCCGGTGGCGCCGGCGAGTTCTGAGAGGCACCCGTGCCATCCGCACTCGACGCATCGGCCGCGGCGGCCCGACGTGTAGCGCTCAGTCGGTCTGACTGGACGCCGGCACGTTCGACAACGTGTGGGCGCGAGGACGGACGCGAGCCCGATGTGGCCGGCAGGACATGCCACGTAGCCGGTGTCGCCGCCCGAGTCGACGCGGTTGAGCATCGACACCAGCGCGGTCGGGAAGAGGCGAAGCTGCTTGCCGCAGCCCGGACAGGGCGCGGTGGCGACGCGCATGGTGTGGGCGATCTCCGCCGGGGACCCGTCAGCAAAGGAGGTTCCGTAAGCCCGGTTGAGCACCTGCTCGACAGAACTGTGCAGCCGGTCGGCGGCCGCGGCCAGGTCCTCGTGCGCAGGCAGCCCGAGCATCGTGGAGAGGCTCCGGGCGGCCCACGGGTTCACGTCCTGGGCGTAGACGCGATGCCCTCGGAGCAGGGCGGCAAGGGCGATGACGCCGCCGGCGAAGGGATCGGCGATCAGGAGCCCGCCGGGGAGGTCGGCGCTGACCGCGTCGATCACGGCACCTGAGACGGTCTCGGTCCGGCGGGCCCACCAGCGGTAGGCGCTGATCGGACGCAGGTGCAGTTGGCGGGACCGACTCTCCTGGCGCGCGGCCGCGTTCAGTTCCTCGACGTCGAGGTGCCGCAGGACGCTGCGGATCACGGTAGGGCGGTCGTCGGTCATTTCCCTCACTGTGCTTGCGAAGGTCGAGGAGACAATCGGGGACAGTCTGGGTCCCAGCCCTGCCAGTCTCGCCCAGCGCCCCGGCCCGGACGTGGACTCAGGTGGTGGGATTGTCTGCGAAGAGACCGGCAGCGTCGAGCTGTTCGAGGAAGCGGATGAACCGTTCGCTCTGCCCGGGGGTGAGCTCGACCCCAGCCTCGATGTGGCCCTCCATGCCCCAGGAGGTGAGATTGGCGGTTCCGAGGTACCCGTGGCAGCGGTCCCGGATGGCGAACTTCGCGTGGAGCATCGTCGGCCGTGAGCCCACGAACCACCGGATGCCGACGGGCCCCGCCCGACGGAGGGCGTCAAGGCGCGCCCGAAGGACGGCGCGATGCTCGGCCGCCGGCGGGTTGGCGTAGATCGTCGTCGCCACGTTACGACCTCGCGCACAACTCGGGCGAGCCCCCGGGCGGGCGTAGTGGGGGTTCCACCCAGCGGCTCACCGGCCATCTCCGTGCCTGGCGGCCCCGCCACGCAAGGTTCGCCGTGGGGTTAGGCCGCCATTGGAGCCATGACATCCGGCTTGTCTGCCGTGCTCACCAGGAGGAATGCCCGCTCGTGCGCCCGTCGAGCGTCGTGGTCTCGGGCCCCTCGTTCTCCTCCACAACAGCGAGGGTACGGCCCGGCTGTAACTCTCGGTCCGACGAGGTCACCGCGTGCGCCGGCGCATGAAGGGGAACTTGGGGACGATGACGGGGCGCTCGGCGAACAGGTCTTCGGGGCGGAAGGTGCGCCGGCGCTCGCCGGTCAGCCACGCCGAGAGGATGAGGTCGTCCTCCTGGGCGGGGAGACGGCCGCTCAGCTTCCCCCACAGCGACTCCCGGCGCTGGCCCAGCGCCTGGGCCAGGTCGGGGACCGAGTTCCGGTGGCGGAGCTGGAGAAGATGGACGCGGTAGGCGAGCTCGTGCTGCTCCCGGGCCCGGGCGAGGCGGACCGCCCGACGCCAGTCCGGCGCCAGTCGCCACAGGACGTCCTCCTGGACGCCGAAGAACTCGGGAACCTCGAGGAAGCCCCGGGGGACGAACGACGGTTCTGCAGGCACCGCGTTTGGGCGATCAGGACCGAAGCGACCGGGCCCAGGCGAGTGCCGCCAGGCACTCCTCGAACGCCTCCAGGCGTCCGAGGTCGCGCCGGCTCGGCGTGGGGCCGTTGCGGGCCTTGCTCCAGGGCTTCCCGGGCGAAAGCGAGAGCACCAGCTCCATTTCGCTGAGCGTGGCCGGGCGGGTGGCGGTGACGACGGGCATAGGGGACCTCCGAGGTGCGTACCGAGGTGCGCCGGGACAGGCCGCGGCCCCGGGGAGCTCCCCGGGGCCGCTTTGCTTGCTGGCAGCTAGCGCTTTCCGTGTCACCGGCGCGAATCGCGGGTGTCACCGCCGCGAGATCGGGATGTCACCGCCGCGAAAAGCCGGGTGTCACCGACGGATCTCTCAGGGAGAGTGAGGGGACAGGAAAACTTTACCCAGGATTACGAGCAGCCACTCGTGGTGCCGCAACTCGAGCAGACGTAGCAGGAGCCGGCACGCTGCATGACCATGCCGCACTGGTAGCACAGCGGAGCGTCGCGCTGCTGCATCGGGGGTCGCGGGTGGTCACCGGACGCCCGTGCTGACGGAGACGGTGCTGGTGCCGGGGACGCGCCGGGCGCCCGAGGCGTCGCCTGCTCTCGAGCCCGCCTGTCACCGCCAGGGCTCGATGCCGCTGCCATCACCTCGATGTCGTGGACCATGGGCTGGTCCACGACGGCTGCCTCGTCGAGCCCGGGCAGGGTCGGCTGCATCCGTTCCTCGGTGGACAGCACCCCGAGCTCCTCGCGCTCGTCACGGGTGAGATAGTCGAGCGCCAGGCGCCGGAAGATGTAGTCGATGAGACTGGTGGCAATGCGCAGCTCGGGGTCGTCGGTGATGCCTGCCGGCTCGAAGCGCATGTTGGTGTACTTGCGGACGTAGGTAGCGAGCGGCACACCGTGCTGGAGGCCCAGGCTGACCGAGATGGAGAAGGCATCCATGATGCCGGCCAGGGTGGAGCCCTGCTTGGACACCTTCATGAACACCTCGCCGGGCCTGCCGTCCTCGTACTCGCCGACGGTCACATAGCCTTCGCAGTCCGCCACCCGGAAGGCGAAGGTGCTGGAGCGCCGGCGCCGCGGCAGGCGTTCGCGGACCGCCCCGACGACCAACGGCTCGGGCTGGGCGCTCCTCGCAGCAGCGAGCGCTGCTTCGAGCTCGACCACCTTGCCCCCCAGCTCGAGGGCGTGCGCCTCGGCATCCGACGCTGCGACCGGTGCACCGCCACGCAGGACGGCGACGGCCCCCGCTCTCTTCGTGGTGGCGAGCGGCTGGGCCACCTTGCAGTTGTCGCGGTAGATGGCGACCGCCTTGATCCCCATCTTCCAGGCGTCGAGGTGGAGCTGCTCCACGTCTTCGACGGTGACGTCCTCGGGCATGTTCACCGTCTTGGAGATCGCACCGCTGATGAACGGCTGCACCGCCGCCATCATCCGCACGTGGCCCAGGTAGTGGATGGTGTTGTCGCCCATGGAGCAGGCGAACACCGCCATGTGCTCGGCTCGCAGGTACGGTGCGCCGACGATGGTCTTGTGCTCGTCGATGTAGGCCACGATCTCGTCGACCTGGTCGGCGCCGTACCCCAGCTTGGCCAAGGCCCGGGGCACCGTCTGGTTCACGATCGACATGGTGCCGCCACCGACGAGCTTCTTCGTCTTCACCAGCCCCAGATCCGGCTCCACCCCGGTGGTGTCACAGTCCATGAGCAGGCCGATGGTGCCAGTAGGTGCCAAGACGCTGGCTTGGGCGTTGCGCACCCCGTGGATCTCACCGAGCTCCACCGCCACGTCCCACGCCTGCTGCGCCGCGCCGAGCAGCTCGGAGGGCACCAGATCCTCGTCGATCTTCGCCGCTTCGCTCCGGTGCATGCGCAGCACGCCGATCATCGCCTCCGCGTCGTCGTGGAAGCCGGCGAAGGGGCCCATACGCGCCGCGATGCGCGCCGAGGTGACATAGGCATGGCCGGTCAGAAGCGCCGTGATGGCCGCCGCCCACGCCCGTCCCTCGTCTGAGTCGTAGGCCATACCCTGGGCCATGAGCAGCGCGCCCAGGTTCGCGTAGCCGATGCCGAGCTGGCGGTAGCGCCGGCTGTTCTCGGCGATGGGCTCGGTCGGGTAGTCGGCGTTGCCGACCAGGATCTCCTGGGCGGTGAAGACCACCTCGACCGCCGCCTCGAAGCCCTCGGTGTCGAACACGCCGTCCTCGCCCAGGAACTGGAGCAGGTTCATCGACGCCAGGTTGCACGCGGAGTTGTCGAGGTGCATGTACTCCGAACAGGGGTTCGATCCGTTGATCCGGCCGGCGTTCGGGGCCGTGTGCCAGCGGTTGATGGTGGTGTCGAATTGCAGGCCCGGATCCGCGCACTCCCACGACGCCTGCGCGATCTGGCGGAACAGCTCGCGGGCCCGCACCGTGCGCACCGGCTCGCCGGTGATGCGGGCGCTCAAGGCCCAGTCGCCGTCGGCTTCCACCGCCTGCATGAATTCGTCGGTGACCCGTACCGAGTTGTTCGCGTTCTGGTACTGGATGGAGAACGAGTCACGCCCGTCCAAGTCCATGTCGAACCCGGCGTCGCGCAGCACCCGCGCCTTGCGCTCCTCGAGCGCCTTGCACCACACGAAGTCCTCGATGTCCGGGTGGTCGACATCGAGGATCACCATCTTCGCGGCGCGCCGGGTCTTGCCGCCGCTCTTGATGGTGCCTGCCGACGCGTCCGCGCCACGCATGAAGCTCACCGGCCCCGAAGCGGTGCCGCCGCCTTGCAGATGCTCGGTGGACGCCCGGATCCGTGACAGGTTCACCCCGGCTCCAGAGCCGCCTTTGAAGATGACCCCTTCCTCGCGGTACCAGTTCAGGATCGAGTCCATGGAGTCGTCCACCGACAAGATGAAGCACGCGCTGGCCTGCTGGGGCACGCCCTTGACCCCGATGTTGAACCACACCGGCGAGTTGAAGGCGGCTCGCTGCGTGACGATCAGGTACTTGAGCTCGTCACGAAAAGCCGAGGCCTCGGCAGCGTCTTCGAAGTAGCCGTCTCGCAGACCCCAGGCAGTGACGGCGTCGACCACCCGGTCGGCCACCTGCTCGAGCGACCACTCGCGCTCGGGGGTGCCCGGAGTGCCGCGGAAGTACTTCTGGGCCAGGATGTTGGTGGCGTTCAAGCTCCACGTGGTGGGCACCTCCACACCCAGCTGCTCGAAGGCCACCGCGCCGTCCCGGTAGTTCGTGATCCGGGCGTCACGGCGTTCCCACGTCACCATGGCATAGGGATCGACGCCCTCAGTGGTGAAGTGGCGCCGGATGCCGATGGCGGTCCGTTGCGGTGCGATGGCCATGTGTCGATCCCTTCTCTGCGTTCGTGCTTCGCCCGTGTGCCGTCCACCGGTGCCCTCGGTGCACCGTGCCGACGACCGCCGTGCCACCGCCGGCTGCTCCCGCTGCCGATGGTCACCCAACATGTCAGTACCGAAACCACAATATATTGTGGTGCGGTTCCGGCCAACCACGAGATATCGTACTGATTACACCATCGTAACTACATCCCCGTCAACCACGCCGACGTGTCGGCGGTCCAGGTCGGTGGCTGCTCGCGAAGGTTTGCACTCGTTCGCCTCGGCACGTGGCAACTTCTGGCCATGCCAGGCACCCCGAGCACGCCCCGTAGGTCGCCACGTCGGCCGGCAGGTCGGTCGGCCGGCAGGTCGCCACGTCGGTCGCCACGTCGGTCGGCAGGTCGCCACGTCGGTCGGCAGGTCGGTCAGTCGGCAGGTCGGTCGGCCGCCAGGCAAGGCTACGGTACCTCCATGGTCGCCACCCGGACCTCGTCACCGGCGGGATCCGCCTGCGTGCTCGCCGTCGACGCCGGCACCTCCAGTGTCCGGGCTCTGGCCGTCGACGAGCAGGCCACCGTGGTCGACATCGCCCGACGTGAGCTGACCCAGCACTTCCCTCGTCCAGGCTGGGTCGAGCACGACCCGGCTGAGATCTGGGCACTGGTGGTAGAGACCCTTGCCGAGGTGGCCGATCGCCAGCACCGAGCCGGACGCAGCGTCGCCGCCGTCGGGGTCACCAACCAGCGCGAGACGGTGGTCGCCTGGGACCGCCGCACCGGGCAGCCGCTGCACCGGGCCATCGTGTGGCAGGACCGTCGTACCGCCTCGCGCTGCGATGCCCTGGCCGAGCGCGGCGCGCTGGACCTCGTCCGCCACCAGAGCGGCCTGGTCCTCGACCCCTACTTCTCCGCGACGAAGATGGGGTGGCTGCTCGCCGAGGGCATGGTGCCAGTCACCGGCGACCTGGTCCTGGCCACCGTCGATGCTTGGGTGGTGTGGAACCTGACCGGTGGCGCCGGGCGCAGTCCGACCAGCGCCGCCGGCACCGGGCAGGGCACGTTGGCCACCGACGTCACCAACGCCAGCCGGACGTCGCTGTACGACATCCGCCGGCAGCAGTGGTCGGCGGAGCTGGCCGACCTGTTCGACGTGCCGCTCGGCGCCCTGCCCGAGGTGCACCCGTCGTGTGGCCGCCTCGGGCGCTGCCACGGCCCGGTCGTGGCCGCCAGCGCCGCGCTGCGCGGCGTGCCGGTGAGCGGCGTGGCCGGCGACCAGCAAGCCGCCCTGTTCGGCCAAGCGTGCTTCGATCCTGGTCAAGCCAAGGTGACCTACGGCACCGGCAGCTTCGTGCTGGCCAACGCCGGAAAAGTCTGCCCCCCGCCAGCCGACGGGCTTCTCACCACCGTGGCCTGGGATCTCGGTGAGCACGCCGCACCCGGGACGCCTCCGGGGGTCACCTACGCCCTCGAGGGCGCGGTGCTCGCCGCCGGCGCCGCCGTGCAGTGGCTGCGCGATGGCCTCGGCCTCATCGATGCAGCAGGCGAGATCGAGGCACTGGCTCGGAGCGTGGCAGACAGTGGCGGGGCCGCGATCGTCCCGGCCTTCGCCGGCCTGGGCAGCCCCTGGTGGGATCCGTACGCCCGGGGGACCGTCGTCGGCATCACCCGAGGCACCACCCGCGCCCATCTGGCCCGGGCAGTGGTCGAAGCCATGGCCATGCAGGTGCGTGACGTGGCCGACGCCGTCACCTCGGCGCTGGGGCACCGGCTGCTCTGCCTCCGAGCCGATGGTGGGGCGGCGGTGATGAGGCTGCTGCTGCAGTGCCAGGCAGACCAGCTGCAGATCCCGGTGTCTCGGTCATCGTGCACCGAGACCACCGCGCTCGGCGCCGCCATGCTGGCCGGGCTGGCCGAGGGGGTCTGGGGCTCGCTCGACGCGCTCGCGCAGCACTGGTCGGCCGACGCCGAGCACTGTCCCCAGGTGCCGGCCGACGATGCCGACGCCGCCCACCGGCGGTGGCTCCTGGCCGTCGACCGGGCTCGAGGATGGGCGGCACCAGGCTGACCTGCCCGGTTCGTCAGCAACACCCATGATTGCTAGGTTGCTCGGGCGTCGCCGGCAGCCGAACGGCGTATCGGCCGCCAAGCCAGTGATCGCAAGCGGGCTGGGAGCCGCTCGGCGGTGGCGGGAAGAAGCACGACGGGGCGCCGGGAAGAGCGCACCCGGCGGGAGGTGGCGCAGCTGGGAGCCGCTCGGCGGTGGCGGGAAGAAGCACGACGGGGCGCCGGGAAGAGCGCATCCGGCGGTAGCGATGCGAGGGGATGGCCATGGGCACCGACACACCAGAGCCGCCGGGCACCACCGGTTCGAGCCCGCTCGAGGCAGCGATGGACCAGACCGCCTCGGGAAGGGTCGACGACCCCCACCAGCGCCGCAACGCGCTCGAGTGGTTGGCCCACCGCCAGCTGGCCGGCTATCCGACGCCGGCTCGGCGCTATTTCTACCTAGGTGTGGTCATCGTGGCCTCGATCGTGCTGTGGTACCAGTACTACGTCCCCACGAGCGTCGCCCCGCTGCTCCTCGAGCAGCTGCACATCTCGTTCCGCTTCTACGTCATGGTCATCGTCGGATCCAACCTGGCCGGCGTGGTCGCCGCTCTGTTCGGCGGGCTCACCGACCGGATCGGGCGGACCTGGGTGGTCATCGTCGGGCTCGCCGTGGTGGCTCTCATCCAGCTCGTCGTCATCCCGCAGACCACCACCGCCACACCCTTCGTGACCGAGCTGATCGCCGTCGGGTTGTTCGAAGGGATGATCCTCGTGGCGACACCGGCGCTGGTGCGGGACTTCACCCCCCAGCTCGGTCGGGCATCGGCCATGGGCTTCTGGACACTCGGCCCGGTCGCCGGCGTGCTCGTGGCCAGCCTGCTCGGCAGCCACACCATCGGTGCCACCTCGACGGACTGGCAGCGGGAGTTCATCATCTCCGGCGTGGTGGGCTTGGTGGTGTTCGTGGTCGCGCTGCTGTTCCTCCGAGAGCTGTCCCCGCGGATCCGCGACCAGCTCATGGTCACCCGACGTGACCGCGAGCTGGTGGAGCTGCAGGCCCGAGGGATCGACACCACGCAGGCCACCGCCCACCCGTGGCGGCAGATGCTGAAGCTCGACGTCGTCATCTCCGCCGTGGCCGTCAGCGTGCTGCTCATCATCTTCTTCACCGCGTCGGGCTTCTTCACCGTGTACTTCGACACTGTCTTCCACCGCGGCACCACCTACTTCACCCTGCCCCAGGCGAACGGCATCGACACCTGGATCTGGGCAGCGGACTGCATCGGGCTGGTGGTCTTCGGCATCGTGAGCGACCTGACCCGGGTGCGGAAACCGTTCATGATCGTCGGGGCGTTCGGCGCATTGGTGATGATGGTGGTGCTCATCTCGCTCACCGGCCGGCCGTCGACCGGCTACTACACGCTCGTCTGGGTCACCACCGTCCTGTTCTTGTTCACGGCCATGGCGTATGCCACCTGGATGGCAAGCTTCACCGAGACCGTCGAAGCCCGCAACCCGGCGCTCGTAGCCACCGGTCTCGCCATCTGGGGCGCCATCCTCCGCCTGGCGGTCGCGGTCTCGCTGTTCGTCTTGCCGTTCGTGGTCAGTTCGGCGAACCAGGTGGTGGACAACCAGCCCTACGAGAAGTACGTGCCACGGGCGTTGGCCATCGAGCACCGCTACGGCCCGCTCGTCGCCATCGTCAGGCGCCACCAGGCACTGTTCACCAAGCTGGCCAGCTACCCAAATCCCAAGCTGATCCCCACGAAGGTGCTCTTCGAAGGCATCGCTGCCGCCGGTGGCGTGAAGAACCTCCTGGAGATCGACGCCATCAAGCCCGATCTCACCTTCCTGCAGAAGTACCAGGGACACCTGCTGGCCTTGCAGTCCGGCGCGGCAGCATCACCCGCCGAGTGGCAGCACTGGCTGTGGGTCTGCTTCGCGGGCATCGCCGTGTTCATCCCGCTGGTACTGGTGATGAAGGGCCGGTGGAGCCCTCGACGGGCCCGTCAAGACGAGCGCGCCCACGAGGCCTTCGTCACCGCGGAGCTGGCCCGCCTCCGCCAGAGCGGGACACCACCTGCTCCTCGCGCGTAACGTGACCAGGGCTACGACCGTGCTGCGGACCGTCGCGGGCTCCCGCCGTCGAGCCGACCCGGCGGCCGAGGACCGGTGCCCGCAGCCAGCCGGCGATCCGAGCAGGCAGCTGCGCCCGGGCGCAGGAGACCGACTGCTCAGGCGGCCGGGTGCGCCTGAGGAGACGGTTCCCCGGTTCCCCGAGCCACCTGCTCGTCGATACCCGGAAGCGTCCGGGCGGCGTCGATACCCGGAAGCGT
>JAKAQW010000317.1 GCA_021819525.1 Actinomycetes bacterium
GATCCGCTCTGCTGCCCGGGGCTTCCACGAGCCGGAGAGCTTCATCACCATGATCATGCTGGACCGAGCTGGCATCGCCCCGAAGCTTCCCTGGGCCTCATGACCCACGAGACCGGCAGAAGACCCGAAAAAGGGGTATCCATTTCACTGCCCCAGCCAGTAGCCTGGAACTGTGCCCCAGGCCGGGCTCCACTATCCCGCCTCGTACGCCGAGATGCGCGCATGGTTCCCCCGATGATGCGGCCTGCGCGGACTACCTCGACTGGCTGCGATGGTCAGACGGATTCGTGTGTCCGCACTGCGACGAGGAGAGCGGCTGGGCGATGGCCGGGTCGGTGTGGCGCTGTGCTGGTTGTCGCCGGCTAGTGTCTCGCACGGTCGGCACGATCTTCCAGGACACCCGCACGCCGCTGACGGTATGGTTCGCTGTCGCCTGGTTCATCGCCACCTCGAAGAGCGGCACTTCGGCGCTCGCCCTGAAACTGGTGCTCGGCATCGGCTCGTACCAGACGGCGCTGGCCATGCTGCATTGGTATCTCAGGGTGGTGGTGAGGCCCGGCCGTAAGCGTCTGCAAGGCGGCGTTGAGGTCGATGAGTCCTTCGTCGAAGCCTCAATGCCGGGTCGTCGCGGACGGGGAGCAGCAGGCAAGGCCATGGTCGCGATCGCCGTCTAGCGCCAGCACCCGAAGGGCCTCGGCCGTGCCCGCATCTAAGGTCCCGTTAGAGAATAGTACGCGTGTAATGGCCCGACCTGTTGTAACGTGGGGGTGTGTGGGAGTTCACGGTCGACGCCGAGGGCCGGATGGCCGGGACGGTGACCCGGCCGCGGAGCTCCTCCTCGATGGTGTCGACCCGACGCTGGAGCGCCCCGAGGCTCACACCCACCAGGCGAGCAGGATGCTGTCGTCGACCCCGGCCGGCACCGACGGCGGGCGGGGACGGCTGCGGGCGATGACCTGGCCGGGGACACCGACTACGACGGCGTCGGACGGCACGTCGCGCACCACCACGGCGTTGGCCCCGATCCGGCTGTCGTCGCCGACCACCACCGGGCCGAGGACCTTCGCCCCCGCTCCGATGGTGACGCGGTGCCCGACGGTGGGATGCCGCTTGCCGGGCTCGAGGCTGGTGCCGCCGAGGGTGACCCCCTGGTAGAGGGTGACGTCGTCGCCCACCTCCGCCGTCTCGCCGATCACGACGCCGGTGGCGTGGTCGATGAAGCAGCCGGCGCCGACGACGGCACCCGGGTGGATGTCGACGCCGGTGACGAGGTGGACAGCCTCGGCGAGGAGCCGGGCGGTGAGCCGGTGGCCTCGGGTCCACAGCCTGTGGGCGATTCGGTGTCCCCACACGGCATGGAGCCCCGGGTAGGCGAGGACGACCTCGAGGGCCGAGCGTGCCGCGGGGTCGCGCTCGAGCACGGCCTCGACGTCGCGTCGGAGCGTCGAACGCAGTCCTTCCTCGGCCCGCATCGTCAGTCGCCGAGTCCTTCGAAGAGCTGCGTGCTCAGGTAGCGCTCCCCGAACGACGGGACGATGACCACGACGAGCTGGCCGGCATGCTCGGGACGGCGGGCGACCTCGAGGGCCGCCCACACGGCCGCCCCTGACGAGATGCCGACCAGGAGCCCCTCCTCGCTGGCCAAGCGGCGAGCCGTCGAGAAGGCGTCCTCGTTGGCGACGGTGACGACCTCGTCGACGACACCCTGGTCGAGGACCGAGGGGACGAAGCCCGCCCCGATGCCCTGGATGGGGTGCGGACCCTTCTCGCCGCCCGACAGCACGGGGGACGCGGCCGGCTCGACGGCCACGACCTTGGCGGCGGGCTTGCGCTCCTTCAGCATCTGGCCGATGCCGGTGATCGTGCCGCCGGTGCCGACGCCGGCCACGACCACGTCGACCCGGCCATCGGTGTCCGCCCAGATCTCCTCGGCCGTGGTGCGGCGGTGGATCGCGGGGTTCGCGGGGTTCTCGAACTGCTGGGGCACGAAGACGTTTGCCCCGTCGGTGTTGAGTCGGGGGTCCTTGGCGAGCTCCTCAGCCTTGGCGATGGCACCGGCCATTCCGTCGGGACCAGGGGTGAGCACCAGTTCGGCACCGAAGCCGCGCAGCAGCATGCGCCGCTCGCGGCTCATCGTCTCGGGCATGGTGAAGATGCAGCGGTAGCCGCGTGCGGCGCACACCATGGCGAGGGCGATCCCGGTGTTGCCGCTGGTGGGCTCCACGACGACGGTGTCCGGCCCGATGAGGCCCGCCTCTTCGGCGGCGTCCACCATGGCGACGGCGATCCGGTCCTTCACGCTGCCACCGGGGTTGAAGAACTCGAGCTTGGCGACCACGTCCGCCCCCGCCCCGTCTGTCACCCGTCGGAGCCGCACGAGCGGCGTGTTGCCGATCAGCTGCGTGACGTCGTCGGCGATGTGCATTGTACCTCCTAACTGTAGCGAGAAAGAGAAAGCGGATGGTCTCCAGGGTTCCTGCTGCGGGTGCTGGTTCCGATACCGGCCGCACAAAGAGATCCTAAAACCTAGCCAGGAGTGCAGATAAATACCCACCCCCCACCCGCCCCTGACTAAACCCCACAATCGTAGTAATAATTCCGTTTGCTTGAATCCGTAACGCCCAATCGCTGCACGGGACAAGAGCCCGCAGGTCTCATCGCCGCGCCCGACAAGGCCAGTCCTGGTAAGAAAGCACTACCACGCCTGCAAATAAAGGCACCGCACGCCCAGGCAGTCCTGCTTGTGCCGCTGAACTGAATGCCTTGTTTTGTTGCAAGGTGTTCAGGCAGCCGCTGCGCTGGCGGCGGTGCCGGTCCTACGTCCCTGTCGGGGCCGGCCGGCTTCACGGTTCGCCGGGGCTGGTTTCACCGTGTCGGTCCGCCTGGTGGCGGCACGGCC
>JAKAQW010000318.1 GCA_021819525.1 Actinomycetes bacterium
TTCCGATCTCGTCGCCAAGGATCTGGTCGAAACCGGAGAACGGCCAGTGCTCGACTAGCCCAACCGACCCACTGGTGCCACTTGGCCGCTACGTGCCACCTGGTGGAGGTGGCGAACGGTCTGGAGGTACGATGCGAGCGGTGAGCACTCGGTGTACGCCAAGTGGTGCCGCTCGCAGAACGCGCGGACAAAGGGCTGGGCATGGCGCAGGTTCGAACGGGCCATTGCCGGGAAGAGGTGGTGCTCGATCTGGTAGTTGAGACCGCCCACGGCGAGCCCGGTCAGCCAGCCACCAGTCAGGTTGCGGGCGGTGAGGACTTGGCGCCGCACGAAGCCCTCGTCGCAGTCGGCTGCGAGGATCGGCATGCCCTTGTGGTTGGGGGCGAACGAGCAGCCGAGGTAGAAGCCGAAGAGGCCTTGTTGGACCACGACGAAGGCTGCCGCCCGTGCCGGGGACAGGACCAGCAGCACAGCCGCGAGGTAGCCGACCACGTGGGCGCCGAGCAGTCCCTGTTCGAGGAGCCTGTGGCGGCACGAACGACGCCGCAGGGTGTGGGCGCTCGCGTAGTGGAGGTTTGCTGCCTCGAGGAAGGTCATGGGGAAGAACAGGGCGCCTTGTGACCGGGCCAGCATGCGACGGGGCCAGCGCCCGGTGCTCGCTTGCTCAGGCGTCCAGGCGATGGCGCCGACGGCCACGTCGGGGTCGCGCCCGACCTGGTTGGGGTGGGCGTGGTGCTGGTTGTGCTTGTCGACCCAGTAGCTGTAGCTGACACCGATGAGCAGGTTCGCGTGGAGCATCCCGAGGAGGTCGTTGAGCGCGCGCGAACCTGACACCTGGCGGTGGCCGACGTCGTGGCCGACGAAGCCCACCTGGGTGAACATCACCGCCAGGTAGACGGCTGTGAGCAACTGCCACCAGGAATTGCCGACGAGGACGAATGCGACCCAGCCGGCAGCGACGAGCAGGAACGTAGCGGTGATCCGGACCCATGCGTACAGCGGCCGACGCCGAAGCAGCCCGGCTGCGCGCAGTTCGTCGCGCAGCTCGGCGATCTC
The DNA here is from genome assembly GCA_021819525.1 of Actinomycetes bacterium. GTDB lineage: Bacteria > Actinomycetota > Acidimicrobiia > Acidimicrobiales > UBA8190 > JAKAQW01. The sequence goes on from JAKAQW010000318.1 coordinate 1,057, forward strand.
CGGATCGCTGCTCGCCGATACCGCCTCGGTAGGCACTTCGGTGCCCGTCGACGCCTGCGTGCTCCCCGGCTCACTACCGGCGGGAACCGACCTCGTACGCGGGTCACCACCGGTCAGAGCGGCCTCGAGATCGCACGGTACGAGCATCTCGACTGCCCCCTTCCTGGTGGTGCGAGCGCCGGACGTCTTGGGGCGACTGTCGGGGATCTGGGACGCCGTGGGTGGCGGTGTCGTCGCAGCGGGCTCGGTCACTGCTCACGACGACGCGCCGGGCTGCCGGCGCATCGCCGGATCGAGCTGACCGGTGGCGGCTGGTCGGCGGGCAACGACGCTGTGGACGTCGCTGGTGCTGATCGGCTTGGCCAGGAAGGCCGTGGCCCCAGCAGCTTGCGCCTCCAGGCGACTGACAGGGTCCGATCGAAACGAACAGGCCACGACGGCCAGTTCGTGGTCTGCGCTGTGCAGCGCGCTGATGATGGCCACCCCGGCGCCGGCGGCCATCTGCAGCTCCACCAGCGCCACGTCGATGCGGTGCGCGGCGACGACTGCGAGCGCGTCCTCGGCGGTAGCGGCATGAGCGACGACGTGGCCGGCGTGCTCGCCATCCTCGACGACTCGCTGCATGAGGGTGGCCCGTTCGGGGCGGTCGTCGACGAGGAGGATCTGCAGGCGGCTGTCGATGATACCGGCGAGCTCGTCGCGAAGCACGGTGTCGAGATGGTCCCGGTCGAGACGGTCTCGGTGGACGGGGGGCGCAACGGACATGGGGTGGCTCCTCTCCGGCCAGCCACTCGGGCCGCATCCAGATGTCTTGCGAACCTGGGCCGAGGTTCGACCCACCTATCACCCGGGCCCGAAAAGTCGGGCCAGGATGAAGACCATCTGCAATTCGATCCTGTTGGGCATGCTCGCTCGAGCGGCTACATCGTCAGAGCCTCGAGCAACTCCGAGGACAGGTTGTCCTCTACCTGCAACCTACCACCAATGCTTCCTGCACCGTCCGCAGTCCAGCTGCTCGACACCGGTCTCCACGACCAGGAGGCCTCGCTCGACGCGCACCGGTGACGAGGGGCACCAGGCGGTCGGTGCCATGCTATGGGGTGTCGCAGGTCGGAGCTGGCGCGCTTCGACGTGACCAACCGTCGGCGTCATGGCCGTGGATGGCATTCGCAAGATCGGCCGGCGGTCGTAGAGCGAGAGGTGGGAGCTGTCAGCGAGAGGTGGGAGCTGTCAGGGAGGAGGTGGGAGCTGTCAGGGAGGAGGTGGTAGCCTTGCGAATGCGGGTAGAGCCTCGGAGCCTATGAAGCAGGGGAGGGAGCCGTGGACAACGAGGGGTTGGTGCACTCTCCGGACGATCTCGCTGTCGAACTATCGCGAACCTTGTCTGCTGCAGCTCGAACATTGTTTGTCGGCGGTAGCGTGTCGGAGACGTTGCAGCGCATCGTGGACGTCTCTGTGGAGACCGTCGACGGCTGCGACTACGCCGGCATCTTCGTGCTCGACGGCACCGAGGTCACCACCCCGGTGCACTCCGACCCAGTCGTGCTCGAAGTCGACGCCTTGCAGCACCGTTCCGACGAGGGCCCGTGCCTCGAGGCGGTCACCCAGCACCACACCTGCTACGCCGACGAGCTCGGTGAGGACAGTCGCTGGCCTCGCTTCGGTCCCGAGGCTGCAGCGGCTGGCATCCGCAGCGCGCTCGCCGTGGCGCTGTCGGCCAACGGCACCCGAGGTGCGCTGAACCTCTACGCGCGCTTGCCGGCAGCGTTCGGGGCACTCGACCGGGCTCACGGGCAGATCTTCGGCACCTTGGCCGGCCTCGCGCTCACGGCGGCCGAAG
>JAKAQW010000319.1 GCA_021819525.1 Actinomycetes bacterium
CGCCACGGCCCCGCTCCACGACGGCCGCCAGCTACCGGCTGCACATGGTCCGTATGGGCCTCGATCCGACGAGAACTTGCAGTGGTCTTCCCGCTGGATCCCATGAGAGACCGTTACGGCAAGGAGCAGTCGCGTACAGCCACGACAGCCGTTCCCTCGGTGCAACTCGGGCGAAGACCTTTCAGGTCAGGCCCCCACGGCTCCTGGTAGGGGCCGCCACGATGGATGATGTTCCCGCCACGTAGCGGGCATCATCACCTCAGACAACCGTCGAGACCGCCGCGTAAAGACCGACGCCCATGACGCCGGCGGCGACGGTCCAGACGAGCCACTTGTGGACGCCGTGCATGCGGGCGTCAGGGTGCAGCGCCTTGCGTTCGAGAGCGAGCAGGAACCCGAGCACGATGGGGAGCAGCCCTGCGTTCATCACTTGGACGTCGACACTCAGGTTGACGAGGTTGGGGGCGGCGGCGACGGCGACGGCGCTACCGACCAGCGCTGCGACGCACAGCAGGTAGAAGCGCCGCGCGTCTCGGACACGGGCGTTCATGCTGTGCTCCCACCCCATGACCTCGGACAGGCCCCAGGCGCCTCCGACCGACACCACGATGGCCGCCACCGTGGCGGCGCCGAGCATCCCGAGGCCGAAGAGCACGTGCGCCTGTGCTCGCCCGAGGAACGGCACGAGGGCGCCTGCGATCTCGCCGATGGTGTCGAGCGGCGTTCTCGCCCGCCCGAGAGTGGCGGCCGTGGCCACGAGGATGGCGATCATGACGACCTGGGTGACGATCGAGCCGAGGGCGGTGTCAACCTTTCCGGCGCGCAGCTCCCGGCGGCCCATGCCCTTGTCGATCACCGCCTGCTGCTGGTAGAAGACCATCCACGGCATGATGACCGCACCGATGTTCGCCGCGACCAACTGTAGATAGGGACGGCGCAACACGATCGAGTGGGCCAGCCCGCTGGCGAACCCGGCTGCGCTCGGCCTCGCGATGATGGCAGCCGGTATGAAGACCAGCTCGAGGGCTCCGATCACGATGCCCGCCATCTCGGCGCGCCGGTAGCGCGTGCCGAGACAGAGGAAGCTCAATGCCAGCGCCGCGACCGGCACCGAGACGAGGTCGGGGACCCCCGCGAGCTCGCCGGCTCCAGCGATGCCGGCGAACTCGGTGATGAGCGCTCCCACGGAGGCGACGAACAGGGTCCCTCCCGACAGCAGCGCCCAACGACGGCCGAAGTGCAGCCGGATAAGGGCTCCATGGCCTCTGCCGGTGAGGATGCCGAGTCGCACCGTGATCTCTTGAATTCCGTACAGGACCGGGATCAGCACGATCTGGAGGAGCACCAGCCGGTAGCCCCACTCGGCGCCGGACTGGGCGGCGGTGACGACGCTCCCGGCATCGGTGTCGGCCAGCATCACGATCAACCCCGGCCCGACGGCTGCGAGGACGAGGAGCAACCGCACTGCCGGTCGACACGGGCCCGCAGCCCTCGCACCTCGGCGTAGGCCTACGTTGCTCTCGATCGAGGAGGACGCGGTGGGTCTCGACGCGGTCGATGAGGATCGTCCCCAGCCCGAACCAGGGGTCGGTGAGGATCCAAGGCGGTTTCTTCGACCGCCCGAAGCGGCGCGTGGGGCCATTCGTCTGGATCAGCGAACTGGCGTCGGATGCATGCCGCCTCCCCAGTACCACATCATTCCGAGATCGCCTCCTTCGGGCGAGGAACCTCCTTGCCCTCCCTCCAGCGTGCGCCGGCGCACCCCTCTGGAGTAGGGCCATTCGTCACGATCACGTCCCGCACGAGCAGCCCTGCCACCCGGGGCACGCACGAAGCGCCCTACCACCCGGGGCACGCACGAAGCGCCCTGCCACGCCGCACCGCAGGGCCAGCCCTGGACCGCGCGCCGGTGGGGCAGCAAGGGCCTGCCCTGCCAGATCTACAACGCGACCGCAGCTGCCACCCACAACGCGCTGACCGGCGAGGCGTTCCCCGGCACGGCCAGCTACGAGCCCGAGCGGCTGATGAACGGCACGCTCCTCGACAATCTCGACCCCCGGCGCTCGTTCCCCTACGTCATGTCCACCCACAAGCAGCCGTTCCACTCCAAGTCGCGCACCATCGCCGACCCGTGGCTGCTCGAGCTGATGCCCGAGGCGTTCCTCGAAATGAGCCCCGTCGATGCCAAACGGCTCGGCGTCAGTGACGGTGATCTCGTCAAGGTCTCCTCGTCGACGTTCCCCAAGGGCGGCACCGGCTGGGTCCGGGTCATGGCGGGTGTGCGCCCCGGGGTGGTCACCTACGCCGATGCGTTCGGGCACTGGCAGTACGGGTCGGGCACCCGGGTCGTCAACGGCAAACGCTTCGAGGGTGACAACCTGCGCAACGCACCGTTCCACCTCCTGCAAGCCACCCGGCTCGACCCGAGCCTCGCGGCTGGACCAGGATGGACCATCGCCTGCGAAGACCCTATCGGCGGCGGCGTCGCCTACTTCGGCACCCGAGTCACCGTCGAGAAGGTCTGATCAGCAAACCCGGAGCGATCGGTGCAACTGCGCATCTTCGGGCGCTCGGCCATCTCGAGCCCCTCGTCCACCAACCGCTCCGCCAGAGCGGAGGGGGTCGCACCGGGGATCGCCCGAGCGCGCCGGCGCAACCGTTCGAGAATTGCGGGATCGAACCGGATCGACACGGGAGTGCTCATGTAGTGCACTGCAGCACCCGCGCTACGATCCCGGCGGGTAGCCTTGCGGTGGCCTTCCGGTTGCTCCTGCCGGCTATCTGGATCGTCGAGGCGAACGCGCCCCGACGTGAATGGTCGCACCATCGCGGCCCGGTGGCGTCGAGCGGGCGTTGCGAGGAGGAGCCCCCAGGTGATC
>JAKAQW010000320.1 GCA_021819525.1 Actinomycetes bacterium
TCATGACCCACGCCGCGACGATGGGTGCGCCGGCCGCTCGGGGGTGACGCTCGCCGGCGACGTCCATGTGCTCCACGATCACCTACAGTGCTGCTGGTCCACTCATCTGCAGAGGCTGTAGGCCGGGCGAGCGCCGGTGTGAGGTTCCGGGGCTCCTCGAGCTGCCGGCGGTCGCCACGATTGGGACCAACGGCTCTAGCGGCCAGGCCTGGCTCGGCGCAAGGTGGGACGTGGTCGCGTTGCCGAGGGTCACGAGACGGTCAGGAGCCTTGGCGCAGGCCCCGGTGGGCCCGACCCCGGTGGGCTCGACCGGTGCCGGTCGGCCGGGGAGAAGCCGGGGAGAAGGAGATGATCTGATGGCTGGGAGCACCCCGAGGAGCGCGACGGGCTCCGCGCCGCTCGCTGGTGCCGGCTGCGCAGCGCTCGCCCAGCGTTGTGGGGACGAGGCGGGCCACCAGGTCGTCTCTGCGCTCGTCGGCCGCCACGGTCGACCGACGCCGTCGGTCGGTGAGCGGTGACCAGGCCTCGGGCATCGATGGAGCGTGAAGCGAAGCTGACTGCTCGGGCGGGCTTGGCCGTTCCCGACCTCCACGGGCTCCTCGGCGGCATGGAGGTCGGACCGGCGACAGTGCGGCACCTCGACGCCCTCTACTACGACACCGCTGACCTGCGCCTGGCGCGCGCCGGAGCGACGCTTCGCTGTCGTACCGGTGAACCGGGGCCGGCCTGGGCGCTCAAGCTGCCGGGCACCACCAGCGGGGCGACACTTGCACGGAGCGAGATCGTCGTGGACGGTCCGAGCAGCCTGGTTCCCGCCACCCTCCTCGATCTCGTCCGTGTCTACGCGCGGGGGGAACCGGTCGTGGCGGTGGCCCGCCTCCAGACAGCTCGCACGGTGCTGGGGATCGGCGACGAGAGCGGGAAGCCCCTGGTCGAGCTGGTCGACGACACCGTCACAGCCGTCATGGAGACCGACGCCGCCAGGAGCAGCGGGTGTCCTGCGCACGCGCAGTTCCGCGAGATCGAGCTCGAGCTCGAGGTCGACAGCGCCCGGGCTCGCCGGCTGTTGCGCAAAGCCGTCGACCGGCTCGTGGCAGCTGGGTTCCAGCCCGATCCGCCGCTGCCGAAGGTCGTCCGCGCGCTCGGCTCGGCTGCCCGGCTACCACCCGACGTCGCCCCCCCGCCGCCAGTCGACGCCGGTGCCACCGCCAGCCAGCTGGTCGGGGCGGCCCTGGCACGCTCCGTGGCCCAGCTGGTCCGCTGCGATCCCGGGCTCCGCCTCGGCGAGGACGTCGAAGCAGTCCACCAGTTCCGGGTGGCTGTCCGCCGGCTCCGCTCGGATCTTCGCACCTTCGGTGCCGTGCTCGACCAGCGGTGGGCAGCCGCCCTACGCGCCGATCTGCGCTGGCTGGCCGGCGCCGTCGGCGCGGTCCGTGACGACGACGTCCTGATAGAGCGTCTGCAGAACCAGATCGCTGCATTGCCCAAGTCCGACAGGCCGGCAGCAGCCCCGCTGCTCCAGCTCCTCGACCGCCGGCGGGAGACCCACCGACACGTCCTGCTCACCACCGTGCGCAGTGCACGCTACGACGCGCTGCTCGACACTCTGGTGGAGATGACCCAGTCGCCGGCGTCGGCGGTGCGCAGTGGTGAGGGCGCCGTGCCGGCCGCCGGGCTGCACCTCGTGCGACGGCCATGGCGCCAGCTCGCCGCGCGTGCCGGGCGCCTTGGTGGCCATCCCAGCGACCATGCGCTGCACGAGGTGCGCATTCTGGCCAAACGCTGCCGGTACGCGGCTGAGGCCATGGCGCCGCTCTGCGGTCGTCCCGCCAGACGGTTCGCCGCTGCCATGGCCGACGTGCAGACACTGCTCGGCGACCACCAGGATGCTGTCATCGCCGAGACCTGGCTCCGCACCGCCGCGCTCAGCCTCGGCACCGACCCCACGACCACGGCCACGCTCTCCGAGGCAGCTCGCACAGCGGCAACGCTGTGTGCGGGCGAGCTCATCCTCGTGCAACGCACCGAACGGGCCGCGATCCGCAGCGCCTGGCCCGCCACATGGGACGCAGCGTCGTCGAGCAAGCTGCGATCGTGGATGTGAGCCATGACAACCCGAAGCCAGGCGCGCCCCCGGTCACGATGCCCAGCAAGGCGCCCCCGGTCACGATGCCCAGCCAGGCGCCCCCGGTCACGATGCCCAGCCAGGCGCCCCCGGTCACGATGCCCAGCATCGCCGAACCCGTCGATGGGTGCGGCGAAGGTGCCATGACCGTCTCGCTGCGCGCCAGGCGTCTCGAACCAGGGAGGACCAGTGATGAGCGATAGCACGGAAAGCCCAGAGCGCACGGCAGGATCGGACGGCGACCCGCTGGCCGCCATCGACGCGATCGTGCAGGAGTACGCCCGGCGTCTGCAGCACGAGGCGGAGCTCGAGGCTGCAGCCCATGCACGCCGGCAGCAATTCCTCGTCGACTTCGCCACTATCTGCCAGCAGCAGGTCCGGCCGGCCATGGAAGCGGTCATCGAACGGCTCCGAGCCAACGGCGGCGACGGGCTCGTCGCAGAAGGCCACGGCGGCGTCCTCCACCAGTCCGACCCACGCCTGACTGCCTGGATGTCGTTGCACGGCGAGATCCCCGAAGCGCCCAGCACCGACATGTACCCCTATCTCCAGCTCGACGCCGAGGCCTACGATCAGAAGGTGCAGGTGTCCGAAGGTGACATGTGCCAGAAGCACGGGCACAGCGGACCGGTCGGTACCTGGAAGCTGTCCGAGATAACGGCCGAAGCAGTCACCGCACGCCTCGTCGCCATTCTCCGACGCGCCGCATCCTGAGCAACAGTGCGGACGAGCC
>JAKAQW010000321.1 GCA_021819525.1 Actinomycetes bacterium
CACGCGCACCGCCGGCGCCGATGGCGTGAGCGCCGGCACCGCCGAGGGCACCGCCACCGCTGATGTCATCAGCGTCGGGGCCAACGAGACGCTCACCGCCATCGCCGCGGCCCGAGCCAACGCCAGCGCCTTCTCCGGCATCCCCGCCGATGCCCCCGGTGATGTCCGCAGTGGGCTCCACCATGGGCTCCATGAAGGGCTCCGGTATGGGCTCCGTCCTCGAATGGAGCCCTCGGGTCCATCCGAACCGCCACCACACGGCACCGGGAAGGGCTCCGCCGCGCCGGCGGACTCAAGGGGTAGGGGGTGTGAGCGTGGTCGATGATACCGGCCGGGGGCCGGATCGAGCGGCGTCGCCGGGTGCTGGTGCCGGCGAACCCCGGTCGGCTCTGGCGGTGCGATCGCCGGCTGCTCTCGCCTCGGCAGGTGGTCCGGCGCCGCTAGGCGCTCCGCATCCCGCCTCGTCGCCAAGGAGCAGCGCAGCGCTCCGCTCGGGATCTACCGGAGGTGCTCGTCGTGGCTGGCGAGACATCGAGGCTCGGCTGCTGGCGATCGTCGGCCGGCTCACCGAACGCGACCGGCTGGTGTGCCGGCTCCTCGACGACCACCGCGTCCTCACCACGGCCCAGGTCGCCGACGTCGGCTTCACCGGGGAACGCCGGGCCCGGATGCGCCTCGCCGAGCTGTACGCCCTCGACATCCTCGACCGCTTCCGCCCCCAGACCTGGGGGAGCCCGTCCCCGTTCCACTGGGTCCTCGGTCCGCTCGGCGCAGCGGTTGTCACCGCGGAGACCGGCACCGACCCCGCCGATCACACCTGGCGCAGGGGCCTCGCGCACGACCTCGCGGCCAGCCAGCGCCTCGCCCACCTCGTCGGGACCAACGGCTTCTTCTGCGGCCTCCTCCGCTCGGCGCGGACCCGTCCCGGCTGCTATCTCGACGAGTGGTGGTCCGAGCGGCGCTGCGCCCGGGAATGGGGCGAGGTCGTCCGACCCGACGGCTACGGCGTCTGGAGCGAAGCCGACACCGCACTTCCGTTCCTCCTCGAGTACGACAACGGCACCGAACGCCTCGAGCGCCTCGGCCAAAAGCTCCCCGGCTACGCCCGCCTGGCCGCTGCCGCCGGGCATCCGAACTGGGTCCTCTTCAGCTTCGGAAGCCCGCGCCGAGAGCGTGACGCCCGCCGGGTGCTCACCCACCCCGGCGTCCCGGTTGCCACCGCCGCACGCTCGCCCGGCACCGCCCCCGACGCCGCCATCTGGCTCCCGGCCTCGACCGGCGGCGTCAGGCTTCGCCTCGCCCAGCTCGCCCACGCCCCACTACCCCGAGCGTGAGCATCGCCTTCGACGACAGCGCCACCTCCGGGCCCGCCACCAAGCTCGCCGCCGCAGCAGCCGGGCTCGTCCTCCTCGTCGCGCTCCTCGCAGCGGGGGCGGGGGCAGGGATCGCGTCGCTCCTCGGCGGCGGGGGCACCGCCCCCTCCGCCACGGCCACGAGCGCCATCCCGCCGGCCATGCTTGCCCTCTACCAACAAGCCGCCGTCACCTGCCCGGGGCTTCCGTGGACGGTGCTCGCCGCCATCGGCACCGTCGAGTCCGACAACGGCACCTCCACCCTGCCTGGCGTTTCGGCTGGGCAAAATGCTGCCGGGGCGATGGGGCCGATGCAGTTCGAGCCGGCCACGTTTGCCGCCTACGACCTCCCGGTCCCACCCGGCGGGGCCAGCCCGCCCAGCCCGTACGACCCGACCGACGCCGTCTACGCCGCGGCACGGATGCTCTGCGCCAACGGGGCGGCCAACGGCACCGACATCTCCGGAGCGGTGTTCGCCTACAACCACGCGTCCTGGTACGTGACCGAGGTCCTCTCCATCGCCCAGTCCTACGGCCAGAGCCAGGCCGAGACCGTCGCGGCGGGGACGGCAGGGGGGATCGCGCTCGACTGGGCGCTCGCCCAGGTCGGCACGCCGTACATCTGGGGTGGCGAGACCCCCGGGGCTGGCTTCGACTGCTCGGGGCTCGCTCAAGCCGCCTACCGTGTCGCCGGGGTCGCCCTGCCCCGCACCGCCCAGGAGCAGTACGACGCGGGGCCGCCCATACCGGCGAACGCGCCGCTTCAGCCCGGCGACCTCGTCTTCTTCGGGAGCGGTCCCACTGACGTGTCGCACGTCGGGATCTACGTCGGCGTCCAGGACGGTAAGGCAGTCATGGTCGACGCGCCACACACCGGCGCGGAGGTGCGTGTCGAACCGTTCCCGGCGACCGTCGGGGCGAGGTGGGGTGACGAGGTGCTTGTCGGCGCGTCGGCGCCGTGACCGCGTCCTGCGATTGCAGTCTTGCTCGTTCTCGGTGGCGGGAGCCGGAAGACCTATCCGCTGTCGTCGACGATGTCGACGATCCCGCTCGGAGCTTCGAGAAGCGTGACGGTCCGGCGGGCGGCCTCGCCGACGTGGATGCGGGGAGGACCCGGTGGCGTAATCGGGTAGTAGGTGCCGGGCCCGAAGAACTGTCCGTAGCGAACGACGACGCCATCTGCGCCGAGCACCGTGTGCTCGAGGAGCTCCACCGCTCCACCACCGTCGCCAGGGAGCGACCAGGCGACACTCTGGGCGATCACCCGGGCACCGCAAGTGCACGCTGCATCGACAAGGTTCGTCGTCCCCTCGCGTCGCATCCGGCTGTTGGTCGCGGCCTGCTCGCGGACCTGTGCGGGGTCGTCGGGCAGGTCGGTGAGCTGGTGGACCACGACATCAGGGGAAAAGCGGGCCACGGCCCGGAGCAACTCGTCGCGCTCGAAGACGTCGCAGACGATCGGCTCGGTGCCGACGTGTCGTAACCAGTCGACCTT
>JAKAQW010000322.1 GCA_021819525.1 Actinomycetes bacterium
CCAGGACGAGAGCCACCAAGCCGGCGTCGAGCACGAGGAGCGCGGTGACGAACCCCATGATCAGCTGTTCGAGCCGCCCCGGAGCGTGCGACGTGCTCACCAGCTCGGCGGTGTGCCCGAACTTGGTACGCGGTCCCGTTGCGGTCACCGTGCCCGTGGCTTCTCCGCGTACCACGATCGATCCTGACCATGCCAACTCTCCGGCCGACACCGTCTTGGCCAGCGACTCACCGGTCAGCTGAGACTGGTCGACGGCAAGCTGTCCCTCGGACAACTCGACATCGGCAGACACCAGGTCGCCCTGGCGAAGATGGACCACGTCCCCCTCGACCAACGACTCCGCTGAAAGCTCCTGCCAGCTGCCGTCTCGGTAGACCCGCGCGATGACCTGGAGCTGCTTTCGCAGCAAGGCCAGCGCCTCTTGGGCGCCTCCTTCTTCACGGAACGACAGCGCGGCATCCAGCGCGACCAGGACAGCGATGATCAGCGCCTGCACGTCGTTGCCGAGCACCAGCTCGAGCACGATCGCCGCCTCCAGCAGCCATGGGACCGGACCCCACAGCTTCGAAGCCAGCAATGCCAGCTTGCTCTGGTGCACTTCGGGAATCGCGTTGGGCCCATCACGAGCCAGACGTTGTGCGGCCTCGGCGCTCGAGAGCCCTACGGCGGTTCCCGAGACGTGGCTCGCAAGCCGGGCGTTCTCCTCGTCGGGGAGTGGCGCAGGGCTCTCCTTGCCGGGGAGTGGCGCAGCACCAGCGGGCTCGGACCCCGGCCTCACGACCGCCATGCCTCGTCGCGCCTCCACTCGCAGCGTCGCATCACCACAGCATCTCACCGCCGTGAGGCATGCGATTGGGCACGCTCCTCGGGATCGCCCAGTCTCCGACAGACCGCCACCGGACAGCGGGAGGTCGCCATGCCGAGATCACCAGGCGGGCTCGACCGCGCGACGCGAGCTGAGGGCCCTTCGGCCCTGGCAGGCACTGCGGGGCGGGTGCGACACTCGCACGATGGACATGACCGCCCGTCGCGCCTAGCCGCACGCAGCGAGCGGCTCCCGAAACGGCCTACCGAGAACCACCGAGCATGACGACGCGCCGGCCGAGGCCGGCGAGGAAGGAGCCACAGGCACGATGAGCGCTTCTCAGAGCAACGAGGGACCCCTGGCGCCGGACCAGCTGGCGGCGATGAACGCCTGGTGGCGGTGCGCCAACTACATGGCGCTCGGCCAGACGTACCTCATGGAGAACCCGCTGCTCGAAGCGCCGCTCACCCCCGAGATGATCAAGCCGACCCTCCTCGGGCACTGGGGATCGGCACCGGGGATGAACTTCATCTACGTGCACCTCAACCGGCTGATCACCACGTTCGACCTCGACATGATCTACATCGCCGGGCCCGGCCACTGCGGGCACTCGATGATCGCGGGCGCCTACCTCGACGGCACCTACAGCGAGGTGTACCCGAGCGTCTCGCTCGACCGCGAGGGCTTGGCGCGCCTGTTCCGCCAGTTCTCCTTCCCTCGAGGGGTGCCGAGCCACGTGGCGCCCGAGACGCCCGGCTCCATCCACGAGGGCGGCGAGCTCGGCTACAGCCTGCTGCACGCGACGGGAGCGGCGTTCGACAACCCCGGGCTCGTCGTGGCCGCGATCGTGAGCGACGGGGAGTTCGAGACCGGTCCGCTGGCCGCCAGCTGGCATTCCAACAAGTTCCTCGACCCGACCAGGGACGGCGCGGTGCTGCCGATCCTGCACCTCGACGGCTACAAGATCGCGCTGCCGACCGTCCCGGCGCGGCTCGAACCCGGCGAGCTCGACGAGCTGCTCCATGGCGCGGGATGGGAGCCGGTGACCGTGGCGGGGGACGATCCGTTGGTCATGCACCAGCAGATGGCCGCCGCGCTCGACCACGCGGTCGCCGAGATCCGCTCGATCCAGGAGCGCTGGCGAAACGGCGAGGCCAAAGGCCGCCCGCGCTGGCCCATGGTGGTCCTGGCCTCCCCCGCGGGGTGGACCGCGCCCAAGACCGTCGACGGCCTCCCCGCCGAAGGCACCTGGCGTTGCCACCTCACCCCGCTCGAGCGCCCGCGGACCGACCCCGGCCAGCTCGCCCAGCTCGAGACCTGGCTCCGCAGCTACCGCCCCGAGGAGCTCTTCGACGAGACGGGAGCTCCGGTCCCCGAGATCCGCGCGCTGGCCCCCCGTGGCACCGCCAGGATGAGCGCCAACCTCCACGCCAACGGCGGCGCCCTCGCCCGGGACCTCTCGCTCCCCGACGTCGAGCCCTACGCGGTCGCCGTCCCCTCGCCGGGAAGCGTCGACGCCGAAGCGACCCGGGTCCTCTCGGCGTGGCTGCGCGACGTGCTGGTGGCGAACCCGGACCGGTTCCGGGTGTTCGGTCCCGACGAGACCTCCTCGAACCGCCTGAGCCACCTCTTCGAGGTCACCGCCCACGAGTTCATGGGCGAGATCCGCAAGACCGACGAGGACCTCTCCCAGCATGGTCGGGTGATGGACGTGCTGAGCGAGCACCTCTGCCAGGGCTGGCTCGAGGGCTACCTGCTCACCGGGCGCCACGGGCTCTTGAACACCTACGAGGCGTTCGCCCACGTGGTCGACTCGATGTTCAACCAGCACGCCAAGTGGATCTCCAAGTGCAAGGAGATCCCATGGCGTCGGCCCATCCCGTCGCTCAACTACCTGCTCACCTCCCACGTGTGGCGCCAGGACCACAACGGCTTCACGCACCAGGACCCGGGGTTCTTGGACGTGATGGTGAACAAGAAGGCCGAGGTGATCCGCATCTACCTGCCGCCCGACGCCAACTGCCTGCTCGCCGTGGC
>JAKAQW010000323.1 GCA_021819525.1 Actinomycetes bacterium
AACACCGCCGCCGACAGGTCGGTCCCGTTGGCCGCTCCATTCGCGCACAGAAGGCGAGCCGCCGCATACACAGCGTCGGTCGGGTCATAAGGAGAAGGAGGCTCCGCCCCGCCGGGCGGGACCGGCACGTCGCCCGAGGACACTGTCCCTCACGTGCCTCAGACCCCCGACCCACCTGTAGATAACTTCGGCGCCGGCCGAGTTGGCGCCCGAGTGGACGCCGGGGAGGGTGGACTGGCCGTTGTCGGACTCGACGGTGCCGATGGCGGCCAGCACGGTCCACGGCAACCCCGGGCAGGTGACCGCAGCCTGCCCATACAGCGTGAGCATGCTGGAGGGGATCACCGTCGTGGCCGACGCCGACGGGATGACCGCACCACCGGTGAGCACCGACACCAAGGCGACCGCGGCCGCCCCGATGAGCACCACGACCAAGAGCACCACACCCGCACCGGCGATCCCAACGATCCGAAGCCCGCTCACCGCCAGCCGCCCGGGCCTCGCGTTATGCCGACCTCACCGACCCAGAAACCCAGCAACCAAAAAGGTTTCCTGCCCCAGGTCGGCATAACCAGGGGGTCGGCATAATGGGCGCTATGCCGACGTCGGCATAGCGCCTACAACCACACAGCGGCCTACGTGCGAGAGGTCCTCTCCTACGCGGCGGCCTACGCCGGTCCCGCCTCCCCCGCCTCCTCTGCGGCCTCTGCGGCCTCTGCGTCTTCTGCGTCCGCGGTGTCCGCTGCGCCCGCTGCGGCGATCGTTCCGGGGCTCGACGCCCCGACCGAGGCTGCGGCCGTCGCCATCATCTACGCGCTCGACCAGATCGGCACCCCCTACGTCTGGGGCGCCGAGACGCCCGGGGTCGGCTTCGATTGCTCCGGGCTCGCCTAGGCCGCCTACGCGGCGGCGGGCATCCGCATCCCGCGCACCTCCACAGCGCGGTGGACGGCGCTCCCCCACGTGCCCGTCGCCGACCTCGAGCCCGGCGACCTCGTCTTCTTCGACCCTGGCGAGCTCTCGCCCGGCCTCCCCGGCCACGTAGGGATCTACATCGGCCACGGCGAGATGGTCGACGCCCCCCACACCGGGACCGACGTCCGGATCGACGCGCTCTCGGGCTGGCCGCCGCCGATGGGCGCGGCCCGTCCCTCCGAGCTCGCTCGCCAGAGATGAGGGCGATGCGTCGGAAAGCTGGCCTATGACCAATACCACTTAGTTAGGGTGCTGGACTCGCCGGCACCCGCGGCCGGCGCTTCTGTGGCGCCGTCCGAGAGGGTCCCGTGATGACGATCGTGTCGCGTGGCGACGCGCTCGGACGATCGGGGTTGCGGTGGTGGGCACGCTTCACCGCCCAGTTGGACATCTTGCGCTTGATGACCCGCGGGTTGGCCCGCAATCGGCGCGTGTTGAGCCGGCGCAACATCTCGGCTCTCGCCTCGGTGATGGCGGTCGCGAGGTGCTCAGGGGGAAAAGGCCGCCTGGTCGGTGACCTGGCGGCGGACGACTCGGAGCGAGGCGATGAAGGAGACCCGGTCCGGGTCGAGCTCCTCTTGCTCGGCGGCTCGGTTGATGAGGGACCTGATCGCGAAGTAGACGAGCAGGTGGGCGTAGATCTCCTGGACCACCATCTCAGGAGACTTCGAGCGCAGTACCCGGCCTGCGCCCCGTTGGTGGGTCTTCAGCTCGTCGAAGGCGTTCTCTTCCTCCCATCGCTCGCCGTAGAGCGCCGCGAGCTCGAGGGCAGGCGCCGTGGTCGGGTCGAGCAGGGTGGTGATGAGCCGGATCGGGCCTTCGTCGCCTGCGCGTGAGGGATGGGTGAGGGTGTACTCGACCACCCGGACGCTGATCGGCGCCCCGGGATTGCCCCGAGGTGGCCGGAGCGCGGAGAGGTAGGAGCCGTCGGGAAGCGCCGTCGCCACCGCCAGCACCGCGTTCGACCTCGTCCGCCAGCACAGCTCGGACCCGGTCGCTGCCGCTTCTCGCCACAGCTCGTAGCCGGGAAAGCCGCGGTCGACGAGCAAGAGCATCTGCTCGCTGAGCAGTCTGAGCAGCGGGCGTGCGAGGGTCGTCTCCCCGCTCGTGCACGGCCCGATCTCCGCGCCGATGATCGCGTGCGTGCCGCACTCTGCGAGTGCCACCACGCGGGCCTGAGGGAAGGCGCCCTGGGCCTCACCGCGTCCAGACCCCGGCCGCCCGAAGTGCTCCTCGTTCGACGGGGTGTCCGGCAGATCGAACACCGTCCCGTCGATCGCCACGAGCCGCAGGCCCCGCCACCACGAGCCGGCTGCGCCCTCGGTGCTGATCGGGGCAGCGACCCGCTCGAAGAGCGCTTTCAGTGCCGAAGAGCCGAGCCGGGCACGTGCCTGGGTGATCGCTCCCGAGGTGGGCACCCGCCACGACCCCCGCCACCGCGCCATCGTCCTCAGGCCACCGACGAGCAGCCGGGCGACCTCGACGTACTCCTCGTCGGCCCACAGGCACATTGCGAGCGTGAAGTAGACCACCGCCCGCGCCGGCAACAGCCGATGACGCTGCGACGCGCGACCGGTCACCTCGAGCACCTCGTCGACGAGGGCGGGCGGGAAGGTCGACGTGAGCACACCGACCGCGATCCGGTCCGTGAGGCGGTCGTCGTCCCGAACCTTGATCTGACCAGCTCGCGGCATGGGCCGACTCTACACCTCTGACTCCTAACTAAGTGGTATTGGGCCTATGACGCCTTCGCGCCCAGGAGGTGCGCGTGCTCTTCAGCCGGCCCGCGGAGCGGGCGGACATGGACGATGCCTTCGTCGATGTCCACGACCGAGGCCACTGCTCGCACCGAG
>JAKAQW010000324.1 GCA_021819525.1 Actinomycetes bacterium
AGCTGGACGCGGATCGCGTCGGCCGATCCGAACGTGATGCAGTCCTCTGTCGCGCCAGCCGGTGCGCTGAAGCCACTCGGAGGAGAAGAGCAGGTGCTCCAAGCCGGGGCGCCGACGGCAAGGCCCGCTGACCGGAAGTTCTCCGCCACGTTCTCTTCCACGACCGGCACGACGCTCGTGGGGCTCTCGCCCTGACCGAGGAGGTCGGCACCGCTGAGCGCGGCGGCGTCGACGGCGCTCTGGGCATGCTGATGGGTCTGGGCGATGTTGCCGAGGTTCATCGCCAGGGCGACGCAGGCCAGGAGTGCGGTGGCGCCGATCGCCGTGAGGACCGCGATGACCCCGGACTCGTCCGATCTGTGCTGCGGAGCGTCGTTGCGGGCGCGGCTGCTCACGGGCAGTCCATCCCGGTGATCGTCTCTACGCCGAGCGAGACGGCGGGCGAAGCTGCGTTGACGGCCGAGTACGCCGTCTCGGACCCAGGTGGCTGGGGCTCCTCGAGGAGGTCCCGGACCGAGGCCTGCATGGTCCGGCCGTCGAGGAACGGCGCCGACACCCCGGTCGTCGAGCGTGCGGGTGCGGCGGCGCAGAGCAGCACCTCGTCGTCGACGCTCTGCCCTGGACCGCTCTCGCCGGCGCAGGTGGCCGCAGCGGATGCGCCTGGTGCCACGAAGCAGACGCCCACGTGCAGGCTCGAGGCCGCCGCGCCGAGAGCCGGCTTGCCGGCCCCGACCAAGGCCCGAGGCGCGCTCTCTGGGACATCTCCTCGCCCAACGGCATCTGCCTCGCAAACCTTGAGCGGGTGTCGGCGCTCTGCCTCGCTCCCTTCAGGTTCGCCTCGTCTGTTTGTATGATTTGGGTGCGGCTCCCCTGCAGTGACGTCAGGCAGCAGTCGGTAGCACCTCGCCCGCATAGCGAGACCGGTGGACACGCTGGCGCTCTCGGTCGAGGTGGTAGCGCCAGTAGTCCTCGAAGTCGCCATTCGAGCGCACGGCCCGGAGCTTGAGGATTGCTTCGGCACCTTCGGCGCCCCAGCGGGCACCGGTGATGTCCATCCGATCCTTCACGAGGTGGCGGCACGCACCCTCGATGACGCCGGTCGCGACCGGCCAACCGTTTGTGAGCGCCCTCGGGTAGTCGAGGTAGGGCGCTTTCGCGAGCAAGTAGTCGGCGCAGGTGTCGGCGTTCTTCCGGGCCGACGCGTCGAGACCGAGGGCGGTCGCCTTGCGCCGGATCGCGGCCGCGACGATCGTTGCCTTGCCGCGGAGCACCTCGAGGGCCTTGTCCTGTACCCACTCCTCGGCGGCGGGGTCGCCCTCGGCATGAAAGCTCCATGCTGCCTTCCAGAGGTACTCGAGCACGTGGACAAGATCGACCACGATGGGAACCTCGATGCCTCTCGCCTTCGCCTCGGCTTCGATGCGGTCGATCTGGTGGCAGTTGCCGTCCACGAGCGCCACCCAGTCGCAGGCCTTGTCCGGATCCCTGCGACTCGCCTCCTCGAAGACGTCGGCGATCACCTCCTTCGCGTCGTCGACCACGCTGGCGATGAGCCACTTGTTGGCTGCCTTCGGCGCCTTGGCGGCCGCGTCGTCCTCGCCGGAACGCGCCATCACCTGCTCGGGGGTGCGTGTCTGCGGCGCCACGGTGTAGACCGCGCCCACCTCGGCCATCCGCTTGCGGTTGGCCTTCTCTCCCTTCGAGAGGCGGGTCTTGAGCCGGTTCTCAGACCGGGCGGCAGCGGCCGCGGTATGGGGCCGCAGGGACTCGGGTCGCATCACCACGCCCTTGCCGTCGCAGGAGAGCACCACCACCTCGCCCGCGAGGGCGGCCGGGGCGCTGCGGGCGGCGTAGAAGTCTTCGAAGTCCACCGCCGAGCGCCCGGCGAGCTGCTCGACCTGGCGCTTTCCGAGCACGACGCCGCTCGTGCGCCCGATCGCCGCTCGAGCCTCCTCGAAGCTGCCGCGTGCCGACTCGATCGCGGCCAGGCGCCGCAGGCCGTGGGATTGCCGCTCTTCGGGCAGGTTGAGCTGGCCGTCCTCCGGATAGAGGTTCGCGTGCCCGCGATGGCGGTAGGCGAGCCGGGTGACGCTGACGGGCCCGAAGATCGTGGAGAGCGGCCGGACGTGGCCGGGCTCGACCGCCCCGTGGCAGACACCGTCGGCGTCGGTGACTCCCTCGATCCGCTCCTCGCGAAGGGCGCGCAGGTCGAGATGGCCCTGGAGCATCTGGCGCAACAAGTCCCGACCACGGGTGTCGAGCTCCTCCTCGAGCACGGCGTGGTCGAGCGCGCCGGCCTCCGCCCCGTCGAGCCAGCAGCAGAGGCCCTCGAAGGACGTCCGCGCCATCGAAAAGGTGTCGGAGGGTCCACACGGCGTGCTCACCGGCGACCACCCCCGGCCCGGCGGCTGCGGAGCCGGGCGAGGCCGCTGTCGGCTTGGGCGTCGAGCTCGGCTCTCGCACTCTGGTAGCGCTCGATTGCGGCGGCCACCTCGGCGACCTCGCTCGCCGACAACGTGAGGGTCTTGGTGCGGCCCGCCTCGGTGAAGGTCAGCGCCGGGCTCTCGTGCGGCTGTCCGTTGGCGCACCGGCACGACGGCTTGCCGCAGCGGCGGCGGAACGTGGTGAGCGTGCCTCGGAGCACCAATGGTCGGGACCGGGATGCGATGCAGGGCATCGTAGCTCCTCTCTGTAGATCCACATCACTACAGAGAGTCCAGCAGGTACAGGCTTCCAACTGGTGGATCTACGCAGGGAGGAGTGCTGTCAGCCCGCAGGGATCAACGAGCGCGTGCCGTCACTCCAGGAGAGCCGCACCCTTCAGA
>JAKAQW010000325.1 GCA_021819525.1 Actinomycetes bacterium
CCCGCTGTGCCATGCTCACCAAGGGCCCCATCGTCACTGTCGGATCGGCGGGGTGACCGACCACGACCTTGGCCAGCCGGTCGGCCACCGCCTCCACCACCGCCTCGAGCGCCGTGTCGGGCACGAGGGCCCGGCGGATGGCGGTGCACTTCTGGCCTGCCTTGACCGTCATCTCCGTCACCAGCTGCTCCACGTACAGCTCGAATTCGGGGCTGCCGGGGCCGGCGTCGGGGCCGAGCACCGAACAGTTGAGCGAGTCGGCCTCGGCGTTGAAGCGCACCGACCGGGCCAGCAGCGCCGGGTGGCTACGCAAGGTGGCAGCGGTGGCAGCAGACCCGGTGAACGAGACCAGGTCCTGCTCGGCGAGGTGATCGAAGAGGTCGCCCACGCTGCCAGCCACCAGCTGGAGAGCGCCGGCGGGCAACAGGTCGTCGGCGACCATCAGCTCCACCAGGCGATGGGTGAGGTAGGCGGTGGCCGACGCCGGCTTGATCACGCTCGGGACACCGGCCAAGAAGGCCGGGGCGAACTTCTCGAGCGGACCCCAGACGGGGAAGTTGAAGGCGTTTATCTGGACAGCCACGCCACGACGGGGCGTGAGCACGTGCTGGCCGACGAAGTGGCCTCCCCGGCTGAGCGTCTCGGTCGGACCGTCGACGAGCAGGTTCCCCTCGGGCAGGGCTCGGCGGCCGAGCCTCGCATAGCTGGCCACGACGGCGATGCCACCGTCGACGTCGTAGCCGGCGTCTCGCCGGGTGGAACCGCTGCGCTGCGAAAGCTCGAAGAGCTCCTGACGATGCTCCTTCAGGCGGTCGGCCAGCGACGCCAGCACCGCGGCTCGTCCCAGGAAGCCCAGCTCGCGTAGGGCCGCTCCTCCCACCTTGCGGCCGTAGCCCACCACCTCCGCCAGGTCCAGGCCCGTGGTCGACAAGCGAGCCACCTCGCTACCGGTCACCGCGTCGCGCACGGGCTCGCCGTCGTCGGACGGCAACCACCACGAGCCGCTCACGAAGCTGCGAAGGACGGTCATCTTGCTCCCCCTCACCGTGTGGAACCCTGGCCACGACGGCATCGACGTCCATCGGAGGCTGTGGAGCCCGCCTGCACGGGCTTCACCAACCGTCCGTTCGGTCAGGGTGCTAGCATAGCGCCAATGGAGATGCAAGACCGACGACCCGTGATCTGCCGTTCCGCAGCAGGCATCACCACCTGCACCTTGACCAGGAAAGCCCTGGACCGGGCCACCAAGGAGGCGCTGGTGGACGCGGTGCGGGCCGCAGCGGCGGACGACGCTGTGCGGGCGGTGGTGCTGACCGGCACCGGCACCGTGTTCTGCGCCGGCCAGGACCTCGACGAGCACCACGGCGCCTTGACCCACGGCGCCCAGGCCGCCTTCGCCACCGTCACCGAGCACTACAACCCACTCGTGACCACCCTCGCCACGATGGCCAAGCCGGTGCTCTGCGCGATCAACGGCGCCTGCGCCGGAGCTGGGCTGGGCCTGGCGCTGGCCTGCGACCTGCGAGTGGCCGCGGCGAGCGCCCGCTTCACCACTGCCTTCACCGCCATCGGCCTCAGCGTCGACTCGGGGCTCTCGGCCTCACTGGCCCGGGCCGTGGGGCTTGCTCGAGCCAGCGAGCTGGTGCTGCGCTCCGAGCCCTTCACCGCCGACCAGGCCATGGCGTGGGGGCTGGTGGGCCAGGTGGTCCCCGACGAGGAGCTGACGGCCACCGTCGACGCCTTGGCCACCCGCCTGGCCGCCGGCCCCACCCGGGCCTACGCAGCCGCCAAGGCTGCCCTGCGCCGGGCATGGGTGGCACCGTGGCCGGAGCTCCTCGCCGCCGAAGCCGACGACCAGATCGCCCTGGGCGCCACCGACGACCACCGCCGGGCCGTGGCGGCCTTCCGTGCCAAGGAGCGGCCCACCTTCACCGGGCGTTGAGCATCACCGAGCCCTCCCTACCGCCTCCGCCAGGGCCAAGACCCGAACCGGGTCGAAGAGGTGCCCGTCGGGGACCTCGTGCACGACCAGGGCCCGATGGCACCGGACGACCCGGCTACGACCTGGAGTCCCTGCTCCAGGTCGCCGTGGCCGTGTTCACCGAGCGCGGCTACGACAGCGCCTCGATGGAGCTCCTGGCCAACCGGCTGGGGATCACCAAGTCCGCTATCTACCACCACGTCACCAGCAAGGAGGCGCTGCTGGCGCTGGCCCTGGAGCGGGCCCACGAGGGCTTGTTCGCCGTGGCCGAGGAGGCTCGGTCCCTGGACGCGCCCGCCGTGGCCCGCTTGAAGCGGCTGGTGCACGACAGCGTGACCGTCTTGGTCCGCAACCTCCCCTATGTCACCTTGCTGCTGCGGGTGCGGGGCAACACCGAGGTGGAGCGCCGAGCGCTCGAGCGGCGCCGCGAGCTCGACCACCTCGCGGCAGAGCTCGTCACCGAGGCCATCGCGGATGGCGACCTGCGTTCGGACCTGGACCCGGCCATGGTCGCCCGGCTGCTGTTCGGGCTGGTGAACTCGCTGGTGGAGTGGTACCGACCCGAGCCCGGCGATACCGGCGAACCTCTGGCCGACGCCGTCATCACGATGGCCTTCGATGGGCTGGTGGTCGCGAGCCCGCAGCCTGACGCTACGTGCGCGCCGATCACGCCGCCGTAGCGCCGTGATGGCGCACGAGGGAAGATCTGGTCAGTTGGCCACGGTGACCAGGTCGCCGAGCGCGAGGTGGGGGAAGGCCTGCGCGGCGACGGGCACGGGGAGCTCGACGCAGCCGAGGCTCTGGGGGAACCCGTAGGCGGCGCGCACGAAGCCG
>JAKAQW010000085.1:0-8580 GCA_021819525.1 Actinomycetes bacterium
GAAGCAGACTGTAAATCTGCCGGCACAGCCTACGGGGGTTCGAATCCCTCCCGGCCCACTCCCACGAAAATCCTGGTCAGTGCCCCGGAACGTCCCACGGCGCCGCCTGGCGGGCGCAGCGTGAAGAAGGGACCGGCACCTGATCCAGACCGTCTCAGCGCTCGAAGGGACCAGGACCTTGTGCTGCGCACCTCGCCTTCACCGTTCGGGGCAGTCGACGGCGATGGCCAGCGAGCGGCACATCTACCGCCTCCCTTGCCCGGGGAGGGTCAAGGCTCGGCGCGGATGTCAGGCTCGGCGTCGTTGTCCGGGTCCCCCGCAGCAGCCCTGGAGCTCGTCTGGGACATCGGCAAGACCACGACCACCACAGCGCAGCTGGCCTTGGAGAGCACATGCTCCACGGTGTGGCCCAGGAACGGATGGCCGTCTAGCGACCGGACGGACGCGCCGAGCACGACGAGGTCGGCGTCGATCTCACTTGCCTGGCGGACGATGTCCTCGGCGACCGCCGGCGAGCGACGGATGCGGGTGCGGACCCGCAGACCGTACCGGGCAGCCTCACGGGCTGCCCGGCGTACGACGTCTTGGGCTGGTCGTTCGGCTGATCGGGCCCACGGTGCCCTGCTGGTAGTGGGGCGGGTCACGATGTGGACCAGTGACACCTGAGCCCGACTAGTGCGAGCCAGGCCATAGGCCACCTCCTGTGCGCCGCTCGAGACCGAGGAGCCAGCGACTGGCACGAGCACTCGTCGGAACGCGGGTTCGCCGCCGGCGAATGTGCTCTTCCGAGCGCCGTCAGCGTTGCCGGTAACGGCCCAGGAGCGTCGGGCACCCGGAACGCCTGGGGTGGCGGCGCGGCGGGCTACCACCATGGGGATGGGGCAGCGGACCATGACGTCGTCCACCACGGCTGACAGCAGCCTGTCTGGTCCCGCCGTCTCCGACGCTCCGAGGGCCAGCACGCCGTACCCGAGCTGAGTCTCGGCCACGATGGTCTGCAGCACGTCGTCGGAGGCCACTCGCCGGCGTTCGATCGCCCGGCCGGGGAACATCCACCCTGCGCCCCGCACGTCTCCCCCGGCGGCGTCGGTGTGGTCACCTCGATCGACGGTCAGCACCGTTACCGGTGCCGACTGTGGCCATGCCCGGTGGACGACCGCCGCGGCCAGCAGGGCGCTGGGCCGCCCGCCGCTGGCGAGCAGGATCCGGCCACCGCGCACCACCAGGTTGGCCTCCAAACGCTCCTCTTCGTCGAGACGGGCCTGTTCCTCCGCAGAGCCTCGCCAGTTGCCGACTACGGCGGAGAGCAGCGGGGCGACTGAGATCGAGCTGACGAGGGCCAGCACGATGACGGCGGTGTAGCCAGCCGCCGTGAAGACACCGGTGCTCAGGCCGACTCCGGCGATGATGATCTGGAGGGTTCCTCGACCGTTGAGCACGACCCCCAAGGCCGAGCCCTCGCGCCCCGAGAGCCTGGCCAGCCTGGCACCGGCCAGGGCGGCCAGGAACTTCACGACGATCGAACCGACCACCACCGCGCCGGTGGCCACCAGCAACGCCGTGGTGTCCAAGGTGGCAAGGTCGACGCGGAGGCCGGCGGTGGCGAAGAACAACGGGGCCAGGACTGCGTTGGTGAACCGGGTCAGCTCGTCCATGGCGGCCCCTTGCTGGAACCGGGAGCGGCCCAGGGCGATCCCGGCGAGGAAGCCACCCAGGGCGCCTTCGATGCCGAAGGCCTGGGCGGCGGCTGCCGCGACCAGGGCGGCCACCAACGCGACAGTGATCGACCCGGCCGGGTTCGGGCCGTGGCGACGGACCTGACGCAAGGCGGCGTCGATGCTCCACTGCCCGGCGGAGAAGGTCACGACGGTGACTGCGGCGAGCCCGCCGAGCGCGATGGCGACGGTGTCGCTGGAGCCCGAACGCGCCAGCCCGGTGGCGACCGCGGCGATGACGAACCCGGTGACGTCGTTGGCGGTGCCCGCGGCCAGGGCCATCTGGGCGAAACTGCGTCGCATCAGGCCCATGTCGCCGATGATCTTGGCCACCACCGGCAAAGACGACACGCCCATGGCCCCCGCCATGAGGACGACAAACGCGACCTGCCGGCTGCCGTCCACCTGGAAGCCAGACGGCAGGACGAGTGCGGCTGCTGCACCGGCTGCCAGGGGGAGCACCAGGCTGACCCCCGACACCGAAGCGGCGGCCGGCCCAAGGCGCCGGATGAGCGGCAGGTCGGTCTCCGCACCGACCACCACCAAGAGCACCAGCAGGGAGAATTCGCTCACCGTCTGCAACAGGTCACCCTGGGTGTGCCCGGCGGGAAGGAACCAGTGCTCGACCGCAGGGGCCAGCTCGCCGAGCACCGACGGCCCGAGCAGGAGCCCCGCCACCAGCTCGCCGAGGACCGGCGGCTGGTGGAAGCGCCGGGCCAGGCTGCCGAGCAGCCGGGCCAGCAGCAGTAGCGCAGCCAGCTCCGTCCACAGGACCAGCAGTGCGTGGTCGGGCAAGGCGGGGAGGATCGTGGCTGGCACGGGCGGCGGGCCGACGGCTCGGATCATCGCCGGTCCCCTCGGGGTGAAGGAGCCTCGATCATCGCCGGTCCCCTGGGGGTGAACCCTGGGAGTGAAGGAGCCTCGATCATCAGCAGCTCCACTGTTCTCGCCAACCCCGGGTCTTCGGCACGCGCAGGCCTAGACCCGGGTGGTCGGTGCGTTTCGCTCGCCAGGTCTCGGTCCGGGTGGTGCACCGGTGGGCTCTCAGGCGTGGTGCACCGGTGGGCTCTCAGGGGTGGTGCATCGGTGGGCTCTCCGGCGTGGTGCATCGGTGGGTGGGCGGTCCGCGTAGGTCGCCGTGGGCTGTCAGATGGTGCGCTGCTGATGCGTCAGATGGTGAACGCCAGGTTGGTGGCGATCTGCCTGCCGAGATCGGTGTCTCCGCTCAGGGAGATCTGCCCCCTGGCCACGGCATCGAGAGCTGGCTGGCGCCCGCAGGCGACGCGCATGAAGACGTCGGAGGAGGTGCGCACGACGGTAGTGGCCGCAGCGTCGAGGTGGTCGACGACGCCAGCCCGGGTGGCCACCGCGACGTGGACGAGGCGCCGGAGCGGTGCGGTGATGTCGAAGGTGACCGTGCTGCCCTCGGGGGCGGCGGCCTTCTTGCCGACGAGGTAGCCGAGGGCTCGGACCACTTCGTCCAGCGCTTGTTCGGCAGCTGCTCCCTCTCCATGGCCCGGACGCCCGATCGCCTGGCGGACGTCTTGCTCGTGGGTCCAGCAGTCGAACACCCGGATCTGCATGAAGCGGCGGTAGGTGGCCTGGCCGATCGGCGTCCACGAGGGAGCGTCGAAGGCAGCTTCGTCCATTGCCCGCAGTTGGTCGAGGCGCTGGGCGGTCACCGAGCGCAAGTCGGCGGTGAGCTGCTCGGTGCCGGCTCCGCGGTAGTGGCGCACCCAGCGTTCGTTGAGCTCTCCGATGTCGTTGTGGACGTAGCCGGGGCGCCCACCGGCCAGCTCGGCCGGAGCCTCCATCCCGCCGAGGAGGAGCTGCTCGGTGCCCACCACATGGGCGACCTGGTCCGCCACCGTCCAGCCCGGACAGTCGGTGGGCCGGTCCCACTGCTCGGCGGTCATGGTCGCGCACAGGGTGATCAGCTCGCGCCAGGTCGCAGCCAGCTGCTCGCAGAGCGCCCCTGCGCTGCTGTCGGCGACGATCCCCGCAGGGGTGTGCTCTGCTTTGCTCACGCATCCTCCCTGGGAGCGGACGTCTCGTCGGCTACGACGTGCCCGCATCGGCGTTCGATCCGCTCGAGCATAGGGCTCGGTCAGCTCGACGGTCGGTCCAGCACCCGACGTGGCGGAGACAGTCCTCGAGCCCGAGCCGTGGTCCCAGCGACCGGGAACCCGAGGCGGTGGCCGTGCTTGGGGGAGCCGGGGCACAGGACCTGCTCGGACTCGTAGCCCGACGGCGCGGTTCATGGGCTCTGGGATCGAAGACCCTGGTCACAGCGGCCTACGGCGCGACGCCGGGGCCCCTCGACGCCGCAGTTTGCGCATTCGTCCGAATGTCCGTACAATGTCGACGTGACCCCGATCGACCTCGTCGTCCTCCTCTTCCTCATCTCGATCGTGGCCGGCATCCTCGGGTCGTTGATCGGTCTGGGAGGCGGGGTGGTGGTGGTCCCCGTGCTCACCTTGCTCTTCCACGTCGACATCCGGCTGGCCATCGGCGCCTCGATCGTCTCGGTGATCGCCACGTCGAGCGGCGCCGCTGCCGCGTACGTGCGAGAGCGCATGACGAACCTGCGCGCCGGCATGTTCCTGGAGATCGCCACCACGACCGGGGCGGTCACCGGGGCGTACGTCACGACCTACCTGCCGGCCCGGTTCCTCTTCGTCTTGTTCGGGGCGGTGATGGCGTACTCGTCGGTCGCCACCTACCGCAAGCGCCACGCCGACCATCCGCTGGCGGTGTCCCACGACCGGATCGCCAACGCCATGCGGCTGCACGGCTCCTACTACGACGAGGCCATCCACAAGGAGATCGTCTACAAGGTCACCGGGACCAAGCCGGGCCTGGCCATCATGTACGTGGCCGGCTTGGTGAGCGCCCTGCTCGGTATCGGCTCCGGGGCCTTGAAGGTGCCGGCCATGGACCTGGCGATGCACCTGCCGATGAAGGTGTCCACCGCCACCAGCAACTTCATGATCGGCGTGACGGCAGCAGCCAGCGCCGGCATCTACTTCGCCCGAGGCCAGATCGACCCCATCATCGCCGCCCCGGTCGCCGCAGGCGTGCTCGGCGGAGCCACCTTGGGGGCAAAGGCCCTGGGGAAGATCGAGAGCAAGACCATCCGGCTGATCTTCGTCGTCGTCCTCATCGTGATCGCGATCGAGATGTTCCAGCGGGGGGTGTTCTGATGGCTGGTGACGAGCGTCCCTCGACCGCTGCTGCTATGGGTGACGGTGCAAGTGGCAAGCCGATCGGGCCGCCAACCGCCGGGGACGCCAGCGACGCGATCGTCCACCAGATGGAGGGCGGGGCGACCGTCGACACCAGCGACATCCCCGAGGACCCCTATATCCACAAGATGGAAGCAGTGGTCAGCTGGGTGCTGCGCATCGGCGTGGTGCTGTCGGTGGCCATCGTGATCGCCGGGCTCGGCCTGCTGTTCGCCCACCACCCCGGCTACACCACCTTGAGCCACGGCGTGCGGTACCAGACCCTCACCCGGCCGAGGAACAGCCACGGGGTGATCCCCTTCCCGCACACGTTCGGCGAGCTGGTCCACTCGCTGTCGCTGGGGCAGGGCCGTGGTGTCATCGTGCTCGGCCTGGTGGTGCTGCTGGCCACGCCGGTGTTGCGGGTGGCGGTCGGTGTGGTCGGCTTCGGGCTCGAGCGAGACCTGAAGATGACCTTGGCGACGTCGTTCGTGCTGCTGGTGCTGCTCTTCTCCATCTTCTTCGTCGGTCGCTGAACGGCCCGGCGAGCCCGGGACCGCGGCGGACGCCGCTCGGCGTAGGTAGCCGCAGTGCGGGCGTGGCCTGACTTGCTCCGCTCGACCACTTCGTTACAATGCAGTTACGAACCCGAGCAGGGACGCGACGGCACGGGCTCTGGCGGGACGCCGGGAGCTCGGTAGCGTCCCGTCACGAGCCGACCGCCAGCCGCAGCCTGGACGGGCCGCCGACACCGAGGACCGAAGAACGTGGAGCAGACCGAGAGCACAGTGCCGGCTCCCGAGAAGACAGTGCCGGCTCCCGAGCAGAGCGACAGCGACGGCTTCAGCGTGGCACTGCCGCCGGCTGTCGACCGGTTCTTCGACCGGATCAGCCGGTGGGACACCGCCATGCGCTACCGATGGCCGTTCAACGCCATCGTCGGGCCGGACATCGATCCTGACGACGTGGCCGGTGACGGGTCGCGGCTCTTGGTGCGGCCGGCCATCTTGGGGTTCGCCGGGCTCTGCGCCATCACCGCCGGCGCGTCCCAGCCCGGCTCCCCGTTCGCGCTGAAGCTCCCCGGCTCGTGGTTCTTCGGGGTACCGGCCGCCGGTGCACACACCTCGACCGCCGGCCTCTTCCTGGGGCTGGTCGCCGTCTACGGCGGCCTGCTGCTGCTCATGCGGGCCTGGTTCTCCATGGCCCGCACCCTGGCCACGGTGCCCGGTGTGCCGGTCCGGTCGGTCGCCTGGGTCCTGGCCCTGTGGTGCCTGCCGATGCTGGTCGCGCCACCGCTGTTCAGCAACGACATCTACTCGTACGCGGCTCAGGGCGAGATGATGAGCCATCACATCGACCCCTACCAGTTCGGGCCGAACGTGCTCGGGCTGGGCGCGCCGTTCCAGCGGTTGGCAGCCCCGATCTGGGGCAATTCCCCTGCGCCTTACGGCCCGCTGTTCCTACAGCTGGCCGGCTTCATCGTGGACCTCAGCTTCCACAACGAGCTGACCAGCATCGTGCTGCTTCGCCTCCTCGAGGTGGGCGGGGTGATCATGATCGCCGTCGGCGTTCCCATGCTCGCTCGTAGCTACGGGCGCGATCCGGCAGCTGCTTTCGTCCTCGGGGTGCTGAACCCGGTGGTCACCCTCGAGCTGGTGGGTGGTGCGCACAACGACGCCCTCATGCTCGGCTTCCTGGTGCTGGGGGTGGCGATGGCCCGACGTGGCAGACCGGTGCTCGGCATCCTGCTGTGCACGCTGGGCACGGCCATCAAGGCTCCTGCCGCGATCGGCGTGTTGTACATCGGGTGGACCTGGCTCGGCCCCGGTGTGCCCTGGCGCCAGCGGATCCGCTCCGTGATCACCGCCGGGCTGGTGTCACTCGGGATCATGGCGCTGTTGTCGGTCATAGCCGGTCTCGGCTGGCGCTGGGTTCTCAACTTGGACACCCCCGCCACCGTCACCTCGTGGCTGGCTCCGGCTACCGGGATCGGATTGCTGCTCACCCGCGTCGTGCACGCAATGGGCATCCACATCGCCGGTCACTACATCCGCTCCCTGACCCGGGTGCTCGGGCTCGCCGCGGCGGCGGCCATGGGTGTCTGGTTCTTGTGGAACAGCGACCGCTTCGGCCTGCTGCGGTCCATGGGGGCGACCTTGGTCCTGGTGGTCGTCCTGGGCCCGGTCGTGCAGCCGTGGTACCTGTCGTGGGGGTTCGTGATGTTGGCACCGGTGGTGTCGGCCCGGCTGCGGCCGTGGCTGGTCGGGCTCTCCATGGCGACCGCCTTCATCGGTCTGCCCGGAGGCCGCCAGCTGATCGGGGAGCTCCCCGGGCATCCGGCGACCTTGGCGGTGGCCCTGCTGGCCCTGCTGTTCATCTTGACGGTGCCGCTCACCCCCCTTACCCCTCGCGGCCGCTCGGGGCCACGTCAGCCGAGCCCTCCAGCCGAAGAGCTGGTGGGTGCCGGAAGCTGATCAGAGCATGAGCTGGAGCACCGTCACATCCAGCCACCGACCGAATTTTCGCCCGATCTGGCGCTCTGTGCCCACCAAGGTGAACCCGTGACGTCGGTGGAGCACCAGCGACGCCTCGTTGGTGGCTTCGATCCGGGCCACCACGGTGTGGAAGCCGTGGTCGGCAGCTCGGTCGACGATGTCGGCCAGCAGGGCGCCGCCGGTGCCTCGGCCCCGCCACGACTGGTCGACGTACACCGAGTCCTCCACCGTCGTGGCGTAGGCGGGCCGTTCCCGGTACGGTGATACGGCCGCGAAGCCGGTCACCACGCCCTGCTCGACGGCCACCACCGCCGGGTGGGCTCCCAGGTGGCGCTCGATCCATCGCAGGTGCTCGCTGCGGGTGCGAGGGCGGAGGTCGAAGGTCGCGGTGGACCGGGTGACCTCGAAGTTGTAGATGCGCCGGGTGACGTCGGCGTCCTCGAGCGTGGCGAGCCGGAGCTCCATCACGGCGCAGTGCATCGATGCGCGGCGTCCTCCGGCGGTCGAGGGACACCTGTCGTCGAGCCCGTCGGCGGTCTCCCAGGCCCTCTGCCTGGTCTCGCGCGCCGTCGCGCCACCCGTTCCGAGCGTGCTCCGAGCCGGGCTCTGGCTCCCCCCACTGCCTGTTCCGGGGCAATTCGCAACGGCCTGCTCGGCGACGCCATGGGTCCACGCACGTCGGGCATGGTACGGGACGTGGGCCGTATGGCGGGCACCGCAGGTGTGGCCCACGGCGCGGCCGGGCACCACGGTGGGCGTCGGGCACCGCAGTGCGCGACCTGGGTCGTACGGCAGGCTGCCGAGGGCCGCAGAGCCGCTCTCGGGCCGGGGGTCGAGCCGCCGCCCTGCGCTATGATGACCAGCCGCGTCGATGTCGTACCCGCCCCCTTAGCTCAGTCGGCAGAGCACAGCCATGGTAAGGCTGGTGTCGTCGGTTCGATTCCGACAGGGGGCTCCCCGGCGGCGTAGCTCAGTCGGTCAGAGCACACGGCTCATAATCGTGGGGTCGCGGGTTCGAGTCCCGCCGCCGCTACCGGTCCATGTCGGTTCGGCCAACCGTCGTGGCGCCGCGCCCAGCCGTCGGGCGCGACGATGTACCGATCCCGGTTCGCCTGACCAGGCGATGACGGCCAGAGCCCGTCTCAC
>JAKAQW010000085.1:8680-13719 GCA_021819525.1 Actinomycetes bacterium
CAGAGCCCGTCTCACGAGGAGCAGCCCATGGCGAAGAACGAGAAGCGCGTCCAGGTCACGCTGGCCTGCGAGGTCTGCAAACGGCGCAACTACATCACCACGAAGAACCGGCAGAACGACCGCGAGCGGATCGAGCTCACCAAGTACTGCCGTTGGGACGCGAAGCACACGGTCCACAAGGAGACCCGCTGACTCGACGGTCGGGCTCGCAGCCCGGTAGCACCCGGGTCGACGTCGGCGCGACCGACGTCGTCGAGCTCTCCCGCCGAGCGAGAGCCGGAGACCACCGGGCGCTGGGCCCGCTGGTGCAGGCCACCTATGACGACGCCTACGGCGTGGCGCTGCGGATGCTCGGTGACGAGCACGACGCCGGCGATGCGGTGCAGGAGGCCTATCTCCGTGCCCTGCGGGGCATCCGCCGCTTTCGAGGAGAAGCTGCCTTTACGACCTGGCTTCACCGGATCACTGCGAATTGCGCGGCAGACGTCCTGGCACGCCGCTCGCGCACCGCGCACCGCGACCTCGACAGCCTGGCGACCGATCGGGACGCCCTCGCGGGCATGGCGCTCGCTGACACGTGCGTGGCACACGATCCAGAGGCGAGAACGTGCCAGCGAGCCGATCGCGAAGAGCTGGTCGTCGCTCTCGGGGCTCTGCCCGACGGGCTACGGACGGTGGTCGTGCTGCGCGACGTGTACGACTTGTCGCACGAGGCCATCGCCGCCGAGCTGGGCATCAGCGTGTCGGCAGCCAAGGTGCGGCTCCATCGCGGTCGCCGCCGGCTGCGAGAGCTGTTGTTCCCCCCTGAGTGCGCTGGCACGGCCTCGAGCGGCATCGCCGTCGGCGGACGAGCGCGATCGGTGTCGCGTGGCGCAGTGAGCGCCCCCACCTCCTGGACCAGGGGGGCCCGTGCGGGGTGACCCGGTCGACTGTGCCACCGTGGCCGACGCCTTGCCCCGCATCCTCGACGGGACCCGGCGTACCGATCGTGCTCTGGTGCGGCATGCGGCCACTTGCCTGCGATGCCAGGCAGAGCTGGCTCGCTACCGCCGGATGCTGCGGCTCTTGCACCAGCTCCGCTGGCAGATGCCCTGGGTGCCGAGCAGCATGCCGACAAGCGTGGTGCTCGAGGTGGCCGGCGAGGTCGGCTCCACCACCGGTGACCCTGCCCGGCAGGCGGGTACCTGCTTCGGGGTCGGTACCGAGCACGCCGGTCGTCGCAGGTTGGCGACGGTCCTTGCCGCGGCGACCGCAGTAGCCGGCGTAGGTGCTGCAGCCGTGCTCGCTGCGGCCAACCGGAGTCGCCGGGCTGTCCGTCACAGAGGCGCCCTGCAGGCCACGGCGGCTCTGCTAACCTGGGTAGACGGCCCCTCGGGGTTCGGTCCTCGGGGTAAGGCTACGGCGGCCGGGCTGAGGACCGCCGAAGGGCAGTAGCTCAACTGGTAGAGCACCGGTCTCCAAAACCGGCGGTTGGGGGTTCGAGTCCCTCCTGCCCTGCCACCCGGACCGCCCAGTCTGCAGAGCCGCCGAAAGCGTGGTCACCCGTGAATTGTCCGACGAGCACATGAGCCAGAACACCCTGATCGACGACACCGAGGGCGGCTCCTTCGACGCGTCCGGGCCCCGGGCGCCATCGGGTCTGTCCTTGCCCGGACGTGTCGCCGAGTTCGGGCGGGAGATCCGGGCGGAGCTGCGCCAGGTCGCCTGGCCGACCCGGTCCGAAGTGGTGAGCGCGGCCACGGTCGTCCTGATCGTGCTCGTGCTGCTGACTGCCGCCATCTTCGGCTTGAACTGGATTTTCTCCCATGCCGTCACCGACCTCTTGAAGACGTGATCACCATGAGCAGCGCCCTGTCCCCAGACGATCCGACCGAAGCCGCGACTGCGAGCGCCTCACCACTTGAAGCCGAGACGGCGCCATCTGACGTGGGCAGCGCCGAGCCCGGTTCACTCACCGACGACACCGACGACACCGACCTCGCGGCGGGCGAACCCGTAGAGGGCACCGCAGACGAGGACGGGGTCGAAGCAGACGGCGCGGACGACTACGTGCCGGCCGAGAGCCCCTACGACCGACCCGGGCAGTGGTACGTCATCCACAGCTATGCCGGCTACGAGAACAAGGTCAAGTCGAACATCGAGAGCAGGATCGTCTCGATGAACATCGAAGACCGGGTCCACGAGGTCGTCATCCCGATGGAAGACGTCGTCGAGTTCAAGAACGGGAAGAAGGTAGTAGTCCAGAAGAAGGTCTTTCCGGGATATCTCCTGGTGCGCTGCGAGCTCGACGACGATTCGTGGTCGGTCGTGCGCAACACCCCGGGCGTGACCGGGTTCGTCGGACCGGGGACCAAGCCGACGCCTTTGGCCCGGCGGGAAGTGGAGGGCATCCTCCAGGTGACGCCTGCTCCTGGCAGCGCGGAGACCTCGAAGAAGAGCCGACCGCGTCTCGCCTACGAGCTCGGCGAGTCGGTCCGGGTGCGCGAAGGGCCGTTCGCCGACTTCTCCGGCCAGATCGCCGACATCAACGAAGACCAGATGAAGTTGAAGGTCCTGGTCAATATCTTCGGCCGTGAGACTCCCGTCGAGCTCGAGTTCAGCCAGGTCGCCAAGTTGTAGCCTCTCGACCTCTGTGGCGCGTGGCGCCACCGTCCATCTCGTCGTTCGATCCGGTCGCGCTCTCTCGGGATCCGTCCGGACAGTGCTCAGGAGCCCTGCCCATGCCGCCGAAGAAGAAGAAGATCGTCGCCGTCGTGAAGATCCAGCTGCCTGCCGGAGGTGCTACCCCGGCGCCGCCCGTCGGCACTGCGCTCGGACCCCACGGTGTGCAGACCATGGAGTTCTGCAAGCAGTACAACGCGGCCACCGAGGACCAGCGGGGCTCGGTGGTCCCGGTGGAGATCAGCATCTACGAGGACCGGTCCTTCACCTTCGTCCTGAAGACCCCCCCGACCCCGGTGCTCATCCGGCAGGCAGCCGGCGTCGAGAAGGGCTCGCCGACCACTGGACGTGACCAAGTCGGCACCATCACGCTCGAGCAGGTGGCGGAGATCGCCGCCGTCAAGCTGCCGGACCTGAACACGGACGACATCGAATCGGCAAAGCGCCAGGTGGAGGGCACGGCCCGCTCCATGGGCGTCGCCGTCGTCGGTTGACCGGCACACCCCCGGTTCTCGGAGACGTGGAGGAACGCAAGTGACCAGAGGGAAGAAGTACCGCAAGGCGTTGCAGACCTTCGACCGCGAAGCGCTGTACACGCCGGGAGGTGCCGTCGACAGGGTCAAGGCCATGGCCAGCGCCGGTTTCGACGAGACCGTCGAGATCGCCGTCCGCCTCGGTGTGGATCCGCGAAAGGCCGACCAGATCGTCCGTGGCACGCTCACCTTGCCAGCAGGGACGGGGCGCACCGCCCGAGTGGTGGCCTTCGCGACCGGTGAAGCGGCCGCGGCGGCTCGCGCCGCCGGCGCAGACGAGGTCGGCGCGGACGATCTGGTGGCACGCGTCGAGGGTGGGTTCCTCGACTTCGACGTGGCCATCGCCACACCGGACCTGATGGGGCAGGTGGGCAAGCTGGGTCGGGTGCTCGGGCCCCGAGGTCTCATGCCGAACCCGAAGACCGGCACGGTCACCACCGATGTCGGCAAGGCGGTGGCCGAGTTCAAAGGTGGTCGAGTCGAGTACCGCACGGACAAGATCGGCAACGTCCACGTCCGGATCGGCAAGGTGTCGTTCGAGCGTGAGCAGCTGCTCGAGAACTTCCACGCCGTGCTCGACGAGCTGACGCGGGCTAAGCCGGCATCGGCCAAGGGTCGCTACGTGCGCTCGGTGACTCTTTCGAGCACCATGGGCCCAGGTGTCCACGTCGACCCCGTGAAAGCCCGCGAGGTGGAAGAGCTGGCCGCGAGCGCATGAGATGCGGCTATGCTGCGCAGGGCGCTAGCCGGCCACGGGCCACTCGCCGGCACCGACGCTGAACGCAGTTCCACCGCTTCACACAGGCACCGAGCCACATCTTCGCACAAGCACCGCATCACACAGGCACCGAGCCACACAGCCACCGCACCACCGAGCATCGACCACCGGGGTCGGCGCTCTCCCACCAGAACGACACCGCCGCCGCAGACCCCTGGTGGTGTGGACCACGGTCCACATCGAAGCAGCCTCCGGGCTGGGCCAGACGAGGTGACGACCAAACGCCTCTTGGGTGCCACCACGCCCTCGGCTGCGGCGACGGTACCGGACCACCTGCTCGGCAGCGAGGTCCGGCACGACCAGCAGCGAGCGGAGGAGCCCATGGAGAATCCCAGGCCCGAAAAGGTGGCCGTCGTCGACGAGGTGCGCAGCCGCCTCGGTGCGGCAGACGCAGCCATCCTGACCGAGTACCGAGGCCTCACCGTGGCCGATCTTGCCGCACTGCGCAGGGCTTTGGCCGCGGTCGGTGGTGACTACAAGGTCTACAAGAACACACTGGTGCGCCTGGCTGTGGCCGGGGGGCATCACGAGCCGCTCGAAGGGCTGCTCGTAGGTCCGACGGCCATCGCTTTCGTCTCCGGTGACATCAGCGCTGTGGCCAAGACGCTGCGGGACTACGCTCGGGGCAATCCGGCGCTGGTGGTGAAGGGCGGGATGCTCGGAACAGGCGTGCTGTCGGCTGCCGAGCTGGCGGCGCTGGCCGACCTGCCGTCGCGCGACGTGCTGCTGGCGCGCGTTGCCGGTGGGCTCGCTGCTCCCCTCCAGCAGCTGGCAGGCTTGCTCCAGGCGCTGCCTCGGAACCTGGCCTACGGGCTGAAGGCGCTGATCGAGCGTGGCGAAGCCCAGGCGGGCCCTGTGGCCCCCGAACCTGCCGCGGGCGAGCCTGTGGCCCCCGAGCCTGCCGCGGGCGAGCCTGTGGCCCCCGAACCTGCCGCGGAGACCTCCCCTGCCGCCGAAGGGCCCCCTGCGGCCCCCGAACCTGCCGCGGGCGAGCCTGTGGCCCCCGAACCTGCCGCGGAGACCTCCCCTGCCGCCGAACCTGCCGCCGAAGGGCCCCCACCAACCCC